>PMSU01000119.1 GCA_003168255.1 Actinomycetota bacterium
GATCTCAGGCGCGGCATACTAGGGACAACGCTTGGCACATGATCCTAGATACCGACGTAGGCGGCCACAGACACGGTGGATTCGCAGAACGTGTCACTATCGACCCGTGCCCTAGCCGCTGGGCGCTGCCGCGCTGGGCGAGCCTCGAAGAGGCAGAGCCCAGTGGCGGTGAGTGCCGCGGCGGCGCGTAGCGACGCCGCCTTGATCTAGTACGGCTCAATTCGGCAAGAGTCAAGCGGCCGGTGTGTGAGCGTAGGTGTGGCAGCCGCTAGCGTCGTGGTGTGAGCGCTGCGATGGGTGATGGGCGGAGCCGGTGGAAGACGTTCGGTGAACGGACGATCTACGACAATCCGTGGGTGTGGCTGGGACAGGTTGATGTTGAGCTGCCTGATGGGGAGCGGTTCTGGCATCACGTAGTCCGGCTGCAAAGTGCCGCGATGATGGTGCTGCTCGATGACCAGGAGCGGGCGCTGTTGCTGTGGCGCCACCGGTTCGTCCAAGACCGGTGGGGGTGGGAACTGCCAGGCGGACTCATCGATGAGGGCGAGGAACCGGCCGAGACCGCTAAGCGGGAGCTGGAAGAAGAGACCGGGTACCGGGCGGGCCAGGTAGAGCATCTGATCACGTTTCAGCCGATGGTCGGGATGGTGGACTCCGAGCATGTGGTGTTCGTCGGCCAAGACGCCGAGAAGGTCGGCGAGGCGACCGAGATTAACGAGGTGGACCGGATGGAGTGGGTGCCGTTGTCATCGGTTCCTGGCCTGATCGCCTCGGGTGATATCTGGAATGCCGGGGTATTGGTGGCGCTTCTGCAGCTGCTGTCGGCGAAGTCTTAGGCGGCGTCGCCGATCTTGCGGGCGAGCTGCCGGATGCGGCGGCGCTGGCGGGCGGAGCCGGTGAGCTGGGCGAGCTGCCTGGCCTGGCTGAGATGCCGGTGTGCTTCACCGGATTCCCCCTGGGCGTGCAGGGCGGCGGCGAGGTCACAGCGCAGGCCTGCCTCGGCGCGGGTGAACGTGCCGTCCATGTCGGCGAGCGCGGCGGCGAGCTCGTCGGCGGTGTGCGGGTCGCCGAAGATGACCAGGCAGTTGCCGCGCCAGCGGGCCAGGTGGGCTTCGTTGAGTGCCAGGTAGGGCAGGTCTTCGCCGCTGGAGCCGTGGCTGATCTCGCTGGCGGCCTGGTCGAGGGCGTGACGGCAGGCGGTCTCGTATCCTGCGGCGGCCGCCATTTCCCCTTCGGCGGCGCGAAGCCACGCTCGGATCTGGTGCGGGATGCAGGCGCGTGTTTCCTGGTAGGCGGCCTGGACCATGGCCAGGGCGTCGAGGTGATGGCCGAGGTCGGCCAGGACGTAGGCCTGCTCCCCCGCGGCGAAGGCCAGCAGGCACATGTCTCCGGCTTCACGAGCGGCAGCGATGGCGTGCTCGAAGTGATTCCAGGCCTCGGGCAGGTGCCGCATGTCGATGGCCTGCCATCCGGCCAGGGCGCAGGCGTCGGCAGTAACGGCGGCGAGTGACTGGCGCTGCCCAGGGCGCAGGGAGTGGCGCAGGCTGGAATCGAGGTGGCCGATATGGGCCTCAAGCTTTGCTGTCACGGCCGGGGCACCCAGGCGGCGGTCCAGGAGCCGGATGGCGTCTGTTTCGCTTTGCAGGGCGCCGATGACCGAAACGTCGATGTGCCGGGCGACCGCGATGCGGCGCAGCAGCTCGGTTTCTCGTTCCGGCTGGGTCGCGGCAGGTGACGCGTACGAGGCAGGGTGATCGCGAGAGACGAGGCCAAGGCAGGCGCGGGCGGGGTCAGGCATGTTCAGGCCGTCGGCGATACGTTCCCAGACGGTCATGGTGGTGATGGCGTGCTTGCCGTTGGCGTAGTCGCTGAGGCGTCCCTGGGCGATGCCGGTGGCGGTGGCGATCCGGGTCTGGCTGAGCCCGGCCCACTGGCGCAGCAGCGCGATCAGGTGACCGATGTCGCGCTGGCGCAGGGCTGTGGTCATATCGGGGCGTGCCCAAACCTCGGCGGGTACCGCCGGTGGGTCGAACGCACCAGACCGCATGATCGTTTCCCCTGGTTGCGCTGAGCTACAGCTTCGTGACCTGCTGCTGGCAGCCTACAGCCCTATATCAAGGTGATAACCCACTGTGTGATGGGTTCGCGACGAAGAGTCGCGAATGGTAGGGGCATGACGCAACATGATCCCCACCCTCCCGCCTGCCCGGCCTGCCGTGGCCGGGGATGGAAACTGCGCCGGTCCCGGCGCGCCCTGGTGATCGGCACCCTGATGCGCGGCTCGGCGGAGCCTGCGCGGCGGTCGTGCCCGGAGTGCAGGGGCAGCGGACATGCCGGGTGAGGTGACATCGCCCGGCTCGGCAGCAGAGACCAGGCGCAGCGTACTGACCGTCCGGCATGCCATCGGCAAGCCCCTCAACCCCCCGGTGAGGAGTGCTGGGGACGAGGCGGAGCACATCTGCACGCGGTCGTTCCCGGGCAGGCTCGATCAGGTCCGAGAAGCACGCGCCTTCGCCGCTGGCCTTGTCAAGGGCTCCCCGGTGGCCGATGACGTAGTGCTGTGCGTGTCGGAGTTCTCGGCCAACGCGGTGCTGCACAGTCACAGCCGGGAGCGGGATGGCCGGTTCATGGTGCGGGTCGAGGTGCATGCCCCTGACTACACCTGGGTCGAGGTGGAAGACGGCGGCGGCCCGTGGGAACCGCACCCAGACGAGAGCCTGGCCGGGCACGGCCTCGACATCGTGACCAGGATCGCCAGCGAGTGGGGCATCGACGGCAGCCTGCACGGGTGGATCGTGTGGGCGCGGCTGGACTGGCCCCGCTCGTGATGCCCTATCCGGCCCGGCGGCGGGAAGCGGAGAGCATGGTCCGGGCCCTGGCCGATGAACTCGAAGCAGCCGGGGTGCGGGTACTGGACGTGCGGGCCTGCTCCCAAGTCGGCCTGCTGGTGACGGCCGAGGTGATTGTCTGGTGCTACCGGCGGCTCCTGCACTGGCGGCACGACGGCGAGGACATGACGTGGCCCGCGGCCGATGCTTTCGGCGCGGCGCGCAGGCTCGTGCAGGCTGGACAGGGCGGCCAGTCCGGGATGTGAGTCCGCGGATGCGAGGGGTGACAGCCTGGCCGCCCGAGCGGTAGTGTGCTTGGCAACTCAAGCTTCTAGGCAAGGGCAGGGTCATGGCCTACGAGTACACGCCGCCGAAATACGCGCAGCTCATCGAGGAACTGCAGCGGCGCATCGACAGCGGCGAGTACCCACCCGGATCCATGCTGCCCAGCGAGCACCAGCTCACCGCCGAGTTCGGGATCGCCCGGCCGACCGTGGTCCGGGCACTGCGGACCCTGCGCGGGGACGGCTGGATCCAGACCCAGCAGGGCAAGGGCAGTTTCGTCCGCGGCCGCCCCGCCCTGGCTGCGGTGGAATCACAGCGGCGCGGCGGCATCGAACTGGACCGCGACGAGTCCCGCGAGCACGGCGACCTGGTTGCGGTCGGCATGGTCACCCCTCCCCCGCGGATCGCCGCGCTGCTCGACGTCCCGGACGGCGAGAAGGTGCTGCAGCGCAAGCGGCTCGCCCGCTGGGACGACGAGGCCGCCGAGATCGTGACCTGGTGGATACCCGCCCACCTGGTCGGGAGCACCGACCTGGCGCAGCAGGAACCGCTCCGTGGCGGAGTCCGCGCCCACCTGGCCCACCGCACCGGCAGGCGGATCGATCACGTCGTCGAGCAGGTCACCGCCCGCCACCCCGACCCCGCCGAGGCGAAACTCCTCGGCATCGCCAAGACCGCCCCGGTACTGGCCGTGTATGTCGTGGCACGGGAGGCCTCCGGGATACCCGTGCTCGTCCTGGATATCGCGATGCCGGGTGACCGCCAGGAGCTGGAAGACGCCTACCAGGTGAACTAGCCTCACCTAATCGCTTGACTAACCAAGTGACCGTGCGGGTATGCTGTCGTCATCACTTGGTTGGCCAAGCAATCGGGTGACCAAGTTTCATCAAGTCAAGGAGAACCAGATGGCATTGCAAGGCCCGATCCCGGTCGAGTTCGGTCACGTGTTCACTCACGGGGTGTTCGCCGCCGGGGGTTTCGAGGCGGTCCGCGACTTCGACGCTTCCAGCGGGGACCGGTTCGTTCAGTCCAAGGACAAGACGACCGGCCTACCGCTGTGGGCGGTCGAGGTTATCGACGCCGACCCCGAAGCACGCACCAAGACAGTCAAGATCAAGGTTGCAGCCCATGCGGAGCCGGTATTGCCCCCGGCGCCGGCGGGGCTGCCGTTCGTGCCGGTGGAGTTCACCGGGATGACCGTCACGCCTTACGTGAATCAGGCGGGGCGGCTGGCCTACTCGCTGAAGGCGGCCGGGGTACGCGCGGCGAGCCGGGGCGGGCGGACTGGCACCGAGAAGGACGCGGCGTGAGCAGCGGCGGAGGGTCCTTCGGCTATGTAGGTGTGCACGTGGGCTCCGACTGGACTGTGCGGTGCTCCACCTACCCCAACAAGCCGCCGATCCTGACGCTCGACGCGGGCGACTGCGGGGTGTCGATCTGCGTCGCGGAGAACATAGCGGCCGAATCGACAACAGCCTTCGCCCGCGAACTGGTCAAGGCCGCACAGCGGTTCGCCGGGGAATGCGAGCGGCTGCAGAACGCCGCTGGCGACGCGGACGCAGCGGGTGTGCAGGCGGCGTGATGACGGGCGGGGCGGCCGGAAGTTCGCACCTTCCGGCCGCCCCCGGTTTCTCCCCTGGCTGGTAACCGAGAGAGGACTTGAATCGTATGCGTAACGTCACGGGCGAGCAGTTCGCCCAGGTCGATAACCCCGACCCGTTCGCAGCGCCGGTCTGGCGCTCGCCGGTCTACCGCACGCCCGAGCTGGTGATCTGGATCGTCCGCCTGATCCGGCTGCTCGGGCGGGTGACCTGGTTCGCGCTTCGGCATCCGCTGCTCGACGTCACAACCGGCGTGGTGCTGCTGATCTGGCTGAACGCCGGATGGCTGGGCCTGATCGCGCTGGCGTGCTTCACGCTGGCCACCCTGACCGGACTGCGGATATGGCGGCCAGACTGGTTCGCCAGGCTCGTGAGCGTTCCGGCACGGCGCAGGTGGCGGCGATGGTGCTACATGCGGCGCTGGCATGGCGTGATGACCATCGCGCGGCTCGCGCCCCTGTACCGGGGACAGATCGTGTTCCCGCTGCTGGACCGCGTCGATGTCACCGGGTGCACCGACCGGGTACGGGTGAAGCTCGTTTCCGGCCAGTCCCCCGCGGACTTCGCTGACCGGGCCGACAGCCTCGCGCACGGATTCGGCGCGCTGCTGTGCCGAATCCGCAGCGCATCCCCCGGCGCGCTGGTGCTGGAGTTCGTCCGCCGTGACGCCCTGGCGGAGCCGATGTCCGCGCTGCCGATCCTGCCCGATGCCGACCTGCGGGCACTCCCGGTGGGACGACGCGAAGACGGGGCACCCTTCCTCGCCCGGCTGCACGGAACCCACCTGCTGATCGCCGGCGCGACCGGCGCCGGGAAAGGCTCCTATGTCTGGAGCCTGGTCCGGGCCATGCTGCCGCTGCTCCTGGCTGGCCTGGTCCAGGTATGGGCGTGCGACCCAAAGCTGATGGAACTGGCCTTCGGCCGCGCCCTGTTCGAGCGGCACGGACGGTACGCGGCCAACCCGGCCGACATCGCCAACCTGCTCGAAGACGCCGTGGCGGACATGCAGGCGCGGGCACTGCGGTTCGCGGGACGCCAGCGTGACCACCAGCCGACCACAGATTTCCCGTTCATCGTGATCATGGTCGATGAGATCGCGTTCCTGACCGCCTATCAGGCCGACCGCAAGCTCAAAGACCGCACCCTGGCCGCGCTGGCCACCCTGACCACCCAGGGCCGCGCGGTCGGCTACTGCGTCGTTGCAGCGCTGCAAGACCCGCGCAAGGAAGTACTGAACATCCGCAACCTGTTCCCCGACAAGATCGCGCTGCGGCTCGACGAGCCCGCCCAGGTCGACATGGTGCTCGGCGATGGCGCCCGCGACCGCGGCGCGGCCTGCGACGAGATATCCGCCAACCCCGCCATCGGTGCCGGGGTCGGGTTCGTCCGCCTGGAAACCTCCCCCGACCCCGTGCGAGTCCGCGCCGCCTTCGTCTCCGACGACGACATCCGCGCCATGGTCACCACTTCTGCAGACCAGGAGCGGGGCGGTGCCGCGTGAGAACCCCGGCATGGCGGACCGACGAACTCTGCCCCACCTGCGGCGCGGGCCTGTTTCTAATCGACGACGGCACATCGCCGCTCCGCTGGGAGTGCCGCATGTGCGGCGACGCCCCGGACTCACCCGCCGACCCCAGCGGAGGTGACTGGTGACCCAAACCCAACCGAACACACCGCCCAGGACCGGGACACGCGCGCAGCGGCTGGCGATGCCCCTGGCCCGCGACGTAGTACGGCAGGTCGCCGAGGAACACGGGGCCTGCATCCGGACAGTGCAGCTCCGCCGCACCGACATCGCCACCGGCAAAGTCGATCAGGTCCTCGTGCCCTGCGGGCACACCCTCGCGAGCGTGTGCCCGCCCTGCGCCGAGCGGGCCAGGACGCTGCGGGCCGCGCAGTGCCGGGAAGGCTGGCACCTCGACCACGAACCGGTCATCGAGCCAGATGAGCCGGATGAGATGCAGCGGTGGTGGATCGAGACACGCGCCGACGTCCAGGCCGACCGCGACCACCAGGAGCAGGACGGGCAGGACACCGCCGACCTAGACGAAGCGATTCCCGAACTGGACGAGGAGATCAACGGCGCCGGGATGCGCGGCAACGTGCTCCCGGCCCGGCCCGCCCGGCGACACCGCTCCACCCGGCGGCGCAGCGACACCCCGGACCTGCCGCACCGCAAAATCGACGCGCGGACGGTCGGGAAGACCTACACCGCGCAGGACGGCAAGACGTTCCGGCCCTCCCTGTTCATTACCCTGACCTGCCCCGGCTACGGGCGTGTGGCCAGCGACGGCACACCGGTCAATGCGAATAGCTACGACTACCGCCAGGCCGCCCGCGATGCGCTGCACTTCGCCGCGCTGTTCGACCGGTTCATCCAGAACCTGCGCCGGTTCCTCGGACACGACGTCCAGTACTTCGCCGCCATCGAACCGCAGCGCCGCCTCGCCCCGCACATCCACATCGCCATGCGCGGCACCGTCTCCCGCACCGAGCTGCGCCAAGTCCTCGCCGCGACCTACCACAACGTCTGGTGGCCTGACACGTCAGTGATCCGGTTCGGCGGCGACCACCTGCCAGTCTGGGACGAGACCACCGCCAGCTACATCAACCCCCAGACAGGGGAGCGGCTCCCTTCGTGGGATGACGCCCTGGACGCGATCAGGCCAGATGCTGAACCGCTGCACGTGGCCCGGTTCGGGCCGCGGTTCGACGCCCAGGGCGTCCTCGCCGGGTCGAAAGACTCCGCCCGCTGCATCGGGTACCTCACCAAATACCTCACCAAGCACGTCGCCGACTGCCACCAGGCCGCCACCGACGCACAGCAAGCGCACCTCGACCGGCTCACCGACGCACTCCGCTACGAGCCGTGCTCCCCGACGTGCGCGAACTGGCTGCGATATGGAGTACAGCCCAAGAACCCACGGGCGGGCCAGCGGCCGGGCGGCTGCAAAGGCAAAGCGCACCGCCGCGAGCACCTCGGCTACGCCGGACGCCGCGTGCTCGTCTCGCGCAAGTGGTCCGGCAAAACCCTCGCCGACCACCGCGGCGACCGCAAAGCCTGGCTGATGACCACCCTCGGCATTTCGGCAACCGACCCGGCCCGGTACGCCTGGGAACCCGTCGCCCCCTCCGACCCCGACCACATGTCCCACGCCCGGCGACTCCTGCACGTCGTCGCCGACCGCATCACCTGGAAACAGGCACTCGACGAAGCGCGCCGACGAGCGGCCGGGCAACCAGACACCAATCTTTCGGCAACCGGGAGGGCGGCATGAGCACCGAACAGCGAGAACCCCGCCCCGATGACCCGTTCATCGGGCTCCCGTTGCTGATTCCCGTTCCACAAGCGGCCAAGTTGATCGGCATAAGCCGGGCGGCTGCCTACCGCTTCGTGAGTGCGGGTGATCTTCCAGCCAAGCGGCTCGGCCGCCGTGTCTATGTCGTGTCAGCCAGGCTGCGCGAATTCATCGAGACGGAGGGAGAGGCAGCATGAAAGGCCATGTATCCAAGCGCGGGAAGACGTGGGCATTCTGGTTCGACATCGACCCCGACCCGTTGAGCGGCAAGCGCCGCCAGCAGACCCACAGCGGCTTCAAGTCGGAGAAGGAGGCATGGAAAGAGTGCCGCGTCGCGATCGCTGACTACGAGCGGGGGCAAGTCGTAACCGCGTCTCGACGCAAGGTAGCCGCCGGACTGGAGGAATGGCTGACACGAATCGAGCACTCGATCAAACCGTCCATGGCGCAGAACTGGCGAAACTACGCCGCCTACTACGTGACCCCTTACATCGGGCAGCGCGACGTGCAGGACATCGACGGCGCGGTGTGTGACGCGCTGTATGCAAAGCTGCTCGCCGAAGGGCGAATCAAGGCCAGGCCGAAAGCCAAGCCGGCCAGCCGAGCGATTCATCGGCGGCGGCTGGCCGCAGACGGCCACGTGCTGTTCTGCCGTCCGTACCCGTATGACGTGGTGCGCTGCTACCGCAAGCATGCGGAGAACGATCCGGCGATCGGCCAGCCCATCGAGGCGATCAAGCGGGGTCGGCGGGCGGCTGAGAAGGCCGACGAAGTGTCACGGCGAAAGCTGCCACCCGGCCTGGAGCCCAAGACGGTGGTGAACACGCACCGCATGCTGCATCGAGCCTGGGAAGATTTCGCGGTCTGGGGCTGGGCGAAACGCAACGTCGTGAGTGATGCCCATCCCCCGCGCGTTCCGCGTAAGGGCCGGAAGGTCTGGACGGTCGCTCAGCTCCAGACGTTCCTGCAACGCTCCCGGTCGGATCGGTTCTTCGCGCTGTGGGTACTCGAAGCAACCTCGGGCATGCGGCGCTGCGAGCTGGCGGGCGCACATCGTGACCTGCTCGACCTAGACGCCGGAACGCTCACCATCGAGACCACCAGGGTTGTCGTGGACGGCAAGGTCATCGAGTCGGACGGCAAGACGGAGAACGCTCAGCACGTCCTGGCGCTCGACCCGTTCACCCTCGCCGCGCTGAAGGCGCACGTCGAGATGATCGGCCAGGAGCGGGGCGAGTTCGGGCCGGACTATCTCGATCACGGGGTGCTGTTCTGCTGGGAGAACGGGAAGCCTCCGCACCCGGATACGATCACGCGCCGGTTCAAGAGGCTGTCTGCGGCGGCCGGTCTACCGGACATCGACCTGCACGACGTCAGGCACAGCTACGCGACCGCTGGCCGTGACGCGAAGATCGACTGGAAGGCGCTCAGCAGCCGCATCGGCCATGCCGACGTGGCATTCACCATGAAGCAGTACGTTCAGACGGACCTAGAGGCAGACCGCAAGGTGGCGAACACGCTCGCGGCGCTGATCATCGGCGGCTCGCTCGCCTCCACCGTGCTCACGGACGACGCGGACAAGGAGATAAACGAGGAGAGCGCAGGCGGTAGCAGCACAGACGAGGCGGCGTAAACGGCGGCCCGTTAGCAAATCCGTTAGCAAACAACACGAAAGAGGCCCCTCTCACGTTCGAGAAGGGCCTCTGACCTGGTAGCGGGGGTAGGATTTGAACCTACGACCTCTGGGTTATGAGACCAGTGTATTGGTTCATACAACCTTTTGACGTATACCAGCTTCTAGGTATACTAGCAGGTCAGAGGCCTAATAAGCCTGTCGAACTGTTACGCTGAATATCACCTGTTGACGCTGAGTCCGCGGACGAATCACGGACAGATGATCTTGGGGGCGGACACGATGGGGTACTCGAAGAAGCGCATCGGCAAGGACGACAAGCCGCGCTACACCGCCTGCTACGTCGATCTCCGCGGCCGGCTTCGCTCGGCGGGAACCTTCTCCGCCGAGAAAGCATCCGACAAGGCATGGCAGCGGGCAGAGACGAAGCTCGCAGAAGGACGCGCCAGCGACCCCGAGCGGGGCCGCCAGTCCTTCCAGCGGTACGTGCGGGAGACCTGGCTTCCGAACCACGTGATGGAGGCGTCGACTCGGGAGGGTTACAGCTACCAGATCGACAAGCACATCGCGGGATGGTTCGACGCCATGAGAATGGTCGAGATCCTCCCATCAGACGTCCGCGAGTGGGTGACCTCGCTGCAGGCCGAGGGGGTCCAGCCCAAAACGATCCGCAATCTCAAGAACATCCTGAGCGCGATCTTCACTACCGCGCTCAACGATCAAGTGATCTTTATCCATCCCTGCAAGGGGGTGAAGACACCTCCAGTCATCACCAAGCCACCGACGATAATCAGCCCACAGCAGTTCGACTCGATTTACCAGGCGTTGCCGGACGAGGATTCCAAGCTCCTCGTGGAGGTAGACATAGAAAGTGGCCTGCGCTGGGGGGAGCTGACCGAACTTCGCGTCCACGACTTCGATTTTGAAACCTGCATCCTCACCGTCAGCCGCGCCGTGGTCCAGGTCAACCCGAAGTTCCACCCCGAGGGCCAGCGATTCATCGTCAAACACCCCAAGGACGAAGAGTGGCGGCGGTTCAAGCTGAGCCGCCAGATCATCACCAAGATCAAAGCCCACGTCAGCGCCAAGGGGCTTGGGCCCGAGGATCTCTTGTTCGAGCTGCGGCAGAACCCGGACGCCAAGGCGGTACTGTGCTCCATCCCTGATGGTGAGGAAGCCGGCCGGACCGAGCCGAACGCAGCTGGCCATACGTACCGGCATGGCACCCTGAGCGCCTACTCGGCAGGTAAGTGCCACTGCAAGCACTGCCGCGCTGCGTACGCCATTTACCGGGCGGAACGGCGGGGCGCCGGCAAAGACAGTCCCCGGCGGAGGCGGCTCGTGGGCACCGATGGCCACATTCCCCGCGACTGGTTCCGTGAACACGTCTGGAAGGAAGCGCTGGCGAACGCCGACCTAGCCGTACGTGTACAGACCAAACACCTCCGGCACGCACACGCCTCGTGGCTGCTGCACGGGGGCGCTGACCTCCAAGTCGTGAAAGAGCGGATGGGGCACGCCAAGATCTCGACAACCGAGCGGTACCTCGGCACGCTTCCGGATGTCGACGAGACCGCCCTAGACGCGTTCGCCAAGATCCGCAACCGCGCGTAAGGGAGGGACGATGAACTGCCGAACACGCCGCATCGCCCTATACGCGATTGGCGTCCTCGCGATCCTGGCAAGCGTCAACGCTCTAACTCACAGCTACGCTGGCCTGTACAACTGGGCGCTTCACCACCGAGTAGATGGCTGGCAGGCGATGTCATGGCCCGCCGAAATCGACGTGTTTCTGGTGCTCGGCGAACTGGCCTTGTACGTCGCCTACCTGGATACATGGTCTGGTCGCAACAAGATCTGGCCATGGGTGACCACTGCCACGGGACTCATCGTCAGCGTCGTCGGCAACGTGGGCCACATCCAGGAATTGCCCGGCCATCCAGTCACTCTCGCCGATCGCCTCACCGCAGCGGCCAGTCCTGTCGCGGCCTTCGCCGGGCTGACGATCGGCCTGCTGGTACTGAGGATGACCCGTGAACAGCCCACCCCCAGAGGCCTAACGACGATTACACCTGCCGGGCTCATCCTGGCATCCCGCCTGCTCTCCCTAACTCCGCTGTCACGCGGGTCGGATCACGAGGGCACAGTTAGCCCGCTGCGCATGACCGCATCTGACCGGCAGGAAACTCGCCTCCTCAAGGATGCCCGCGAGATCCTCAAAGTCGCCCGCGCCCGCGGCGACAAGATCAGCCAGAGATGCCTTGCCTCACAACTGCGGGACCGAGGCCATCGCTTTTCCAATGCCCAGCTACGCGGGATCGCGGGAGCCATCGGACTGGCATCCGAACGTCACGCGGCCTGAGGATACAAGAGGGGAAGCGCTCTCTCGATCGCACTTCAATGGCGCCGACCGGCAGCCCCGCCGCGACGTCTCCCAGACCGAAATGGATCATGAAGGCTGAGCGGTGACCGCGCCCGGCGACGCGAACGGCCTGTCCGGCTACGCGGAGGAGACATGCCTCGGCGCGCACGCCAAGCTCGCGCTCGGCACCCTGCGACACGTGAAGGCTGACGCCGTGCCCGATCATCCTGAGCTTCCTTACGTGCGTTGCCCGTCGTGCTCGTTCACCGCGCAACCGGGGTCGATGGACTACCGGATCGCGGCGGACGGCGGCATCGACTGGTCCGCGACTGTGTACGCCAGTTGCGGGATCTGTGGCCGGGAGCATGTCATCACCGAAGCCGACGCGCTGTCCTGGGATGCCGGGCACCTGGACGCCGAGCACATTTGCCTGCGGCCGGGCTGTGGTGCGCTCACCGCGTGCCCGGCCAGCGCGGCCAGGGTGCGGTGCCGCCAATGCGGCCTATACGGGTTCGGTCCCGGTACCGCCCTATGCGCGGCCCGCGCCGAGTTGGTCGTCCAGGAGCAATTGCACGACTTCGAGTTGCGACAAGCCGCATTGCGAGCGCGCCGAACCGGTGGCCGGTGACGTCCCGGGATGGCAGCCCCCCGGCCGGGCGCCCAGTGCCCGCTGTAGCCGCGTGGCCATCGCCGCGAGCGTCGCCGCCCCGGGTTCCGGGAGGCGGCCTGGGACGCCGGATAAGACGACGGCTTGGCAGCCAGGGAGAGTGAGGCGGGGTCCTTATCTCCTTTATAGGCCCTCTCGGGGGGCTGCGATCATGGGGGCAGTCCGGGCACTTGCAAAGATACCGAGCTTGGTGACACGCGCATCAATCCACCGGACGCGATCAGCCGTGGTCATGTTGGGTGGGATGTCGATGACCTTCTGTCCGACGGTGGCGCAGGTGGACCGGACGACGCGTTCGGCGGCGGGTTGAAGTTCGAGGACTTTGGCGCGGTAGGGGTCGCCGATCTGGTGCTGGCTGAACCGGTCGCAGCAGTAGAACACGGCGTCATACACGTCGGCCCAGGCGCGGCAGAAGACTTCCATCGCATCCAGGCTGGCAGCCTCGCGGCTGCCCGGCGGGGCGGGCAGGACGAGACGGGCATAGGCCAGGACGTTGGCGACGGTCTTGTCGCAGATGATCATGGTGTGCTGGCGGGCGGTCCTGAGTTGTCTCGAAAGCTGTGCCGCGAACAGGTCCACCTCGCATTCGAGGTCGAACTGTCCCTTGCCGTGGACGACGATCTCCTCGATGAAAGGGCTGCGCCGGGCGGGTTCTTCGACTGTGGCAACGTGAATGCCGTGCTCGCGGTACCAGGCCGCCAGCGCATGGGTGAGTGTGGTCTTGCCGGAGGCGTGGGTGCCCTCGACCGCCAGCACGACACAGTCACGCAGCATCGGTTTCCCCGATCAGTGCGACCCCGAGCTTTTGTTGGCCGTCCCCACCCACTTCTGGCGAATGATCCAGGCGGGAGTCGCTGACCTGGGTGTTTGTCTGGCGCAGCGAACGAATCCGCCAACTTACCCTGGGACTATCCGCCATGTTGGGCTGGGAGTCTCTCGGTTCTTGCAGTTCAGGCATGGTCACTCCCGCCATCTACGGCTGGGTGTCGCAATCAGGGTGGTGAAGGCAGGATCGGTCAGCCACCTGAATGCGCGGCCCAGCTCGACGGCGAGCAGCCTGTTGACGTTCAGGCCGGGCTGCCAGTGCCCGAGGCCGGCGGCGTAGGTCGCGACCAGCGCGGTGGACACGGAGTGCCGCAGGTTAAGCACAGTGATCTTTTCCCGGGCGATGATCTCCCGATGTTCGAGCCAGCGGCGGTGCAAGGCGGTCATGGAGGTACCGCGCAGTTCTGGCTGGGTCACATCTAGGCGCAGGCTGGTGCACACATCGACAAGCCGCCGTGATGTGCCGGTCAGAGCGTGGTCGGCGTCATACCGGGTGTCCAGGATCCGTGGGACGCCTTCGCCGGCCTGACGTCGCTGGCGCCAGGCCGTTCGCGCTGCGTAGATGCCATTGACTGGCTGGCGGGCCGCGCTGGCCAAGGTGCCGAGGTCGCTGCAGAGCTGGTGCCCGGCGATCAGGTCCGCGCACCGCAAGACTTCACCCAGAGCCTGATCAGCGCCGGTGATCAGATTCTGTGTCTCGGAGGTGTCGTGCACATAGGCGGAGGTGTACCAAAACGGTGTATCGTCCAAGCCGATCCGGTGGGGTGGCAAGGGGAGCCAGATGACCGAATAGCAGAACGGGACATTGCCGCCGCGGATTCGGTAATTCTTCGACCACTCCACATCGACAGACGCCAGCAGCGGTCCGGGCCCGCGTGGCGGAACGAGCTGACCACCCGGGACGTTGCTACTAATGATCATCAGGGCCTCGTGGGGTCCTTACTTAATCGTTCGTCTTCCAACCGTGGTGGCGGGAAGGCTATCTGGGCGGCGCACAGGCGACGGGGGTGAAGCAGTCCCACGTGCTCGTTGCCATGATCTGGCCGGTGTGCAGAGTTCCCTCCCAGCGGTAGCGATCGAGGTGCCGGGCGCAGATCAGGGCGATAGCCAGTGCCCGCTGCACCGTGCGCGCCGCGAGGAGCCCGTCATTGTCTGGCTGGTCCAGTCCGCAGAACAAGTCGCTGCCGAGCCTGATGCCGAGCTGCTGGCACGCCTGCTCCAGGGAAGGGTCGCCGGGAAGGTCCAGCAGGCAATCGAACATCGCCGCCCGGTCCCGGGCAGGCTCGTGGCGATCGGGCCAGTCGAGCTGTATGGCAGTGGCACCGCGTAGCACCGTTTCTCCTGCCGGTATCCGCAGCATCGCCAGGTCGCCCGGCAGGAAGTGCCCAGTCAGGACAGCCGCGTGCCGCCGTGCTTGCATCAAGTCCAGGTCGGCGAGCACCGCCATGGCCGAGGCATCGGCACTGGACTCCGTGCTGACGGCGTGGAAACCGAACGTCAAGGTCTCCTCGGTGACCGTCATCGGCTGCGTGCGATGCAGCGGCAGATAGACCACAGCAGCTGAGGCACCGTCTTGCCAGGGCTCGCTAGTGCGCGGGCCGGCGGTGAAGGCGGCCAGCCGGGGTGCGGGCCGGCGGTAGAGCTGCTGCCCGGTTCGGTACGGGTCACCGGGCCACGTCATGTTCGTGTAGACGTGCATCAGGTGCCGCCTCTGGCGGTGGTATAGATGCTGCGGCCGAGGTACTTGGCGTAGTGGTTGGACTTGTAGGGGTAGCGGTCCCAGATCGCGGTGATCGGCTCTTGGAGGACATTGCCCAGCAGCAGGAACAGGTCAGGCTGGTTGTAGACGGGCCAGGCCTGGGCATTCCCGTTGGGCTCGATCACGATCATGTGTCCCTCGGTGGCGGGGGTCCACGGGGTCATCCGCACCGCAGGACGCCAGTCGTGCGTCACACGCAGTTCCATCAGCCGGTCGAACGCCTCGTGTGCTTCCTCGACGGTGATGAACTCCCGCTCTGCCAGGCCGAGCGCGTTGCCTTTGCGTAGCGGCAGGATCAGCTTCAACTTCCCGGCATCCAGTACGTCGGCGATCTGGCATAGGTACGGCAGGGCGTGCACGGTGGAGCGCAGCACCACGGCGGACAGTGAGATGGGCAGCCCGGCATCCGTGAACGCGCGCACACCAGTCATGACTTTGTCGTAGTCTCCACGGACCCGGGCGAAGGTTGCCCGCGGGCCGTCGAAGCCGATATTGACGAATGCCACTTTCCCGGCCAGCCGGGGCGCCATTGCCACACCTCGGGTGGCATTCGTAGGCAACCCGATGATGAACCCGGAGAACATCTCGACGATGTCGGGCAGGTCCCGGCGCAGCAGCGGTTCTCCCCCGGACAGGAACACCCGGGGGACGCCTTCCAGGCTGGCGCGGAAGGTATCAAGCTGATCGAGGGTGGGGTCGGGCATCTGTAGTGTCTCCGAGCAGAACCCACAGTTGAAGTCACACCGCTTGGTCACCTGGACGATCACCGACAACGGAGCCTTCGCCGCCTCAGCGACCGCGCCAAGATCACTATCGTCTGGGAGGGCAAAGTGGTGACCTACGGTGAAAGCCACACCATCGCCAGCGGCATGGCTGTGCTCTCGTGCTGGTACCGCAGGCACCGGCAGCAGCGGCAGGCTAGTGATGTCGGCGGGGGTGGTGGTCATCGAGTTCCTGCCCTCTCGGAGCATCGCCCTGGATGGCGATCCGGGCTCCTAGCCTCCCGGCTGCTCTACCGGCATGTCATTCCCCACAGTGGGAAGGTGTGATTCCCGCCTTGGACAGCCTCTTGCCTGTCGGCGGCCTCTGAGAACAGCACTATTGCCTTCGATGAGTTGGTCGTATGGGGTGGGTGTGCTTCCGGTTAGCACGCTCAAAGACAGCACAACCTCATGCAAGCGGAGGGGCGTCTTCCAGTTCCTTAGTGAAGCGGAAGTTGTTCCTCTGGAGCGAGTCCAGGCGGTTGGCCAGGGCTACAGCGGTGGCCTCGGTTACGAGCCGGACCTGAGATTCACAGTGCCTGGGCAAGGCCCACCACTCACGGGTCCAGTATCCGAACCAGATGTGCCATCCCGCGTAGCGGCTGGCAAGTGCGGCGGTGTCTTGCCTGGTCGCTGGATACGCGGACAGCGGCAGACGGTTTGCGGCGGGAGCGGTTATTCCGAAACGGCGGAACTGTGCCCAGATAACCCGCCCGCGGTGATCGCCTTCCACGCCGAAGGTGCTAGACAACCGGGCAATCAGGTTCAGCCCGCGGCCAGATTCCTGGAGATCTTCAGGTTGGGTCGTACGGCGGAGGGGGGTGGTAGGGCCGCCCTGGTCGGCGACGGCGACCCTCACTGTTGCTCCGGCCCAGCTGACCTCGACTGCAAACACACCGCCGCGCCCGCTCGTCGTAAACCGGATGGCATTCGTGCACAGCTCGGCTGTGCACAGCACGATGTCGTCGCAGTTGGGATGCTCAGCAAGCAGCTCACCGACGAGCCTGCGGGCCAAGCGCACCTGGTCTTCGTTCCCTGGAAAGACCCGGCGCCAGTTCACCAGTACCCTCCACGCGGGCGTCGGCACAGACCGGCAGAGCCGGGCATGCCGACGAAGTCAAGGTGGTCCCTGACTTTATACAGGCCGTCAGATCCGCATCGGCGTCCCCGGCTGTAGTGTCGGCCTGTTGTCATCGGAGCCCTCCCTGATTCGCCGTCGGCCACGGCGTAGGTCGGTTATGCGCCCCGGGGGGCAATGCCCTGGCCTCCAGGCACACGTGCTCAGGCATGCAACGTGGAACCTGGTTCTTGAGACTGGCATTCGCAGGTCCGCCGGTCACTCCCCGCGCCGGGAAGGTGTGATTCCCCAGCGGCTTACATGCACTGGCTGCGCAAACTCGATATCAGACAGCCGTTTGTTCCCGGATCATGCAGGGACGGTGTCAACGACGGCACCCTTATCATGTCCGGGATATTTCAAATCGGTGCTTTTAGCAGCACATGCTTGCTTACCGGGTCGCTATTGGGGTGTTCAGCTCGCGGAGTTCACCCGTCCGACGGCCTGCTGGACGCTCGTGAATCCGGCTTCGCGTGCCCGTCGAGCCAGCCCAGCGTGGATGCGGTGTGGCCATAGCGGGCCGCCATAGATGAATCCGGTGTAGGCCTGGATCAAGGTGGCTCCGGCCTGGATGCGCTCCCATGCGTCGTCGGGGGTCTCAATTCCCCCGGCCGCGATCAGCACGAGCTGGTCGCCGACGCGGGCGTGGAGCCTGCGCAGCACATGCAGGGCGGGCTGCTTGAGCGGCGCGCCAGAGAGCCCCCCGGCCCCGGCGGCATCAATCTCGGCCCGATCGCTGACTAGATTGTCACGGCTAATGGTCGTGTTGGTGGCGATGATCCCGTCCAGGCCGAGTTCGAGCGCGAGATCGGCTATAGCGTCGATGTCCTCGTCGCCGAGATCGGGCGCGATCTTGACCAGCAGCGGCACCCGGTGCTTGCTCTGGGTGTCCAGGGTCTCCCGGACGGCATTCAGCAACGGCCGCAGTTGGGTTACCGATTGCAGATTGCGAAGCCCAGGGGTATTGGGCGAACTGACGTTGACTACCAGGTAGTCAGCCACGCCAGCGAGCAGCCTCGCGCTGGAGGTGTAGTCAGCTATCGCGTCGGCTTCCGGAACGATCTTTGTTTTGCCGATGTTGACACCGACGGTCAAAGCGCGGGAGCGGCGGGTGCCTAGCCGGACGGCGGCTGCTGCGGCGCCGTGGTTATTGAAGCCCATTCGGTTAATCAGGGCGCGGTCGCGCGGAAGGCGAAACAGCCGTGGCCGGGGATTGCCAGGCTGGGCCTGCGCCGTGACGGTGCCGGTCTCGACAAACGCGAACCCCAGTGCGCCTAGGGCGTCCGGCCCGAGAGCATCTTTGTCAAAACCAGCGGCTAGCCCCAACGGCCCCGGCAGATCCAGGCCAAACGCCCGCACACGCAGTGCAGGATGGCGGGGCGACAGCCAGCGCCGGATCAGCCAGGACACCACGGGTATCGCGCTAGCCCAGCGGATGAAGCCGAAACCCAGGCCGTGCATAGTCTCGGATGGCAAACGGCGGAGTACAACCGAGAACAGCAGCTTGTACATGTCTTCCCATGGGGTTGCGGGATTGGAGAGCGTGCAGAGCGGTCTCTAGCAGCCCGCTTGTCACCCGGGCCTGATCGTAGCGGGCACCCCCCTTCTACCGGGGCAGGAAGAAGCTGGTGATGCAACTGCCCCGCTCGTGCGCGGCGTGAGATCTACCGACGTCATTTTGGATATCGAGCTGGCTCTGGGTCCTGCCCGGTCATGGTCTCAGCCAGGAAGGCGTTAATGTGCTGCCGGAGATCCCGACCCTCATGAGCGTCACGAAACGCAGGATTGCCGAGACGGCAGCGTACGCCGGCCAACCGTTCTCCAAGCTGCGCGATACGCAGCCCAGCGGGAATCGAGAGCACAGGTTCCAGAGCCTCGGCCGCGCCGTCGAGGCGTCGCTTGAGCAGGTAGGCGACGGCCATGTCGACTCGGGCCAGTGACTCAGCACCGTAGGAGCGCTGTCCGGCCGGACCACCCGCATACAACTCCACAGCGCGCCCAGTCGCGACCAGCGCCGCGTCTGCCTGCCCGAGATGGATGTGGGTGGCCCCGGCGTAGTAGTAACTCTTTGCTTCATCAAACCCGAACACGCCGCCGACCTCATCGTGCAAATCTTCTTCATGCGACGACTCGCGCGCCCCGGCGGCAGCCTGCAAGCATCGATTGGCTTCCCGTGAGTCACCCAGCCTGGCCCACATGCGTCCTTCGATCGAATACAAGCGGGCCTGGGCCGTCGCTGAGTCCGCGTACCGCCCAGCGCTTTGCGCCAGGCGGACCGCCTGCTCGGGGCGCTCGGACCAGTATTCGATCAGTGCCTGCATACCCCGGGTCCAGCAACGCAGCCCATTGTGCCCAATGACTTCGCCATAAGCCCATGCGGCGCGGGCCTGTTCAGCAGCGGCATCCCGGTAACCCAGGTCGGTACTGGCATTGGCCAGCAGCCCGCACAAGACGCCTGCGAGCAGGTGCAGATGTACCGTAGCAACCGGTTTCTGATGACCTTTGAGCAGTGAGTAAATATGGTCGCGCACCTGCAACATCTCGCCGAACATCGGCAGCGGCGGACACTGCACGTAATCCTTCGCAATGCGGCGGACATCGGCGTCAAGCTGCTCCAGAGTCGCCTCTCCCATGTTGCTTGCTTCTGCCCATTCAGCATGAAGGCTCGACTCGTGCGCGGCGGTGATAATCAACGCGCCTTCAGAAAGGCGGCCCAACTCCGCGCTTCGCTGTGGTGCCAGCCAGGCATCTAGTTCACTCAGCATGGCCGCCATGGCCCACGTTTCCCCTCCGCCAGCTCCTGACACGCCCAAGCCTGCCGTAGAACTCAGAGGTGGGGGTTCACGCACCACGGCAGGCAGGGATACGGGCAGCTGGGCTAGCTGGCCGCTTGCTGGGGTGTCTTGTT
>PMSU01000008.1 GCA_003168255.1 Actinomycetota bacterium
TGCCTGGGTCCGTCGAGCGTACCCAATTGATCTAGGGGAGCAAGACGGGGAGCAAGCGGATAACCTGCATGTCCTGCACGAACGTCTTGCGTGGGCGGGGGTTGCCCGGAACGCGGTCATCTCCGCGACGCTGCGTGACCACCCGGCGGGCACCTGAGTGATGAGGATACGCCTGTTGAAAAGGCCGTCTTGCTGCGCGGACGGAACTCGGGCACTCACGCAGTGATCCGGTTTGTGACGCGACGGCCCGATAGCGGAAGAATCCTGGTGCCAGGGCTGCCGGTGCCGTCGTCATGAGAAGCTGCTGGGAGCCCTCTTGTCTGCGCCAGGCAATTATTCTATGGTAGAGACAAGTCAGAGAATATTTCTCAGAGAATACTTATCGGAGATTCTAGTGCCGACCATGATAGTCTCCGGCCACCGATACGAGATTGACCGGCACGGCGTTAAGGCGGTGCTCGAGGGCGTACTGCCGGAACCGATCCACGAGCACTTCGTCGTGATCAACGGGCGCCGCTGGCCGCCTAAGCAAGTCCTCGCCCTCGTGACCGGGCTGGACCGGGCCGATTTCACCACTCATCAGGCGCGCCGCGCCCTGACCAGGCTCGGCTTCCCTGCCGCACGAGCAGCAAGTTCCGCCGAGCACCACGTGCGGGCCGCTCAGGNNCGTTCATCGGCCTGTGGGTGGCAGTGCGCGGGGACGAGGTGCTTGTCGCCGCGCCCTCGCCTAAGGACGTCGTGGCCTGGCTGGCCCAGCACGGTCAGCGTGCGCAGTCGATGTTCCGGGTCCCGGACACGGATCAGGCCATAACCGGCGCGGCACCGCAATGAGGTTCGGGTTCCGGGCGCTTCCCGCGGCAAGCGGGGGCGAGCTGACGCCACGGCCCGTCGTCGACATCGCCCTGGAAGGACTGACGGCCGCGCCGATGGAATGCCTCCTCGACACCGGTGCGCTGCGGACCCGCATGAGCGCCGAACTCGCGCCCCTGGCCGGAATAGAACTGGATGCCGCGCCGGTCGAGGAGTTTTTCGTCGCTGGGCTTAAAACTGCCGGAGTGCTTGCCCGGGTCAATCTCACGGTGGCCGACGGTACCGAAGAGTTCTCCTGGGACGCACCGGTCTGGTTCTGCGATCCATGGCCGCATCCCTTCGGCCTGGCCGGGCTCGAGGGCTTCCTGCACCACTTCGTCGTGACGATCCGCGCCTATGACGGATACCTCGATATCGAGCCTCAGCCCTAACCACAGAAAACACCGCCGGCCCAGGCCGCTTGACCGTACCGGCCAGCGGCCAGCTTCCTGGACCTTAGATACCTGCTGAATTCCCCGCCGGGACGGCGGAGGTGTTAGGTAGCAAACCGATAATGCAACCAAGCGTTACCATGCGGCAGCCCGCCCGAAGAGGTATTCCAGCGCCTCCCTGCCGATTCAGCGCTCACGGTTACCGGCTGCTCGGACCAGGCCGGGCGCACCGATCACCTAGTTCTGCGGGTTCCGTGGCCCCACCGATCACACGTCGGTGCACCTCAGAGTCGCTTGCTGGAGCAAGCGTCTCGGTTACGGGCGCCCCCCGGCGCTGGCGAGTTCCGCTACGGCAGCGACGGCTCGGCGTCGCCGCAGCGCACTGACGGCATGGCAGGGCTCCTTTCGCTAGCCAGCCAAGCGACGGTGCAGGTCGCCGAGTGCGTCACATCCTGGCGGGCGAGCGTGAAAGCAGCCGAAATCCCTCGGGGTCAGCTACGTGAGACAGGCCGCTGCCCGGTCTTATGCGCCTGGCCGTCGCCATTGGCCGCGTCCGCGGCGACGTTGGTGAGGATCGTGTTCCTGGTTTGCTCGATGTGCGCGGTGAGGGCGGACACCGCCCGCTCGGCGTCCCGCGCCAGCGTGGCGTCGACCAGCTCCGCGTGCTCGCGGGCCAGATCGCGCCGTGGTTCAGCCAGTGACAGGGACCACCGCCGGTAGATCTCCGCGGAGTCCGACAATGAGCGGGTTATCTCGCGCATCCGCGGACTACCGGAGGCGCTCAGGATCTGGGCGTGAAAATCTGAATGCGCGCGGATCCAGTCATTGGTGAGCGCAGGCGGCTCCCCTGGCGTGTTCGCCAGCCGGTAGTGGGCGGCCACGATCTGCGACTCCCAGGCCATGTCCCCGTGCCTGATCGCCCAGCGCAGGGCAGTGCCCTCGATGGCCGCCCGGACCGCCACCAGATCGGCTAGGTCCTCGAGCGACAGATTGGTCACCGCGAAACCGATCTTCGGCTCCGCCCGGGCCAACTGCTCCCCGGTGAGCCGGTTGAGCGCCTCGCGGACCACGTTCACACTGACGCCGTGCTCCGCGGCCAGGTCGGACACCTTGAGCCGCTGACCGGGGCGGAGCTGGCCCCCCAGGATGGCCGTCCGTACCGCCGAGTACACGATTTCGCTGAGGGTGCTCTTGTCCGCTACATCCGTCACGGTGGCCACATTACCAGTGGATAGTAAGAGTCCGAGTAGGAGGAAGAAACAAATAATGGATTATCTCTTGCATCATGGTTCGCTTGTCCCTTAACGTGTCGTGCACAGGATGGCCATGAGGCGCGGGAGGCAGCCGATGCGGGTAGCTAACGTGCAGGGACGTGCGCATATCGTCGTAGACGGCGAGGTGGTGGACGTCGCTGCCGCCAGCGGGGACAGGTTTCCCGCTGACCCGCTTGAGCTGCTGGAACGCTGGCCTGAGTTTCGCGACTGGGCGGCCGGCGCACCGCGCGCAGGCGCCGTCCCGCTGGTGGCGGGGGACCTCGGCGCTCCGGTGCCGCGGCCCCGGCAGGTCTTCGCCATCGGGATGAACTACCGAGACCACGCGGATGAGACCGGCCTGGGCGTGCCGGTCTCGCCGAGTACATTCACGAAGTTCCCGACCTGTATCACCGGGCCGTCGGCGCAGGTGCCGCTCCCGCCCGGTGACGTGGACTGGGAAGTGGAACTGGTCGTGGTCCTGGGCCGGACGGCCCGGAATGTCTCCGCGTCGCGCGCCTGGGATCACGTCGCCGGAGTGTGCGTCGGCCAGGACCTGTCCGAACGCAAACTGCAGCTCATCCCGCCGTCTCCCCAGTTCAGCCTGGGTAAGTCCCACCCTGGCTTCGGGCCGACGGGGCCGTATCTGGTCACCCCCGACGAGCTTGGCGATCCCGACGACCTCGCGCTCGGCTGCACGTTGAACGGCGAGCAGGTGCAGCAGGGCCGGACTCGCGACATGCTCTTCCCGGTGCCCGAGCTCATCGCCCGGCTCTCCGCCGTTGTCACCATGCTGCCCGGGGACCTGATCTTCACCGGTACCCCGGCTGGAGTCGGGCTCGGGCGCACGCCGCCCCGGTTCCTGGCCCCGGGCGACGTGCTCGTCAGCTCCATCGATCAGGTCGGCGAGATCACCACCCGGCTCACGCCGTCACCGGGTTTGCCGCAACCAACCGGGACGCCGCGGGCGTTCGCGCGAACGTAGCCAGATCTGGGAGGAAGGAAAACCTCGATGGGCATTATCGGATCGGTACCAGAGAACAGCGCCCGCAGGGCCGGGGGCGAAACCCACACCGTTGACTTCATCCCGCTGTCCGAGCGGCGGGGCA
>PMSU01000179.1 GCA_003168255.1 Actinomycetota bacterium
CCGGGAACCCGGCCAGCAGCTCCTCCAGCTCCCGGCCGGCCAGCCCGGCCAGCTCCGCCGGCCGGCCGCAGCCGGGATCGGGCCACTCCGGCGTCTCCCCGGGCGGGATGTCGCCGGGGGTGAGCGCGGCCAGCGCGGCGTCCAGGATCTCCTCCTGGGACGGGGGCTGGGACTGCGGGTCTGCGGGCAACGGGGTCACCTCCGTCCGGTACAGGTTCAGCAGGGCAAGATTGGTTACTGTTCTTCGAACACTATATCGCACCAGTACGACAGTCCGCAGCCAAACCAGGTACGCCACGCCGGAGGATAATCCGCCCCGGCTGCCCGGCTGCCCGGCTGCCCGGCTGCCCGGCTGCCCGGCTGCCCGGCAGCACATGCGCATCCGGCCTCATCGCTTCTCGCGGGCGCGGCTTCTCGCGGGCGCGCGAACCTGCCTCGGCCGTGTGGTTCAGGTCATCTCGGTACCGTCGACCCACTCCCACGGTGGCACCCGGGGGGCGGCCGCCGACCAGATCGCCGCCGACCAGATCGGCCACTGACCGGCCCGGGACGAAGAACTGCCCCCCAGCGCGTCCCCCACCGATAGGCCAAGCAGCGAGTTATGGGCGAGATCGAGCCTGGCGTCTAGGTCCAGCACGTCACCCATCGCTGATCGGTATCCATCAGGGGATCAGCAGGCGACCCTGGGATCGGCCAAGCGGCGGCTATCAGCTGATAGCGCGTGGTTCCACCTAGAGTGAGCACCGGCGATGCCGCTCCGCAGCGGACCGGCGATGCCGCTCCGCTGCCATGGCCGGCCCGAGCGGGCCCTCGATCGTAAGCCCGCAGCGCGACGTTACTAAGAAAGTGTCCTTCACCATAGAGGAAGACTTTCCTAAAGGGACAAGCCTGGGAATTATAGGCAAGGACTTCCGCCTGATGAGACAGCTCGGGCTGGACACGATGCGCACTAGCTTCGCCTGGGATGACTTCGAGCCGGCACCTGGTAAATATGACTTTTCATGGTTGAAAAAGGTTCTCCGGCTGGCGCAGGAAAATGGCATTAAGCTCCGCCCGTACATCGCCTATATCCCCGGCTGGGTACCATGTCGTCCTCTCCTACGAGATCTACAACGAGGAGGATTCCCGGCAATGGTGGGACGGGACTGCCAACGAATACGCCCAGACGCTACGCGAGGCAGCCCGCGCCGTGCGGGCGGCGGACCCGCGCCTGCCGGTCCTCCTCGGTGGCATGACATACCCCGATACCGGCTGGCTCCGGGCGATCACCAAGGCGGGAGTTGCGAACTACTACGACGTCACGCCCTTCCACGCCTATCCGGAGACCTGGGACCCCGGTACGGTCGAGAACTACCTGGGCGCGCATTACCGCAGCAAGTTCATCCCGTTCGTCGAGCATCAGAAGTGTGGCCCCAAGCCTATCTGGATCAACGAGATGGGATATGCCACAACTAAGGGTAAGACCCAGCCGGACCAGGCGAACTGGTATGCCAGGTCATTCAAGCATTCCTTGCGAGCTCCTGGTCAGCCTCCTGGCGACGGGCACGATTACCACTGCCGACACCGGCGCGCGCGTCTTCGTGACATCGGGCAAGCGGGGAGCGCCCTACTATCACCTGTTCCGGCGTTCGGACGGCAGCCAGGTGCTCTTCGTGTATGACACAACAGCGTCGCCGACGGTTGATGTGCAGCTGACGACCGCGGGCGGCAGCGCCTACACATGCGCGCTGAACGGAACGTCAGCCGCCTATACCGGTTTCCGCGGACACGTGCTGCGCGACCTGCACCTGACGATGGGACATGTGGCTATCTTCAAGTTCAGCCCGGATCATGGTTGATGCGCGCCGTGGGTCAGGCGCGCTGGCTCGGCTTCGAGGATCACCCGCAAGCCACCCGGACCATTTCGCGTCCGCCGTAGTCCTCACGAGTGACCCGAGCCCGCGAAAGGTCGCCCGCATGCAGGACGACGGGCCTGCGCCCGGGTCCTAGCGTTCTGTGCACGGCAGGCATCAGGACAGGCCGGCCCGTCCGGACACTGCGGAGGATTTGCCATGACCCCTCTCGCGGGTTTCGTCATCGCGGTCATCGCGGGCTGGATCGTACGCGATCCCCGCCGGGCCGCCGCGATCGTCGTCGTTCCCTACCTGGCGGTGGTCGCCGTGCAGACCTGGGCCCTCGCTGACGGGCGCGGGGTCAGCCCGCCCGACACCGTATGGCCCGTCAAGCAGGCCATCGGCTACTACGTGGTCCAGGTGATCATCCTGGCGCTAGCCCTCGGCGTCGCCGCGTTGCTCGCCGCCGTGCGGGCCCGCCGCGTCGCCTCGCCCGACGGCGCCGCGGGAATCGATCGCCGCACGGCCATCGCCGTCGTCGTCGATGCGGTCCTGACCATTGCGTTCATCGTCGGCGCTCTGCTGGACTCGGCTCCGGTGCGGCACCACTCCACGCAGGGCTCACCCCCGGTGCAGGGGCTCCTCGGAATAGGCGCGTGCATAGTGAGCCTGATCGTGCTCAGCGTGCTGACGATCCGGGGACGGCGCGCGGTCGCCAGGGCGAAGCCGGCCGGCAGCGCAGTGCCGGCCAGGCGGCCGCAGGTAACCGGCCAGCCGCGGCACGGGCACTAGAAATCCATCCACCAGCTATGGCGCAGGGGCGTTCAGGTCAACTCGCGAATCAGTACAAAAGTGGAGTAAGCATGACGACTGCGTCATCATTCCATCAGCAGTACCCCCAGGCCCCGGGTCCGCAGCGCGGCTCGCTACCACGCAACAAAGGAGACATCATGAGATCTACCGGAGCCAGCCGCGGGCTCGCCGCGAGTCCTGGGAAGCGCAGGCCGCCGCCGCGCTCGGCGATCTCGGGTCGGCTGGCCGCGTCGGCTGTCGCTGCTGTGGCGCTGGCCGCGGCCCTGCTGGCAACAGCGCCGCAGGCCGGAGCGGCCTCGCTGGGCACAGGCGCACGTCAGCCGCATGCCGCGTCGCGTCCGTTGACGGGTGCAGGGGTCGCGTTTGACGCCACCCCGTCGGTGTGGAACGGAACGGACCTGGTGACGACGCAGATCGATCCGAACGGCAACCTGTATGCCTACGAGCAGGTGCCGGGGGCCGCGAGCTGGAAGAAGGAGACGGTCGAGACGGCCGCCGCCAACGGCGGCGCCCAGTTCGACCCCCCGTCGATCACCGCCGCCGGCCCGGCGGTGCAGATCGTTGCCGCGGATACCAACGGCAACATCTGGTTCTTCCAGCAGACCGACGGCCAGACCACATGGTCCGCTGCGCAGCTGGTCGGCTCGGTAGGCGAGAACACGGGCACCCATGAACCTCAGATCGCCTGGACCGGCGTGCCAGGCCACACGGGCACGAACTCGGTCATCACCCTCGCACAAGGCGGCAACGTGCTGTTCTGGTACCAGAACGGCGGCGGCTGGAGCCAGGAGAAGGTGGCGACCGGCAGTGAGCAGAATGGCTATTACGACCCAGCGATCACCGCCACCGATAAAGGCATCGTCATCGTGGCACCCGGAACCAGCGGCGCGTTCTTCTCCTTCTACCAGCCCTACGGCGGCTCCGGCTGGGTCTCCGATGGGAGTGTCGGCGCGGGGTCCAACCAGTATTTCAGTTATGTCTCGGCGACCTGGGATGGCGTCAACGTCGATGTGGTCGCCGCGTTCAACAGCGGGTTCAACGACATCATCGCCGACAAGCTGGTGTTCTTGTGGAAGTCCGACAGCGCCCGGAACTGGACCGACGAGGACATCACCGGCCCGACCAGCACCCAGCCGCTGGACTACACTCCGGCTATCGCGTGGACCGGCTCCAATCTCATCGTCACCGCGGTCCAGCAGATGTCGTCGTCGTCGCAACGGATTGACTTCTGGTGGCAGGGGTCGACCTTCACCAACTTCAACTTCGAGAAGGTCGCCACCTCAGCCTCGCCGACAGTGTTTTACCCGTCGACATTGGTCTCGACCCACGATGCGACCTCGTCCGGCGAGATCGCTATCTTCGCCCCGGTCACGACCAACAACGTGACCGCGGCACTGGACGACTGGACCCAGCCGACCGGCGAGCAAGGCTGGACTAAGCACACGGTCACGCCGGCCTGACCAGCCAGCCGGATCCGGCGAAGTGGCGCGAAGCCTTCGGCCTCGCGCCACTTCGGCCTCGCGCCACCCGACTTCGCGGCGATGGTCAGCTGCGGGTGTCGGGTGTGACGAACCCCAGCTCATAGGCGAGCACAACGGCCTGGACCCGGTCGCGCAGGCGGAGCTTCATCAGGATCCGGCTGACGTGGGTCTTGACGGTGTTCTCCTCGACGACCAGTTCCCGGGCGATCTCGATGTTGGACATTCCGCGGGCCACCAGCCGGAGCACGTCGAGCTCTCGCGCGGTGAGCTGGCGCAGCTCCTCGGGCAGGCCGGCCGGGCCGCGGGCGGCCAGGGCGAACCGTGCGATGAGGCGGCGGGTGATGGCCGGATCGATGAGCGCGTCCCCGGCGGCCAGGCAGCGGACGGCGGTGACCAGCTGGTCGGCCGGGGCATCCTTGAGCAGGAAGCCGCTGGCCCCGGCGCGAAGGGCCTCATAGACGTATTCGTCGGCGTCGAAGGTGGTGAGGATCAGCACCCGGGTGCCGGGGCCGAGCGCGATGACCTGCCGGGCGGCCTGCAAACCGTCCATGATGGGCATCCGGATGTCGAGCAGGGCGACGGCCGGGGCGTGTCTGCGTACCAGTTCGACGGCATCCCTGCCGTCGCCAGCCTCGCCCACCACG
This sequence comes from Actinomycetota bacterium, assembly GCA_003168255.1. GTDB lineage: Bacteria > Actinomycetota > Actinomycetes > Streptosporangiales > Streptosporangiaceae > PALSA-505. The sequence continues at coordinate 4,771 of PMSU01000179.1, forward strand.
GTGATTCCGGGCTCGGCTTCGAGAATCACTCGCAAGCCGCGGCGGACCATCCGCTGATCATCGGCGATCACGACGGTGACGGGCCGGTCGGCCGGCCCTGCGCTGGCGGACTCAGCCATCAGGCAGCTCCCCGTGCACTGTTCTGGCAGGTTGGCGTCCACCGTAGTCCTCATGAGTGACCTGCGGCCATAAAGGTCGTCCGCGGGCAGGATGACCGCGCCGTGCCCGGTTCCTAGTGTTCTCTGCATCGGAACACGCGGGGCTGACCTGCTCCGTTAGGGATTACGGAGGTTCGTCTGCATGTGCCGACAGGTGCGGTTCAAGAAGGGCGCCACGCCCCCGGGCCGGCGGCCTTTCTGGACCTAGGTTTGCGGTCGCCGCCCCGGTTCCGGCGTGGTGGCGCCAGCCTCGCGCCACCCCGCCGAGTTGAATCACGACGGCCGCACGCTGACAATGAGTCTCAGCCGGCGGGGAGGTGAGTCATGATCACTGCCAGGGGCCTGCGGTCGCCGCTGACCTGGACAGTCGCGGGACTCAGCGTGCTGGACATCGCGGCGGCGGTCATCCTCAGCGGCTTCGCGGTCGGACTCACCAGCGGCGCCCTGCATACCAGCCACCCGCACGGCGGCGTCGGAGCCTCCGTCGGGGTGCTCGCCATGACCATGCCGGTCGCCTGGCGCCGCCCGAAGCCACTGACCGCAGCCGGCGTCATGGCCGCCGCCGCCGTGCTCAACGGTCTCGCGTTCGGCTCGATGGTCCGATGCGGTGCTGCCCTGCCGGCGGTCTTCCTGGTGGCCTTCGCCGTCGGTGTCAGGTGCGACAGGGCCCGGTCGGCCGCGGGACTCCTGCTCTGCGTGGCGAACGTGACCGCGGAGGGCTTCTACGATCCCCAGATCGAGGCATCAGGGCTGGTCTTCGTGCTGCCGCTGCTGGTCGCCTTCTTCGCCGCCGGGCGCCTGGTCCGCGCCAGGACCGAGACTGCCGAGGCGCTGCGGCTGAGATCGGCGGAGCTGCGCCGCCAGCGAGAGCAGACGGCACGCCTGGCGGTCCTGGCCGATCGGGCCCGGGTAACCGCGGACCTTGAGGCCACCCTGCACGCTCAGATCGGCGACATAGCCGCCGCCGCGGCAGCCGGGCTCGGCGCGCTGGACGCCGATCACGCCGATCACGCCGATCACGCCGATCATGCCGAACACGCCGGGGCCCGGCAGGCGCTGGCCTCGATCGAGCGCGACGGCAGGGCTGTCCTCGGGCACCTGCGCGAGGTACTCGGCGCCCTGCGTGAGCGTGCGCCCAGCGAGCCGCAGCCGACGCTTGCCCGGCTGTCCGAGCTGCTCGCCCGGGTGACCACCGCTGATGCCCGCCTCACGGTGGACGGGAGCCCGCGCATCCTGCCGGCCGGACTGGAGCTATCGGGCTACCGCATCGTGGAGCACCTCCTGCTGGCCATGGAGGATGCGCCGAACGCAGCTGTCGATGTGCGACTGCTCTTTCGCCCGGATGCCCTTGAGCTGCGTGTTTCCGGGCCGCCCTCGCCGACCGCCGACCTGCGGACCGTGCTGGCGGCTGCCCGGGAGCGCGCCTGCCTGCATGGCGGGACAGTGGACAGCCGGCTGGCCGGCGGTGTTTGCTACGCGACGGCCAGGCTTCCCCTGATCAGCGGCCATGCCTGATGTCGTCGGCCTGGCGAAACGGCTCGCCACGTCGTGGCGCAGCGATGTGCTGCTAGCCGCCGTCCTGGCGGCGGGCGCGGTTGCCTACCTGGGCGCGACGGCGACTCGAGGAGATCAGCACTGGGCGGCCGCGATCTTCGTGCTGCCGTATGCCGCGGCGCTGGCCGTCCGGCGGCGCTGGCCGGTGGCCGCCGCCGCAGTGGTCTGCGCGCTGCTGCTGATCGCGCGGCCCCTCGGGCTGGCCGCTACGGTGAACGGCGCGCTGGGCGACCCGCTGCTCTGGGCACTGTTCCTCATCGCCTACGCCGTCGGGACCGGAGCCGGCCTGGCCACAGGTCTGGCCGCTACCGTGCTGCTGGCGGCCTGCCTCCAGATCGAGAATGGCGGCTTCGATCCGGTCGAGGTAATGATCACGATTGGTCCCTGGCTGGCCGGCCGGATCGTCCTGTCCCGCCGCAGGATGACCGGGCAGCTTGAGGCGCGTAACGATGAACTGCAAGCCGAGCAGGAGCTGTTCGCGCTGGAGTCCGTCCGCTACGAGCGGGCGCGGATCGCGCGGGAGCTGCACGACATCGTCGCGCACTGCCTCAGTGTCATGGTCGTGCAGGCCAGTGCCGGACAGCGCGTCGCCGACCGTGACGGCGTCGCGGCGGCCCTCGAGGCGGTCGCCGAGGCTGCCGCGCAGGCCCAGACGGAAATCGGCAGGCTGGTAGAGCTACTGGGCGGCGAGCTGCCGGACGGCGGCTCGCCCGGGCTACAGATGGTCGACGAGCTGGTGCGACGGGCCAGCGTGACCGGCCTGGCGGTCAGCTGCCGCTTCCTCGGCCCCTGCGACGGGCTGGCTCCCGCGGCGTCCGAGGCCGCCTATCGGGTGATCCAGGAAGCCCTGACCAACGCGCTCAAGCATGCGCCAGGAGCACCGGTCAGCATCACCATCCGCGAGCAGGGCGCCGACGTGGAGGTTGCCGTGCAGAATGCGGCGCCCCGGCGCAGACCGTCCGGGCTGGAGCGGTCCGGCGGCAGCTACGGACTGGCCGGGATGCGCGACCGGGTTACCGCCTGCGGGGGAAGCCTGGCCGCAGGGCCCACCCACGCCGGCGGCTGGCAGGTGTCGGCTCTGCTGCCAGCCACGCGGCATCGCGGATAGCTACCTGCGCCCCGCTCAGTCGACCAGGTCGAGGCTGGCCGCGACGATGGCATCGGTGTCCAGCCCGTGATAGCGGTAGACGTCGGCAATGTCTCCGGACTGGCCGAACCTGGTGACCCCGAGGTGGGTGGCGGGGACACCGTTGACTCCGGCCAGGAAAGCCAGGGTGTGCGGGTGCCCGTCCAGCACAGTGACCATCGGCCTGGCGCGGTCGGCGGGCAGCAGCGAGTCCAGGATCCAGCTGGCAGCCTCGCCGTAGCCGCGGCGCGCAGCCGCCGCGCGGAATAGCAGATCCGGGCTGGTCAGGCACAGCACGTCGGCACCGAACCCCAGCGTGTCCAGCCGGTCGGCGGCGGCGAGTGCTTCGGTTATCAGCGCTCCCATGGCGCAGATCGTGATAGCCGGCCGCGGGTGCTGGCGCAGGGCGTAGCCGCCCGCGACGACGCTGCTGCGGCGATCTTCCCGGCCGGCCGGGTCGGCCGGGACGCCAGCCAGGGCCTGGTTCACCGGGCGGGTGGACAGCCGCAGGTACGCCGAGCTGCCGTCCGGCTTGCCGAGCTGGGCGAGACAGGCAAGCAGTGCCCATTCCGCGTCGAGGGCGAACGCGGGCTCGTAGGTCACGCAGCCCGGCTGCTCCAGGCCGATGGACGGTGTCTTGATGGACTGGTGCGCGCCGCCTTCGGGGGCGAGCGTCACGCCGGACGGGGTGCCGACCAGGATGGACTGGCCGCCGGCGTAGATGCCGAAGGACCAGGGTTCCAGGGCGCGCTCGACGAAGGGGTCGTACATGACGCCTACTGGCAGCAGCGGCTGACCCCAGCGGCTCCAGGTCGCGCCAAGCTCACCTAGCAGGCCGACCAGGTTCGTCTCGGCGATGCCGAGCTCGATGTGCTGCCCGGACGGCTTCTCCCGCCAGTGCAGGACCGTCGCGGCGTCGTCGGCGAACCAGTCGGACCGCTCGTTCTGGGACCAGACACCGACCTTGTTGACCCAGCCGCCGAGGTTCGTGCTGGAGGCGACGTCCGGGCTCACCGTGACGATCCGCCGTCCCGCCTGCGGCGCCGCCCGGTTCAGGTCAAGCAGCGTGCGGCCAAGCGCGGCCTGCGTGCTGGCCACCCCGGTCGGGGTACGGCCGAGGTCGGCGGGCAGATCGAGGTTCGCGGCCAGGGCCGGCTGCTCGCGGTGCAGGCGCGCGGCGGTAGCGGTGCACAGTTCGTTTTCGGCGGAGCCGTTCGGAAAAATTTGCCATGGATGGTGAAGGTCGACGCCGCTGCGGCCGGCTAGTTCGGTGAGCTGCCCGACGCTGAGCAGGGCGGAGTGGTTCTGCGGGTGGCCCTCCATGGCCAGGCCGTAGCCCTTGACGGTGTAGGCGAAGATGACCGTCGGCCTGGTGTCGTCGATCGCGTCGAACGCATGGCCGAGCGCGGCGAAGTCGTGGCCGCCCAGGTTGCGGATGGCCGCGTGCACCTGCTCGTCCGTGACGTCGGCGAGCAGGCGGCCGACAGTGCCGGCGTCAGGTCCGTCGCCGGGCAGCCGGTCGCGTAGCTGGCCGGCCGTGCAGCGCAGCAGCCGCTGGTACTCCGGGTTGGTCATCGTGTCGATCCTGGCGCGCAGGGCACTGCCGCCGGGCCGCGTCATGAGCTGTTCCAGCAGCTGCCCGTATTTCACGGTCAGCACCTGCCAGCCCGCGGCGGCGAACATGCCCTCAAGCCGCGGTGCGCCGATCACCGGCACGACCCGGTCCAGGGATTGCCGGTTCAGGTCGACGATCCAGACAACCTCGCCGAGATCGGTGACCATCGGGTCGATGACGGCTTCCCACACTGCTCCTTCGTCGAGCTCGGCGTCGCCCACGAGGGAGTACTGCCGTCCGGTTCCGGCGCCGCCGAACTGGGCGTTGACGTAGCGGCGGGCCAGTGCGCCCCAGACGGGGGCGGTCGCCCCGATGCCGACCGACCCGGTCGAGTAGTCGGCCGGATCGGGATCCTTGGACCGGCTCGGGTAACTCTGCAGCCCGCCGAAGGAGCGCAGCGTCGTCAGGTAGGACTCGTCCAGCTCGCCGAGCAGGTAGTTGATCGCGTGCAGCACCGGGGACGCGTGCGGCTTGACCGACACCAGGTCGCCGCGGCGCAGATGGTCAAACCAGAGCGAGGTCATGATCGACACCATCGACGCGCTGGAGGCCTGGTGGCCGCCTACCTTGAGGCCGGACTGATTCGGCCGCACCCGGTTGGCGTGATCAACGATGGCCACCGACAGCCACAGCACCCGCTGCTCGACAGCCCGGAGCATGTCGAGACGGTCGTCGTTGATCTCCGTCGCCGTTCGCCATTCTGAGCTCGAGGTGCTCGTCACGTCTTTGCCTTCCCCGGCTGTCCCTGGCTTAAAAAGGACTTTAGCCGAACGGACAGAGGCTGATCTCGCTGCATCAGGCCGGCCCGCAGCGCGGCTGCGGCCTCATGACGATGGTGTCGCGCGGTCCTGGCCGGCGTAGTGCCAGTTGATCGCGTAGCGGTTGAGTGCCGCGGTGACCTCGCCGGCGTGGTCACCGGCGTCCGGGACGGTGACGATGACCGTGCCGTCACGCAGCACCGCGCGGGTTCGGCGGGAATGCTCGTGCAGGCCGAGGGCGGCGAGCTCATCGGCGACGGCGCGTTCGGTGGCGTCGCGGCGCAGTTCCGGCTTGTAGGGCTTGCCGACAGCGGTGACGGGCAGCTCGCCGGTGACGATGATGTCCTTCGGTATGGCGGCGCGCTCGGGGACGTGTTGCTGCGCCCAGGCGGTCAGCTCGCCGGCGGTGACAGCGGCTCCCGGCGCGAGGGTTACGTAGGCGACCGGCACCTCGCCGGCCCTGGCGTCCGGCCGGCCGACCGCGTTCGCCGCGGTGACGGCCGGATGGGCCAGCAGAGCGTCCTCGATGATGACGGGATCGATGTTGTGGCCGCCGCGGATGATCAGGTCCTTCGCCCGGCCGGTGAGGTAGATGAAGCCGTCGGCGTCGACGTGGCCCAGGTCACCGGTGTCGAGCCAGCCGTCGACCACCTTGCCGGTGGCGTCCGGCCGCGGGCCGTCCTGGCCGCTGACGATGTAGCCGGGGAACACGGTCGGCCCGCTGATGGCGATGACGCCGGCCTGGCCGGGCGCGGCGTCCGTCCACGCCCCGGTGCCGGGATCGATGGTTACGGCCTTCACCTGCTGATAGGGCATCCGCTGGCCGACCGAGCCGCCTCGCGAGATCCCGGGGAAGTTGCGCGCTGAGGCGCAGGTCGCCTCGGTCAGGCCGTAGCCCTCCAGCAGGCTGACGCCTGTGTTCGACTCGAACGCCGATCGCACGGCCACCGGCAACGGCGACGCCCCGACGATGGCGTACCGCAGGCTGCTGACGTCCGCGTCGACCGGCACCTGCGCGAGCACGGCATAGACCGTCGGCACGCCCGAGAGGGTGGCGATGCGGTAGTGCTCGACCAGTTTCCAGAACACCCCGTACAGCGGCGGGTCCCGGTAGCCGAGCGGTCCGGCCCAGACGACGTGCTGGCCGCGCAGCAGCGGCGCCAGCCCGGTGACGACCACGGCGTTGACGTGGAACAGCGGCAG
>PMSU01000169.1 GCA_003168255.1 Actinomycetota bacterium
GGTGCCGTTTTCTCGGGCGCCGACGTCGGCGCCGGCGCGGGATCCGGCGGGGACTGATCGCCGGGCGGCTGGGCAGCTGGTCGTGATGCGGTGGGTTGTGACGGGTTCTCTTCCATGCCACAAAGCGTTCTCCGGTGCGGCCGCCGGGGCGACTGGAGAGGGTCCGGTCCTGGGGATAACCCGCCCCTGCCCACAGGGGGAAGAAGGGTGTTTACGGGCAGGCGGGACGGGGCTACGAACGCGGCGCGGCGCCGTTACAGCTCGACGCCCAGCAGCGCATCGACGACGTCGCGCACAACCTGGCCCTCGCCCGCAGGCGAGCCCGCAACCGCAGGCTGGCCCTCCCCCGCCGATGGACCGGTGAGCACCGCGTCAGCCCAGCGATCCACCACGGCTAGCGCGCCGGGGGCATCGAGGTCGTCGGCGAGGCGCTTCCGCACGCCGGCCAGCACGCGGTCGGCCGCCGCAGCAGCAGCCACGCCAGCAGCAGCCAGGCCCCCGGCCACGGAGCCCGCGGCCAGGCCGCGGCCAGGGCCCACCACACTGCCCACCGCCGAACGCCACCGGGCCAGCCGCCGCTGCGCCGCCACAAGCCCGGCGTCCGTCCAGTCCCAGTCGTCGCTGTAGTGGTGCGCGAGCAGTGCCAGCCGAACCGCTGCGGGGTCGGTCCCCCCGGCCACCAGCTCCGACACGAACACCAGGTTCCCCAGCGACTTGGACATCTTCTCGCCACCGAGCCGGACCATCCCGGCGTGCGCGTACCGGCGTGCGAACGCGGGCGCACCGCGCCCGCCAGCCGCCACTCGCGCATGCGACGCGCTCATCTCGTGATGCGGGAAGATCAGGTCGGAGCCGCCGACCTGCATGTCGAATACCGTGCCGAGATACTCGGTGGCGATCGCCGCGCACTCCACGTGCCAGCCGGGCCTGCCGTTACCGAACTCGGACTCCCAGGACGGCTCGCCAGGCCGCGCCCCCAGCCACACCAGGGCGTCCAGCGGGTCCTTCTTCCCCGGCCGCCCCGGGTCACCGCCGCGCTCCGCCGAGAGCTCCGTCATGGCCTCGGTATCGAGCCCGGATAGCGAGCCGAACGAGGCATCGGCCGATCGCGTGAAATACACGTCTGCGTCAAGCTCGTAGAGGGCGCTTCGGTCGGCCAGCAGACCGTTGAACCGCTCGATCAGGGGCATCGCCTCGACCGCACCGACCAGGCGGTTGGGCGGGAGTATCCGAAGCGCCTCCATGTCGCCGCGGTACCTGGCGATCTCACGCTCGGCCAGCTGCCGCCAGTCCTCGCCGTCGCGTGCCGCGCGCTCGAGCAGCGGGTCGTCTACATCCGTGACGTTCTGCACGTAGGTCACGTCGTGGCCGGCGTCCAGCCAGGCCCGTAGCAGCAAATCCCAGGCGGTGAAGGTTGCCGCATGCCCGATATGAGTGGAGTCGTAGGGCGTGATGCCGCACGCGTACATCGTGGCCGCGTGACCTTCGGCCGCGTTGACCAGCTGACCGGTCGCCGTGTCCCTAATGCGCAGTTCGGGTCCGGGCCCGGGCAGCTTGGGCACGCTTACCCCACGCCAGGAGTCCATGAGCGCCAGGCTATCTCGCCATTGCCGCCCCTACCTCGCCTGACGGATGTCGTCGATGCCACTGCCTGGAGTCCTCGAACAGCCTGCACCCGCACCGGCACCGGGGAAGGCGGCCCGCAGGCGCCTCCTTCCGCATCGTTTCCAAGATCGATGTGACGGAGCCCCCCACCGGTGGTAGGCCATGTCACATCGATCTTCGGCGGCGCTCCGGAAGACGCGGCTCACGGGGTCGGTGGTGCTGGTGTGACGGGAGTGATCCGGCTGGCTGGGTCCGCGGGCACCGCACGATCGTCCGGGATCAGGAAACGACGCACCGCTGCCGTAACGACGCTATTGGCTCGGGAACTCACCCGGGCGTCGGGGGAAGCCCTCAGGCGGGACGTGCAGGGGCGGCTGGGGCGGCTGGGGCGGCTGGGGCGGCTGGGGCGGCTGTGGCCTGCTCAAATGCGTAGGCCAGGGCGATCAGGGCCGGCTCGCTCCAGCTTGGTCCGATGAACGAGACGCCGACCGGGAGCCCGGACACCTGGCCCGCGGGAACGGTCACCGAGGGGTATCCGGCGACCGCAGCGGGCGTCGAGGTGTGGAACACGTCGTGGTCACCGAGCACGTAGTCGGTCAGGCATGCGGGGTTCGCGGTGAGCGCGATGATCGCGTCCAGCCGGCCGGCCGCGAGCGGCTCGTCCAGGGCCGCCCTGGCCAGTCGGGTGGCGTCGCCGCGGGTCGCGGTGAGTTCCGGATCACCGGGATCGCCGCCGACCGCCTCCGCCCGCTCGAAAATCTCCTGGCCGAAGTGGGCCAGGACGCGGGCGGCGTTGCGCTCGTTGAAGACGATCAGCTCGGCCAGGGTCGCCGGGTGGCTGCCCGGCAGCCCGCCCAGGTAGGCATTAAGGTCACGCTTGAACTCGTGCAGCAGCGCCCTGAACTCTGGCTCCTCGACCTTGTCGCAGCCCGGCAGTTCCACCGGGTCAAGCACGGTCGCGCCGGACTCGCGCAGCAGCGTCACGACCGCGTCGAGCACCGCCGCGGTGGCCGCCCCGGCGGCGGCTGAGCCTGCCCGCCAGATGCCAAGCCGGGCTCCGTCCAGTGCCGCCGGGTCCAGGAATGCGGTGTAGCGTTCGGCGCCGTGCCGTTCGGCAAATGGGTCTGAAGCCAGGCAGGCAGGGTCAGCCGGGTCGACTGCGGCAAGCGCAGATAGCAGTGCCGCGGCGTCGGCGACGGACAGTGCCATCGGGCCGGCCGTGTCCTGGGCTAGCGAGACCGGCACGATGCCCGTCCGGCTGACCAGCCCGACCGTCGGCTTGATGCCGACGATCCCGCACGCGCTTGACGGGCAGACGATGGACCCGTCGGTCTCGGTTCCGACGGCGAGCGGCGCGAGGCCGGCCGCGACCGCCGCCGCCGAGCCCGAGCTGGATCCGGACGGGTTGCGGCCCGGCCCGCGCGGATTCGTGACCTGGCCGCCCACCGTGCTCCAGCCGCTGGTCGAGTGGGTGGAGCGGAAGTTGGCCCATTCCGACAGGTTGGCCTTGCCGATGATCACCGCGCCGGCCTGGCGCAGCTTGGTGACGAGGAACGCGTCGCCTGATTCGGTGTCCAGCAGGGCGGGCGAGCCCGCGGTGGCTGGCATCCCGGCGGCCTGGATGTTGTCCTTGACCAGCACCGGGATACCCTCAAGCGGTCCGCGCGGCTCATCGGCGGCACGGGTCGTGTCGCTGGCCTGCGCCTCGGCAACCGCGCTGGGATTGACGGCAATTACCGCGTGCAGCTCAGGGTCCAGCCGGGCGATCCGGTCGAGGTAGAAACCGGTGAGGTCCGCCGAGGCGAGCTCTCCCGAGCCCAGCGCCCGCTGTAGCCCGCTGACCGACGCGCCGCCCGTGCCGGTGCCGGTAATCAGCCGGGGAATATCTGAGGGCTCCCGCATCCCCGCAGGATAGCCAGCGTCAGCCTGATACCTCCAGGATCCGTCCGTCGCTGGGAATCAGCAGGTCGCCCGAAGGCTCGCCTGCCACTGCCTGCGGCAGGTACAGCCGGGCCTTGGTGCCGGGACCGCCCATGCCGGAGAACCCCTGCCGGTTGCTGCCGGCGACGGTGTAGACATCGCCGGCAGTCATGGCCTGGCCGTAGAAAGTGCCGGAGCTGGCCGCCACTACCCGGATCCGGTTGTTGTTTGAGTCGGCGATCAGCACGTTGCCCGCGGCGTCCACCGCCACCCACTGGGGGTCGAGCCCGGCCTGGATGGCCGGACCGCCATCACCAGAGAACTTCCTCTTGCCGTCACCGGCGACCGCGTAGATGTGGCCGGCCTTCATCGCCAGCCCGTAGAAGGTAGCGGTGCTGGCCGCCACCACCCGGATCCGGTTGCTGGCCGGGTCGCCGATCACCAGGTTGCCGGAGTGATCCACGGCCACCGCGCACGCTCCCAGCGAGGCATGGGTCGCCGGGCCGTGGTTGCCAACGTACGGCGCCTCGGAACCGTTACCCGCCGACGTCGTCAGCCGGTCGGTCTGCGGGTTCACCTTCCGCACCGACGTCTCGTCGGCGAGTTACAGGCTGCCCGCACCGTAGCCCGCCCCGCACGACGACAGGGCGATGTCCGTTGCCTTGCCAGGGCCGCCGATCCCGCCCGCAATCGTCGTGATCGTGCCCGGTGCCGTCGCGGCGGCCCGCGCGCCGCCTGGCTGCGCTGCCGCGACGCCGCTCCCGGCCAGCACCGCGGCCGGGACCAGCCCGGCCACCACGATGACGGACATGCGTCGCATTAACCCAGCGGGCCGCACCCTGCGCATAGCACTCATCAGTCACCCTCCGCATTCGCCGCGTCCAGGCGGTAGCCGACCATAAAGTGATCACTAACCGCAGAGCGGGACAGTTCCATAGTTACGACGCCTAACCCCCGCCGCCGGATGACACCGCTGCCGACCGGCTGGAGGGCCGCCGGGCTCATCGGCCTGGCTCCTCATAGACTGCGCCGGGTGGAGCTGAGCATGGGAATACTTCGGGCCGTGCCCGCCGCCGACGCCCCCGCGCTGCTGGCCCCGCCGGTCGCGGCGGCGCTGGACGGGCTGGCCGGGCGGGACAGCATCGGCGTAGCGGAGATCGATCCCGATCTCGCGGACACGGCGGCGTTCTGCGAGCGATACCAGGTCTCCCCCGCCGAGTCGGCCAACTGCGTCGTCATCACCGGGCGGCGTGCCGGCGAGGCCCGGTTCGCCGCCTGCGTGGTGCTCGCCACGACGCGGGCGGACGTGAACGGCCTGGCCCGGCGCCGGCTCGACGTCAGGAAGGCGTCGTTCGCCGCTACCGAGCTGGCGGTGGCGCAGACCGGCATGGAATACGGCGGCATCACGCCGATCGGCCTGCCGGACGGCTGGCCAGTGCTCATCGACGCGGCCGTGGCCGCCGCGCAGCGCGTCGTGATCGGCAGCGGGGTCCGCCACTCCAAGCTCACCATCCCTGGAGCTGTGCTCGCCGGGCTGCCCCGGGCTCAGGTCCTCGACGGTCTGGGCCGTTAAAAATTCTTTTATGCCGAACGGCGCTGCGCCGGACTCTCACCCGTCATGGCAGCCACGACACATGACCGTGCAACGTGGCGTATCCGATGAAGGCGACGGTATCGATCAGCGTGTGAGCGATCACCATCGGTGTCACCCGCCCCCAGCGCTTGTACAGGTAGCCAAAGATCACGCCCATCACCGCGTTGCCGATGAACCCGCCGAATCCCTGGTACAGGTGGTAGGAACCGCGGAGCACGGCGCTGAGGGCGATCGCCCGGGACGGCTTCCAGCCAAGCTGGTCCAGCCTGCGCAGCAGGTAGCCGACGACCAGGACCTCTTCCAGGATCCCGTTCTGCGCGGCCGCGATGACGAGCACGGGGATCCGCCACCAGACCGCGGGCAAGCTCTCGGCGACGACGTTCAGGGCGAATCCGAGTTTGTACGCGGCCAGGTACAGGCCCAGTCCGCTGCCGCCGATGAGCGCGGCCAGCGTCGCGCCCTTGGCCAGGTCCATGCCCGGCTCGGTGGTGTCCAGGCCCATCGAGGAAGGGCCCTCGCCCGACCTGGCCATCAGGTAGAAGACGAGCACCACCGGTGCCAGGTTGATGGCGATGCTGGTGAGCTGTAGGAAGAGATCGAGGGTCGGGCGGCCGGGAGCGAGCGAGCCGTTGAGCACCGCCTGCTGCTTGCCCAGCGACTGGGACGCGGTAAGCGAGCCGATCAGCGAAACGAGCGCGTAGAGGCCGCTGGCGCCGAGCGACACCGCGAAGACCGCGAAGATCTCCCAGTGGATCAGCCTGCGCGTCAGCGGTCGCGGAGTGACTTCCGCCTGCTCGATCACCCGAGGACTCTAGCCGCTGCCGGTGCCGGCGGCTGATCAGGGTTAGAGCTACGTCCGCCCCGCCTTCCCTGCACGGGCGGGGTGCGCAGGGAAAGGCGGGGGGGCCTGGGCAGCGGCGCGATCACGCCGCCGCCTTAGGTCGGCGGCGTCAGCCGTTGTCTGCGAGGACCTGTAGCTGGCTGTAGGCGCCGTTAAAGACGTCCTGGTCGCCGGGGAGCGAGCCGGAGTCCGCGTATTGCCAGAAGGTGTAGAAACCCCAGCCATTGGGCAGCGTGCCGCCGTGGCTGGCTGAGTAGTTGGCGATCCACAGCGGGTCGTATGCAGCGAATCCGCTGTAGTTGCCGGTGCACGTGCTCCACCAGTCGGTGGTCGAGTAGATCACCGGGTATACGCCCTCGCGGTAGGCGTACTCATTGGCGAAATCCCAGAGCCAGTCGACCATCGACGCCTGGGAAAGGCCGTAGCACTCCGAGCCGTAGGGGTTGTATTCAATGTCGAGCGCGCCAGGCAGCGTCTTGCCGTCGCCCGACCAGCCGCCGCCGTTGTCGACGAAGTAGTCAGCCTGGGTGTTGCCTTCGGAGTTGTTTGGGATCCCGAAGTGATAAGAGCCACGGATCACGCCATAGTCGTACGGGCCCTCGTACTGATTGTAGAAATCCGGGTTGGTGTAATACGTGCCTTCTGTCGCCTTGGCATAGGAGAAGTCGATGTACGGAGCGACGTCTGCCCAGTTGATGTCACCCTGGTAATCGCTCACATCGATGCCCGGCAACTGCGGGACGGTGTCGGGCTTGACGGCGCGACGGCCCTTGGCGGGCTTGCCAACGGTGGAGCCCATGAAGTCCAGGCGAGGGTGCGTGATCTTCTCGGGATGTACCGGGGTCCGGATGAACGTGGGCTTGGTCAGCGGGACCTTACGTCCCGATGCCGTCATGGCCCACACGACCTTCGCGTGCGAGCCCGCGGCAGGGGCCGAGACTGAGGCCTGGGCGACAGTCGCGCTCATTGCCAGGGTGCCGCCGACCAGCGCGAGAGTGGCGGCGATGGCGGTAGTTCGGTGCCGCAGCACTGGTTTGCGGAGTCGTTCGGGTGCAGACACGGGGGTCCTCCAGGGGGACAGAGGAGAGAGAGCCGAATGCCAATATGATGGCTCATATTTACATGTAAGCGCTAGACATGGAAAGTAAACTTCCAAACTGTGGCGTTTTGTGCCGGATTATCCCCCGTGTTGGCGGGCGTCGCGGCGGGTGCCGCCGCTGGCTCACGGGACGGATGGCCGGAGGGCCGGACGGCTCACGGCACGGAGGGCCGGAGGGCCGGACGGCTCACGGGCCAGAGGGCCGGAAATGCGGCCGGCCGCCGCGCTCCAGGCAAGCGCGGCGGCCGGTGGAGACCCGTTTACCGGGTCCGCGAGGGTGGCTCCTTACCGGAGGAGGTGGTCGAAGTCGCCCTCTTTGACGCCCTCGATGAGGGCTCGGATCTCGGCTCGCGAGTAGAGCAGCACGGGTCCATCGGGATACCGGGAATTGCGGATCGCGATCCCGCCGTCGGCCAGCCCGGCCATCTCGACACAGGCACCCTGGGAGTTGCTGCGGTGGCTCTTGCGCCAGCAGACCCCCGTGAGCCTGGCGGCGGGGACCCCGTCATGCGCGTGCGTCATCTACTTAACCTCCGCAAGGATTCGGCTCAGGATGTCGGCGGTCTGTTCCGGTGGATCACTCTCCACGCTCAGCCGCTCCATGACCTCGGTGTATCGCTCCACGTCTTCGCGCTTGTCCAGGTAGACGGCGCTTGTCAGCTGCTCGATGTACACGACGTCCGGCAGGTCCAGCTCGGGGAACCGCATGAGGGTGAAGGGCCCTGACTCTGCGGCGTGCCCGCCGAAACGGAACGGCATGATCTGGAGAGTGACGTTCGGCTCCTTGCCCACCTCGATCAGCCGCTCGAGCTGGCCGCGCATCACCTCGACGCCGCCGATGGGGCGGCGCAGCGCTGCCTCGTCCACCACTGCCCATAGCCGAGGAGCAGAGGGCCTGGCGAGCAGTCGCTGCCGGTCCATCCGGAGGCTGACCCGGTGCTCTATCTCCTCTTTCGGCGCGCCCCGCTGGCCAAGCCGGACGACGGCGCGGGCGTACTCAGCGGTCTGGAGCAGGCCGGGAACGAACTGAAGCTCGTAGACGCGGATGAGCGTCGCGGCCTCCTCGAGCCCCACGTACACCTGGAACCAGTCGGGCAGCACGTCACTGTATTTGTGCCACCAGCCGGGCGAGTTGGCCTGCCGGGCGAGGTCCACAAGGGCGGCCCGTTCACCGGGATTCTCAACCCCGTAAAGGGCGAGCAGGTCTGTGACGTCGCGCTCCTTGAAGCTGACCCGGCCAAGCTCCATCCGGCTGATCTTGGATCCGGATGCACGAATCGTGTAACCGGCGTCCTCGCGCGTGATCCCCTTGCTCTCCCGCAGGTTCCGCAGCTGGGAGCCGAGCAGGATACGCAAGACAGTCGGGCCACTGCCCGGCTGGACTGAGACCACTGTCAACCCCCACGCTCGCCCGTGCCCGCCGGAGACGCCTTTTGCCAGCGGCTTCACCGGCTATCACAGACCTACGGCACGCGTCACGCCCATCTCGCATGCACACTTCTTCTGCACGTGCATCCTGCCTTGCACATGCAAGGCACATCCGGAATGATAGCGCCTGTGGCCCAGGGTGCACGAGCACTGGTGCCGCGACACTTCTCCGCAGGGGACCCCGATGACCGCACACCGGGCAGCCGCTCAAGCCAGGACCGAAGGTAACAGAGCACATCACGATCACCTGTTTGCGCAGGTCGTATCCCACCAGGCCCACCGTTTCGGGCAGTGCTCGATATCGCCCGACGAGCACTCCGCCGCAGCTCAGCCAGCGGCAGGCCGGGCGCTCGCGTCATCGCCGGAATCGGTCAAGATCGCCAGGGACTTTACCAGGACCGCCCTGCGGAGCTGGGGTATGTCGGCCCTGTCCGAGGACGCGGTGCTCGTGGTCTCCGAGCTCGTCACCAACGCGCTGCGGTATGGCGCACCCGGCCGCGGCGGCGATGAGCCAGTCATCCGGCTCCGGCTATTGGCGCAGCCGCCTTACCTGATGTGCATGGTCACCGACCCCAGTCGTGAGATCCCCCTCCGCAAAGAGTCCGGCACGCAGGACGCCACCGGGCGCGGCCTGCACGTCATCGAGTCGTGCAGCAGCCAGTGGGGGTGGCATCTCCTCGATGACGGCGGCAAGGTGGTCTGGGCGCTGCTGCCGCACGAGTGAGCAGGCCGCGGCCGCGGTTACCTGGGCGACATCAGCATCTCGTGGAAGCGCCGCGCGAAGAGGTAGGCGTCGCCAGGCCAGCGGGCCGACAGGTACGACCCGTCCTGGACGACGAATGCGTGCTGGTCGTCGGTTGCGGTACCGCGGGTTGTCGTACGCGGCCCGCCGCGGAACTGTTGCGGCGAGTTCAGGGAGTCCTTCACCTCATCCTCGACATACGACGGGTAGGTCCGGTAGTAACGGCCAAGCCGCCACCCGGTCGCGAGGTAGGCGCCGCGTTCCATGTACTTGGGCAGGCAGGTTGTCTGCTTGTCCGCCAGGACGCTCTTGCCGGTGTGCGGATCTGTAGCCCGCGCCAGGACCAGGACCCCGTGGCAGATGGCGGCCACCGGCCTGCCCAGCGACCAAAACTGCGCCACTTTGGCGTGCAGCTCAGCTGAGCCCAGGTACTGGCGCATGCCAGCAGCGTGCCCGCCGGGCAGGATCATCCCGTCGTAGTCAGCCGGCTCCAGGGCCAGCCAGCTGACCGGGCAGCCGAATTCCGCGGCGCCGGTCAGCTGGGCGTAGAACGCGCGGGGCTGGGGAAACGCGCCTAGCTTCCCAAAGATCACTCCGGTGAGCAGCCGTGGATCGCAGCTCGGCGCCGCCCCGCCGTGCTCGGTGGCGAAGACGATCGAGTGCCCCAAATCGGTGAGCAGCCGCCACGGGACAGCCACCTCAGTGGTATCGAAATCGGTGTCGGGCAGCGGCATCAGGAGCTTCACGGCGGTACCTCCCATGCTTCCGTGCCATCGCGGGGTACCAGCCCTGCCTGCCACCCCGCGTCACATGACAAACGCGAGACCTTGGCCGATGGCTGGCAACATCGGAAACTGTGCGGGCGCCCTGATGACACAGGCCGCGCGCCTGTGGCCGGGCAGCCTGTCATCCGGCGGAGCCGCCAGCTATCTCGTAGGACCACAGCTCGCTGCTGATGCCGACCGGGGCTGATGGCTCGCCGCCGCTGCGTTCGGCCGCAGAGCGGTGCCCGTGCCCGAATGCCGGCGAGTTCAGCCACGCCGCAAAGGAAGCTTCGTCCCGCCACCGTGTCACCACCAGCCAGGTGGTGCGCTCGTCAGCAGGCTTGAGCAGCTCGAAGCCTTCGAAGCCGGCCTGGCTGTCGACGGCGCCCGCCCGGGCAGCGAACCGGCGGGCAAGCTCATCCCCGCTATCGGCCGGCACCGTAATCGCGTTTATCTTCACGACGGTCATGTGCTCGATGATGCCAGCCCACTTCAAGTCCCGGCAGCAGGCCAGCGTGTTCTTCCAGCCGACGACCATGAATGATCATTCACATTCGGCATGAAGATCCCGGGCTGTCCCGGCTGGCCCGGCTGTCCGGGCTGTCCGGGCTGTCCCGGGCGATAACGGCAGGTACACCGTTACCAGCAAAGGAGTAACACGCGACCGCGGCGGCGGCGACCACGTTGAGCGAGTCAACACCGGCGGCCATCGCACCGGGAGCCATGGGTATGCACACTGCCTCGTCGGCTTCGTGCCGCCAGCGCGACGACAGGCCGTCGCCCTCGGTGCCCAGCATCAACGCGGCCCGCTCCCCCATCGCGACCGTGTCGATAGGCACGGCGGACTGATCCGGGGTCAGGGCGAGCAACCGGAACCCTGCTTCGCGCAGTTCCGCCAAACCGCAGTACCAGTCGGTCATCCGGGCATAAGGGATGGCGAACACCGCTCCCATGGACACCTTGACGGCCCGGCGGTAGAGCGGGTCGGCGCATCGGGGCGACAAGATCACAGCATCCACGCCAAGCGCCGCAGCACAGCGGAAGATCCCGCCGACGTTGCCATGATCAACAATGTCTTCGAGTACGACAATCCGCCGGACGGGCCCAGCGCGTTGCATGCGGCCGTCCACATTGGCGTGATCGACAATGCCCTCGATGACCACGACGCGACGAGGATCCGCGAGCACGTCGCTGACGTCGCGTGCAGGGAGCCGTGCCATCGAAGCCAGCACGCCGCGATGTACGTGGAAACCAGTCACGTGTTCGGCTACCTCGTCGGGGACGACATAAGCAGGAGCCGCGTAAGCATCGAGCAGATCAGTAACGCTGGCCAGCTTGCGTTCGGTGATCAGCAAGGATCGCGGCGGGTAACCGGCGGCTACCGCGCGGCGGATGACCTTCTCCCCCTCGGCGACGAACAGCCCGTGCGCGGATTCCAGGCTCTTACGCAGCCTGACATCGGTGAGCGCCAGGAAATCGGCCAGCCGCGGGTCATCAGCATCGCGCACCGCAACGATCGTTGCCACGCGCCCAGTGTCCCGTACCAGACTGCCGCCCCCTGATACCCCCGGTCGCTGTGGGCGCCTCACTGCGCCACGCCAGCCGGGCCTGCCGACTGGTAACCCGCTGGCCGGTAGCCCGCTGACTCGTAGCCCGCCGACTCGTAGCCCGCCGACTGGCAGCCCGCAGACTGGCAGCCCGGTGGCCGCAGGGGCAGGCTGGCCGCCTCCACGATCGCAAGTGACTTGGTGGCTACGTGTCGGGTGATCAACGCATCGCGTAATCATGATCGTTACGGGTTGTCTGGCACCGGCAGCGCGCGCGGAAGCTGGACACGACAACGCAACGCGCTGCCTAGCGCAAGCTGGCGATGCTGGATACCGCAGAGACTTTGGCGGACCTGCGCGCGCCGGAACGATCCCGCACCGTGCCTCGCCTACGGTCTCCCGCCGGCGAGTCGAGCGTTGTTTTGCTGCGGACTGTCGTAGCCGTACGATACAGTGTTCGAAGAACATGGAACAGCCTCACTCGTTGACCGCGCCTGGACGGAGGTGACCCCGTGCCCGCAGACCGCCAGCCAGAATCCCAGGACGACATCCTGGAGGCCGCGCTGGACGCCCTCACCCGCTCGGACATCCCTGACGAGGACGCCTGGTGCGGGCCCGACCCGGACAGCGGCCGGCCGGCGGAGCTGGCCGGGTTGGCGGACGGGGAGCTGGCGGAGCTGCTGGC
>PMSU01000212.1 GCA_003168255.1 Actinomycetota bacterium
GCGGGCTTGAGATGTCTCGGTGGGTGCTTGAGGTGTCTCGGTGGGAGCCTGCGGTGTCTCGGTGCGGGCTTGAGGTGTCTCGGCCCGGGCCTGCGCGGCGGTCTCGCCGCGGGCCTGCACGGGTACGCGGCAACGCGCCTGTGGCGGGGTGCCATCAGGCGTCCGGGCGGGGAAGGCGGCAGACATGCGTCACGACGTTACCGCAGTAACCCAAGCCAGGCAGGTCAGCAGCAAAAGGCAGGGCAAAGCGCGCTGGCACAGGGATGGGGGCCGCGCGATGCTGGATATTCGCACCACCTCCCGGATACTGCTAACATCACAGCGTCCCAAGCGCCGCTAGCTCAACTGGCAGAGCAGCGGACTCTTAATCCGCGGGTTCGGGGTTCAAATCCCTGGCGGCGCACCCGTTCTGACCTGGGGTAATGTCTCCCCAGGTCTTCTTTTTTGATCTTGATGTGGGGCCAGTGTGGGTCCCCGGTGGGACCAGACTCTCCGTGGTGATCATTTTTTGTGCTGAGTCCGCTTGTTCCGGAAGGTCTTTTGGCATGGTGAAGGCCCGGCTGGCCGCGCCGGGTCGGCGGTTCCGGGTCCTCAGCTCGTCGGGATGCAGGGAAGCGCCGCTGTCACGCCGGGCAGGAAATCAGCTGCGATACACGGGTAGCGACGATGGCTCGTGGCGGTGGGCTGCGTCGCCGGGTGTGGCCGCCGCCGGGTGGGCGTCTGCCATGACGCAAGATCAACCGGGCGGTGGCGGCTGCCACGGCCAGGCCGAGTTCGATGGCGACGCTGAGGTAGGTGTCGGCGGTCAGCACGATGCTGGAGTGACCAAGCTGGTCGGCGATGGCCTTCAAGTCCGCCCCGGCCAGAAGCATCAGCGTGGCAGCTCCGTGGCGCAGGTCATGCAGCCGCACCGGGGGCAGGCCGGCGTTGGCTGCCAGCGTGTTGAAGGTGCGGGTCAGATGTTCGGGGGACAGTGGCCCGCCGTCGGGTGCGGTGAACACGTACCCGCTGAGAATGATGCCGCGGGCACGGGCGTCGTGGTGCTGGGCGCGGCGGTGTTCGCGCAGCGCTGCGATGGTTGTCCGGTCCAGGGCCTCTGCCCGGCGACTGGCCGGTGTCTTCAATGGGCAGTCGGTGAGTTTCCCGCCGATGTGCTGGATTTGGCGGGTGATGTAGGCCAGCCCGGCGTCCAGGTCCAGGTCGGCCCAGCGCAGCCCGCAAGCCTCACCACGGCGCAGCCCACGCAGCGCGATCAGCCGGTAGGCGAGGTGCAGCCGGTGCCTGGCAGTGGTTTTCAGGAACCGGCGGGTCTGGGAGGTGGTCCAGACCGCGACCGGCGGGCGATCTCCGGTGCGCTGCCAGTCCCGTACCCGGCGGCGGGTCCAGATCACCGCGTGTGGCCGGTGGCCCGCAGGCACTTGCAGGTACCGGGCGGGGTTGTCGGTGATCAGTTGCTCGCGGACGGCGGCGTTCAGCGCCGACCGCAGCGTGCAGTACACCCGCCGGACCGTCGCTTCCGTCATCCCCGCCTCCAGCATGCCGGTGAAGACCTGTTGCAGGCGGGCGGCGTCCAGGTCGGCCAGCAGCATGCCACGCAGCCGCGGGCGCAGGTGGCAGCGCAAGTGTCCTTGGTAGCTGCGGCGGGTGCTGTCGCGCAGCTGAGGCTGGGTGGTAAGCCAGGTATGCAGCCACGCCACCACCGTTACCGGCCGCGGGTGGACGCGCGCTCGCTGCCGCCCGGGGGCGCTCGGCGCGCCCGCCGCAGGTGGAGGATCGTGTTGTGGAACCGGCTCGCTGTGTTCGTGCCGCGGACGCCCCCGGATCTGGCGCTGGGGGAGGCTTAACCCAGGAAACCTGCACCCCAGCGATCTGGCTAGCTTGATTCTCATTTACCGTCCCTCCTCCCGGCACAGTTCGAGCAGGGCGCGGTTATGCCCAGCACTGCCAGCAGGCTTGCGGTGGGCACCTGATAGATTCTGCCGACCTGCTCCACGCGGCAGGGGAACGATCCTGCCCGGGCCAGCTCGTAGCTGCGGGTGCGCCCTATCCCGAGGGCCTTCCCGGCACTGACCAGATCCGTGATGGCCGGGAGCGTCATCACCTCGGCCAGGGTCATCCCTTTCCTGACCTCGGCCATGGTCATCCCTTTGGGGATGGTGCTGACGGCGGGCCGGCCGGCTCGCTTGCGCAGGGAGATCTTCATGGTTACCTGCCTTCCTGATCAGCGGCTGCCCAGGCCCGCCCGGGAAGCCACCGGCGTCGCCGGCCGGCCCAGGCAGATGTCTTAGCAGTGGTGTTCCCCGCGCCACCCGTGCAGCCGCGCACAGAGGCCAGTTCCGGCAATGACGGACTTGATCTGTCTGCTGTGTCACGATGAGGTCATGAGTGAGGAGATGCCCTCGCCGCCGTTCCCCGACCCTGACTCACCGGTGCTCAAGCTGATCGTGACGCGCGCGATCGAGGCCATGCGAACCGGCGAGGCCACCGCTGAGCAGGCCATCTTGCACGCCGCCGTGCACGGCTGGTACGAGGGCCACATCCAGGGCGAGGATGCTTGCCCCGGCTGCGACTTCCGCGGCAACCTGCCCAAGCAGACACAGCGGGGATGGGTGGACCCCAGCAGCAACTGAGCACCACCCCTGCGGCCTTGTTCCCGCCGTACACTGCCCTGCCCGCCGGGCACACGGTCAACGGCCGGCGCCGACGGCCCCCGCGCCCCGTTCTCGTCACGCGGCCCGGTCCCTGTCCTGGCCGTGGCGGCGCCGCGCCCAGGCCGGGCCACGGCGGCGGCCTGCGGACACCCCGGGGCGCTTCCCGCTCCCCTGCCGCGGGCGGGCAGGAAACAGCAAGGCGGCGGTATTGTCCGCAGCGGCGCGGGCGGTTCGCGGCAGCACGCTGGTGTAGGTGTCGGCGGTCAGCATGATCGTGGAGTGCCCGAGCTGGTCCTGCACGATCTTCAGATCCGTACCAGCGGCCAGTGCCAGGGTGGCCGCGCCGTGCCGCAGCCCGTGCAGCGTGACCGGTGGCAGGCCGGATTCGGCGACCAGGCGGCGGAACAGCCGGGTCAGCCGGTCCGGCCCGACCGGCTTGCCCAGTGGCGTGGTGAACACATACCCGGTCTCGGCCCACCAGGGCCCGGCAGCGGCACGCTCGGCCTGCTGGCGGGCCCGGTGGCCGCGCAGCGCCGCGATCGTGGTCCGGTCCAGCGCGACCACCCGCCGCCCCGCCTCGCTCTTCGGCGCCCCGGCTACCAGCCGACCGCCGATCTGCTGCAGCTGCCCGCTCACGGTCAGCGTGCCGGCATCGAGATCCAGATCGGCCCACCGCAGTCCGGCCGCCTCGCCGCGGCGCAGGCCACGCAACGCCACCAGGTGAAACAGGGCATACAGCCGGTGCGTGCGCACGTGGCTCAGGAATTGCGCCGTCTGCTCCGCCGTCCACACCCCCACCGCCGGCCGCCAGCCCTCCCGCTGCCACAGCTCCACCCTGGCCGACGTCCATACCTGCGGCCGCGGCCTCGCGGCGGCGGGCAGCTCTGGCCACCGGCCCGGATTGGTTGGAATCAGGCCCGCGCGGACCGCCGCGTTCAGCGCCGCCCGCAACGTGGCGTGAATCCGGTGCAGCGTCGCCGCGGTCACCGGCCGGCCCAGCGCCGCATCACCGCGGATGATCGCGGTGAACATCCCCTGCACATCAGCAGGCGACAGGTCCGCCAGCGGGATCCCGCCCAGATACGGGATGAGGTACCCGCGGACATGCGCAGCGTATCCACGGCTGGTTGAATCCCGCAGCGACACCCTCGAGGCCAGCCACCGCTCCAGCCACTCCCCCACCCTCAGCCCCTGCACCGGGCCTGGGGCCGCGCCCGTTAGCGCCTCCAGCGCGGCGACCGCTGCCGATTTGCTGGCAAACCCGCCCCGGCGAACCCGCCGCCGGTCCCCCGACCGCGACGGCAGTTCCACGCTGAAGTACCAGGTGCCGTGCCGCCGGGAGCTGAGACGGGGGCAGCGCACCCCGAGCAGCCTTCCTGTGCCCTGGTCGCGGCAGCCGCAGCGCCGGAACACCGAACCGTGATTCATGAATCCTCCCCCAAGGTCCCGATCACGTCCCAGGAACCCAAAATGCCTCACATAACACAGGGGCAACTCCACACTCGCTGAGAATCAGCTGAATCGCCCCGCGCGTGCCGCTTATCAGCTTGATGGGAACGGGGAATTGCCACGCTAAAAGGAACAGCGTCTACCGGGCTGCCTGCGCGCAGTACTGGCGCGACCATCGCAGGCGGCGATGCTGATGATGAGGTTTGGCTCGCGCGTTGCAGTTGTGGAGGAACCGGAGTCACATCGGCCCGGTTGATGACGTTACCGGCTCATCCCACGGGGCATCACAACCTGTGATATCTCGGCGGCAGTTTATGGATACGGGGATGGGGCTGTCTGACCGGATTCCGGGGAGGTGCGCATGCCGAAGATTTCCGCGATCTTGGACTGTTACACGGTGGAGCCGAGCGGGCTCGGGGTCCCGCCATATTTATCCACCTACGCCCGTGCGGCCTACGGCGCGCTGGTGACGGCGTTCCCCGGTTCGGACATCCGGTACCTGACGATCGACGACGTGCGGTGGTGCCTGAACGGTGGTCGGCCGCACGTCGCGCTGCCCTTGTCGGATCCGCTGACTTACTCGGCCACAGCCAGCCGCAGCCAGGCACTGGAGGTTCTCGCGGACGCGGAGATGGTCGTGGTCATCGCGGGTGACGCGGTGCCGTCGGTGCATCTTCAGGCGCAGAACGGGTCGGTGGAGGAGATCACCCGGGCGCTGGCATGCGTGCGGGGCCGACGTGTGCTGCTGGGCCCGCTGGCCTCTTGGGTGCTGCAAGATCAGGCTTACGCTGGCTTGTTCGACGCCGTGCACACGCACACGGTCACCTCCGCTGACCTTGGTGCCGGCAGCCGGGCAGCCGCCCCTTATGAGCGTCTGGCGGGTGACCGGGGCTCGTTCGAGGGGCTGGTCGGCCAGCTCCGGTGGCGGCCGGTGGCGGAGGTGGAACTGTACCGGGGGTGTACCCGGCGCAGGTTCTGCTCGTTCTGTAACGAGCCAGTAAAAAGCAGCCGGGTCAGCTTCCGTGACCCCGCAGACGTGCTGGACGAGGTCAGCGCGCTGTATGCGGCCGGGGTGCGCCATCTGCGGCTGGGCCAGCAGACCTGCTTCTTTTCCTACCTCAACCGGGACACCGCCGCGATCGAGCGGCTGCTGGCAGGCATCCGCGAGCGCTGCCCCGACTTGGAGGTGCTGCACATCGACAACGCCGACCCGCTGGCGGTCGCCTCGCCGGCCGGCGCGACGATCGCGCACCTAGTGGCCCGGTACTGCACCGAGGGCAACTGCGCCCCGCTGGGGATGGAGAGCTTCGACCCGGCGGTGATCGAAGCCAACACCCTGACCTGCACCCCCCAGGTGCTGATACGCGCCATCGCCAACATCAACCAGGCCGGCGCGCATACTGGCCCCGGTGGCCTTCCGGTGCTGCTGCCGGGCCTGAACCTGATTTACGGCCTGCCCGGCGAAACGCACCGAACCCACTATGAGAACCTCGCCGGGCTGGCGCGGATCCTGAACGAGGGGTATCTGTGCCACCGGATGAACGTGCGCCAGGCCCGCACGTACCATGGCACCCCGCTCGCGGCGATGCACCAGGCACAGCCGCCACCATCGGCCGAGCATTTCGCCACCTGGAAGGCGGACGTCTCCTACGTGTTCGACCAGCCGATGAAGCAACGGGTCTATCCGGCCGGGCGCACGATCACGGGCCTGCACTCGTTCTTTGTCACCAGCAGCGGCACCTGGCACCGGCGGCTCGGCTCCTATCCCATCCAGGTCTTGGAGCGCGGCACCGCCCGCCCGCTGTTCGAAGACGCCGATCTGACCGTCACCGGCCACCAGCCGCGGTATGTGATCGGGACACGGGATGCCGCCGCAGCCGGCCGCGCCGCTGCCTGACCCGCGGGGCGGGCACGGGGTCGGCCATGCCGGGGTGCTGGTGCCGTGGGCGAACCTGGTGATGGAAGCGGAGCTGCCCCGGTGGGCGGGCACGTCGGTGGCCTGGCATTACGCGCGGCTGGTTCCCGCCAGCCGGGGCACGGCATTGGATGAGGAGTTCCTGGGCGGGCTGCTGGCCGCCGTTCCCGCGGCGCTGAGGCAGCTGGCGGCGCTGCCGCTGCCGCGGGTGTACCTGGGCTGCACCTCGGCCGGGTTCATGCTCCCGGACCAGGTCACGAACGCCACGGCGCGCGCTGAGGTGCCGGTGGTCACCGCGTTCGATGCCATCCTGGCCGCGCTGCGGCAGCGGCAGGCCACCCGGATTCTCTTGCTGACTCCCTATCCGGAGCAGGTCTGCGACACGGAGGCCGCCTCGTTCGCTGGTCGTGGCATCGTGGTGACCGGGCGTGCGACGCTGAACCTGCGCGACGGGTACGCCGCCGTCGAACCAGGCCAGATATGCGAGCTGGCCAGACGAGCAGGCAGGCGGGCAGCCGAGGAGGCGCAGGTGATCGTGTTGTCATGCACCGGATGGCCCACCTTCGGGCTGGACAGGACGCTGGGGCGACAGCTTGGCCGGGAGGTTGTGTCGTCGAACCGGGCTATCGCCCTGCACGCGCTGCAGGCCTGCGCGGGAGGACGCCGGTGAGCGGGCACCCAGGCCTGGCCCTGACCGAAGACTCGCCACAGCTCGCCGAGCGGCTGGGAGATTTTGTCAGCCGTGCCGCGGCGCTGCCGGACGTCCAGGCCGCCGTGGAGGCCAATCATGACGACAACCGGTGGTGGCCGGCATATGTGCAGGACTGGCGGGTGCGGATGGCGGTGGCCGGCTGGAGCAGCCGGGTCTCCTATGCGATGGTCGGCACGTACGCCAGCGTGGTCGCCGGCGCGGATACCCTCGGCTGGGATCCGCTCACCCGGCTGAACGACGAGTCCCTGGCCCGCCTGGTCCGCCCGATCGGCCTGCCCGCCGCCCGCATCCGCTACCTGCGGTCACTGGCAAGCTTCATCGACCAGGCTCCGGCATCTACGGTCGGCATCGCCGCGGCGAACCCGGATGACCTGATCGCCTCGCTGGCCACGGGCGTAGATGGGGCCGGGTTTAACACCGCCCAGTGCGCGGTGCTGTATGCGCGCGGCTACCACTGTGGGATCATCCCGGTGGACACGGGCATGGTCACCAAGCTCGCCCCCCTGATCGGGATCACGCTGCCCACCGGCGCAGCCGCCTACGAGCACCTGCGGAAGCTGCTGCAGCCTGCCGTAACCAACCGCGCTGATGACTACCGCGACCTAGCCTCACACCTGGGCTACCGGATCACCATCCCGCCCGATGCGGCCCCGGCCTGGTTCGTGCACCTGGTCCTCATCTATTTCAAGCGGCTGTACCTCAACCGGCCGCGGCCAGACCTGTGCCCGCGCCGCCCGGCCTGCCCGGTACTGCTGGGATGCGGCTGCTCCCCAGCCAGGGACACCTGGTGAGCGTGCTGGCCGTGCTCGGCAACATCTCCCGCGATCAGGCCATCTACCCCGATGGCCGCCGGTTCGACCTGCTGGGCGGTGCCGCCTTACACGTCGCACGCGCCGCCTGCCGCGCCGGGATGGCGTGTGCGCTGGTGTCGGTGATCGGCGCTGACCTTGACTGGATCCGCGGCGACCCGCGCCTGGCCGACCTCGACCTGAGCCATGTCGCAACGCGCGAGGAGCCGTCGTGTGCCTTCACCCTCACTTACACCGCCACCGGGACGCTGGCCAGCATCGACTGCTCGTTCGGCGCCGCTGAATCGCTGACCAGCCACTGCCTCACCGCCATCGGCCACCACGGCCAGTACCACGTCTGCTGCCGGCGCCCCCTGGATGCTGCCACGGTCCTTGGACGGCTGGCCCGCGACGGGCTGGCCTTCAGTGCCGACTTTCACCTGGCCAGCGCGGGCGAGTTGATCCGGGCCGCCCTGCCGTTCCTGTCCCTTGCCAGCGCCGTGTTCGTCAACACCGCCGAGTTCGCCACCCTCGCCGCCCTGATTGACCCTGCCCGCCTGGCCGCTGTCGTCGTCTCGGATGGTCCCCGGGAAGCCAGGCTGATGCGCCACGGCCGCATCACCGCGGCCATCCAGCCACCGGGCGCTCGGGTGGTGGAGGCCACCGGCGCGGGCGACAGTCTCGCCGGGACTTTCCTGGCTGCCCAGGCCGCCGGGCTCGGCGACCATGCCGCGCTGTGGTCGGCCGTGCTCGCGGCAACCCAGGCCATCCAGGTCCCCGGCCTGATCATCAGCAGTCACTGACACGCGGTCATGTCCCTGTACTACGTCGCGCACCGGCTGTTCTCCGCCCACGACCGCGCCCTGGGCGCCTACGCCGCCCACCGCCTTGCCCAGCGCGTCGGCGCCGACGCGGTGTTCCTGCCGTTCTGCGACACCAGCGAGGACGAGCTGACCGACCCGTGCAAGGGCCGGCGCCTGTTCGAGCTCGACCGCGAACGGCTGCACGGCATCGACGCCATGCTCGCACTGCTGCACGGCCCCAGCCTGGATGACGGCGTGTGCATGGAGATCGGCTATGCCGCCGCTCTTGGCGTGCCCGTCGTAGCGCTCACCACCGACTTCCAGACCTATGGCCCCACCAGCAACGGGCCGGCCCGCACCTTTCCCGACCCTCTGCTGGACTTCCTGCTGGCCGAGGTGATCCGGGCCCCGCACCTCGCCCCGCCGCCAGCGCAGCCAACCGACCGGTTCGCGGCGTTCCTGCACCGCAACCTGCAATCCATCGACGAGGCCATCGACCAGGCGATCTCCGCGCTGCTGCGCGCCCAGCCACCAGCTGCTGACAGCCGCGCCGCGCCCGCGGCGGCCGGGCGCTGCGCGTTCATCGACCCCTCCCCCTACCTGCCGCGCGACCTATGGGGCGACATCATCCACCTGCTCGAATCCCGCGGCTGGCAGGCCCGCCTCGCCACCCGATTCCGTGACTCAGCTGATCCCTGTCATGCGGCCCACGCCGACTGGGCCGCAGCCCGCCGCGCCGACTTGACCCTCATCGACACCCGCGGCCCGGAAACCCCGCCGGGCGCCGCCATCATCACCGGCGCGTGCGCCGCGACCGGACGCACGGTGCTCGCCGCGGATCCGGGCCGGCAGTGGACGTTCGCCGACGGCCGCGAACCGAACTGGCGGAACCTCATGATCCAGTACGCGGTGAGCGGCCGGTTCGCCAGCACCGCAGAACTCGCCGCCCTGATCGAGCTGCCGTGACCGTGCCCGGCCTCACCGGCCCGGTGAGCCAGCAGCACCTAGTGGTCATAGACGGCTGCGACGGCGCCGGGAAGTCCACCCTGGCCCAAGCGGTCGCCGCCCGCCACGGGCATGCCATCGTGCATGCCACCCTCACCCCCGAGGGGGTAGACCTGTTCGCCAAATACCAGGCGATCCTTGCCCGCCCGGGCCCGCTCGTGCTTGACCGCAGCTTCGTCAGCGAGCTAGTCCACGGCCCCCTCGATCGCGGCCACTCCCGGCTCACGCTCACCCAGGCCACACAACTAGCCGCGATAGTGGCGCAGCGCGGCGGCATCCTGATCCACCTCACCGGCCAGCCGGACCAGATCGCCGCCCGCCTGCTGGCCCGCGACGGCCATACCCCGCCACTGGCACGCGTCAGCGCGTTGATAACCACCTACGCCGACACATTCGACAAGCTCGCTGCTTATGCGCCAGTCGTCACCATCGACACGACCACAAGCACGGCGTGACCGTCACTGCGGCGTGGACGGCGGCGGCTGGGTAACGGCTGCATCCTTCACCGGCACCCCGTTGGGCAGCCGCCGGTACACCCGCGCCTCGTTCACCGCCAGCTTGGCCTCCACCGCCTCCTGCAAGTCGGCACCGGCCATCTCCGCCAAACCCAGCAGGTAGATCGCGACATCCGCCAGTTCCTCCGCGACCTGCGGCCGACCCTTGCGCCAAGCGTCGAAAGCTTCCGCAACCTCGCCACTAAGTAGGCAAAACTCCAGCGGGATATCAGTGGTGTTGAAGCCTTTCGCCAGCTTGTTCTCCCAGGCAAGCTTTTGCGCCGACCTGATATCCACCGCACTCCCTCCCACCCGTTAGCAGGTCATGTGCTGACTGGGTGGCCAAGCAAAAATGCCACCCATCCCGGCCAGGGACGGTACGTTACCGGCGCTAGCTTGTGGATCGCTACGTGCACAAACAGCCGTGAGCTGTGGGAAACTACGTCGCCGGAGACGGCCACCTGTGCATGACCGACACTGACTTCCCAGCCAGGACTACGTACGCTGCCTGTGGAAACGAAAAGCCTCTGTGGACAGCCCGCCTCCGAAACGATTCTGCGCTACCCCGGACCTGGCCACACGATCATGTTGGGCACCGCACGAACAGCCTGCCTGCGACACGCCCCGCAGCGACAGTGAGGCCACGACGCCGCTGCCTGACTGGCGGCCCGACTGCTGACCCGCAGGGCTGTCGGCACATGCGAACGGCATCCCGGCGGACCAGCACTCGGCCCGCAGAGCATTGCGATCGGGGTCGTGCACCGCGATCAGGCTGACCAGATCCGCCAGGCTCTTGGCGGTCTGGAAGATCCGCCCGTCCAGAGTCGTGCCGTGCCTCTTGATCTGGGCGCGCAGCAGCGTGACAAGCTCGGGCGGGATCGGGTGGTCCTCATCTCGTGGGCGCCGCGGTGCTCCACTGGTGGAACTGCGCCAGGGGATGGGCGGACGCTCGTGTTCGGCCCGCTGTGGGCCGACGGTGGATGCGGGAGGAGGACTCCGCGGGGCTCTGCAGCGGGTGATTGCCCGGCATGAATGGCGCCCGCAGTCCGCAGCAGCTTGGTAATCTCCCCGGCTTCCCGACTGCCACATTAGTCGCAACTATCACAACGCACTGGGCGGCGACACCATCGATTACAGAAAGTCATTACCTGTCTTTCTTGGCCGCCGAATCTCGCAACGTTAAGTGGTATACGTAATGGCAACCGAACAGGTACAGAGTGCGAGCGAGGTGCAGTGGCAGGCCAGCTATCTTCACCGCTTTCGACTGGTGACGCCGGAGGCATCTACGAGTACGACGTCGCGACGATCTTGCTAAGCAGGCTCCTGCGGGGAGTCAGTGTCCCGGTCGGTCTTCACGCGCCGGTCGTCCGCGTTGCGTTCCAGCAGAGCAACGAGGGCTACCCTCTCGATGACGTCGTCGCCTGGGGGCACGCCGACCCGTCTGCTGACGAGCCGCACATTCAGATCCAGGTGAAGCGGAGCGTCAGGGCAACGGCGAGCGACGCCGAGTTCGTTAAGGTCATGGCACAGGTGGTCACGGCATGCAGCGGGCAGCCGGAGCGGATCTTGGAACGACATTTGCTCTTCGGCCTGGCGGCGCGCCCCAGCCGAGCGAGCCACCTCGATGAGCTCACCGAGCTGACCGAAATGGCGCGGGCCCATGACAGACATGAGACCTTCGAGAGCCTGCTCCGCGAGGGGATCACCGGGAAGCCGCTCCGGAACAGGCTCGCGGAAGTCTCGGAGGCTGTCGCGACCGCAGCGGGCGCTACTGATCCCGGTACGGTCGGCCCGCTCACTCATCAGATCCTGCGAGCCCTGCACGTGTGGCCGGTCGAGGACGGGCCAGATGGGCGGGACTGGCGGGCTGAACTCGACGGTCTGGCGGACTTGGCGGCGGAGGCGGGAACAACCTCCACGGGCATCATGGACCGCCTTCGAAGCCTCGCTGAACGCTTCGGGCCACGGTCCGGCAATGTTAATGCCGATCACGTGCGTGACCAGCTGGCCCGGTTCCAAATCTACCTGCCCGGCGCGAGCGCCGACATTAGGCCCCCTGCGTCACATGCCACCACCGTCAACGCGAGTGGGAATAGCACCGTCTTCAACGGCTACTACCAGCAATTCGGCCCAGTCAATATCAACAGCAGGCCAGCCGCACCCGGAGAGGACAACGGAACATCGTGACAGTGCCCGAACTCAGCCAAGCCGTCCACGTGGCGGATCGAGGAACCGCCTTCGTCGCGCACACACAGGTCTTTTACTATGGCGAGGACTTCGTCGAGGTAAGCGTGGTGCCGGAAGCTGACCTGGCTCCGTGTGCGGAGGAAAGGTTCGTGCCGCCAGGTGGACAGTGGCAGAGCGCCGTCGACAAGCTGCGGCACTTTGGCGCGCTCATCATGACAGGCGAGCGCGGCATCGGACGGCGGACTGCGGCGCTGCGCCTGCTGAGCGGGATCAGCGCCAATGGGCGCGTCTACGAGCTTGTGCCAACGTGGAAGCGGCCAAGCACCAGTATCCTCCCTCCACAGCCTGGAGCCCGGTGCCTTCTTGACATGTCGGAACCCACGGAGAGGCCACCCTCAGCTGACTTCGGAAAGAAGCTGCTGGACTGGGCTCGAGAGAAGGACCTCGTCCTGGTCGTCATCGCCACGGATGAGACGGGCGCAGACCGATGGGCCGACAGCGCGGGGAACGCGGCAATCCGGCTCCGGTCACCGGACGCCCGCAAGCTTGCTGCTCGCGAACTCCGCCTCACTGCGGCAGGGACGACACGAACCGCGATCCTGGATGACCCCTCGTTCACCAACATCTGGCTGTCCGCTCCGAAGGCAGCGGATACGCGCCGCCTCGTGAAACTCATCGTCGAAGAACCTTTCCGGAGCCCGGAGCAGATCACTGACGAGTACCAAGGATGGCGCCAATGGATCGAAGAAACCCTCTCAGAGAAGATGATCGGCCCGCGAACCCTGATGTGGGCGGCGGCGTTCTGTGACGACGGACAGCGCGCGTCCGTGCTGCGGATGTCGGAAGACCTGCGCCGCAACCTGAAGGAGGACCGCAGCCCTGCCGCTGTCCTGAGCGATGACCCCGCGTCGCAGCGCCTCGGCGAAGCGGGGATCAAGCCGAACGGCGACAGAGTGCGGTTGGACCCTACCCGCCACGGCATCGCGGAAGCACTCCGCGTCTACCTCTGGCGCGAATTCGAGGATCCGCCCCTTCGTGGCCTCCTCACGGACTGGCTCGTCTCGCAACTCGGGGAGCTTCCCCCCGACGATGCCCAGCGCCTCGCGCAGGGCGTTCTCGACATCGTCATCCGCTTCCGCGACGACGACCTGCTGCGCGCCTTGCGCGACAAGCTCACCGGCGACAAGCAACCGATCGCGGCGCGGTTGCTATCCCGCGCGGCGGTTGATCCACAGTTCGGAGCGCACGTGCGATCCAGCCTCTACAGCTGGGTGAAGGACTCCCGCTCCTGGGCGGATCTAGTCGCGGCGGTATGTGGTGGTGAGTTCGGGGAGCAGCAGCCGGAAATGGCCCTGGTGCGGCTCGGCTGGGCTGCGCAAAACGTGGGACCGGGCAGCCCTGCGCTGGCCAAGGCACTCGCATCGATCGCAACCCGCCAACCGGCGGTCGTTCTCGAGAGCATCGCCAAGTGGCTCGATGACAAGAACCGGCTGACCGCGGGCATCAACGCGTTCCTCGCACTGGCCTCTATCAGCACCGGTGCTGCCCTGCTCAGCGGACGGGCAGATCCTGCTACCGGCGAAGCTGGCTTCCAGGATCGCCTGATTGACTGGTTCCAGCGCTCGACATGCGAGAGCGACACCAGCTACCAGGCCACTATCTCCGTGTTCCAGAACTGGGAGAGGTTTTCCGCTGACGGCACGATCGACTCGCGGATCGTGATCCCTGTGCTCGGCAGGAGCATCGAGCCAGCGCTCGGGAAGAACCCGATGCGCCAGCTGCATCCTGGGTTCCCCGACACGGATAGCTTCTGGAGCCAGGTCTTCACGATCGCCATCAGAGGTGAGGATGCTGTCCAAGAGCCGGAAGTCCCAGTCGCGGCTGATGCCTCCACAGGGCGGGACCCGCACTGGAACGGACTCGCCTACACCGAACCCAGTACCGGCTCCTCCCCGCGGGTTAGCACGCCGGGCGCCACGGCTCCGACGCCGGAAGCACCCACCCGGCCGGACCTGCAAATCTACGCGCCCAGCACCCCTACCCCGGCGCAAGCGATCTCCCAGGATGACATGTATACGGATCCGCCCGTGGTATCCGGCCTGCAAGCCGACACTGGAACGGACGCGCGTGCCCAGGCTGACTGACATCTGGAGCCCGGCGAGGTCCCGGAAGGCGAACTTCAGCGCGCGGCTGCCGACCCGCCTGCCTGGGATCTCGTTCACTGCCCGCGGCCATGCCTGGTTCCGGCAGGACCTCTCGAAGTCCGCGGCCCTGCCACTGCGGACAGCCAGGGCGGCGGCACTGGCCGGGGTATATGAGATCGCCAAGGCGAAAACCGAGGAGTTCGACCCGGAGGCCGCGTTCCACGCCGAGCAGGCGACCGCCGTTCCCTTGACAGGCTGGCAACCCCTCGAGAAGTCTCCTGTCGAGGTCAGAGCCACGCTGGCCCTAGACCTCACCGGTGAAAACGCGGCGAAGGCCGAGCGGTTCACTGAGTCCCTGCGCGGAGCGCGCCTCAATGAGGCGCTAGCCAGGCAGCACATCGAGTTCCTGCGCGGGGTTGCGCTCAAGGATGAGGACACTGCCCGTTTGTGGTGGCTGCACCGCAACCTCACCGGAGAGAGTCCTGACACCTCCTGGACGGCCTTCACCGACATCGTTCGTCCGCTCATCCGCATCGCGGACGAGAACGACCCGGTGACGCGCCTGGCCCGCGCTCTGCTCACGATGAACGACTACTTCCAGGCGGATCCCGACCGGTTGAATAACCTGGCGGACCTCACGGCATTCGCGGCCAAGAAGGTGAGCGACGACGAGATCGCCAGAACGCTAGCGACGCTGCGCCAGCCCACCAAGCCAAGTCAGTCAGGCACTAACGGAGCGGTACCCGCGGACCCCTGACATCCTGTACCGCTTCAAAATTTCGCTACCTGGCCCGACCTGCGGGTTCTGCTCACCATGCCGAGCAACCAAATGATCATGCGTGATTGCTCGGTGATTGCTCGGCAGCCCTGGTACTGCCCGGCAGCCGCTGGCACTACCTGGCACTGCGCGGTACCGACTCTCGGGGGATTGTGCATATCTTGCAAGCGTGTCAGCGTAAAGACGCTGGTAGGTTGCGAGAGTCGAATATTAGAGCAGCGGACTCTTAATCCGCGGGTTCGGGGTTCAAATCCCTGGCGGCGCACCCGTATTGACCTGGGGTTATGTCTCCCTAGGCTTTCTTTTTTGATCTTGTATGGGGCCGTACTGAGGCCATCCTAGGGCCCTCATAGCCAGCCGCTGCCCGAACGCTCTTGTTGCGGCGTGCGGCCTGGCACGAAGCGCAACCGACTCCCCCGCCGGACCTGTGCCTGCTGGCCCAGCGACTGGAGGGCCTATTCGGTTAGCTTCCCTTCCTTATCGGTGGTCAGGACAGGAGAGCCACAAAGGCTCAGGGGGAGGCGATTACCTGCTTGGGGCCTTCATCGGGCGCGTTTGCGGTGCCGGGACCGGGCACGGCCGATCTGCCGGGCCGGATGCGCCCGCGACCGCCGCACCCGGCCCTGGCCATGATCAGCGCCGCTCCGGCGGCGGACCCGGCTGCTTTGGGGCCGCCGGCGCCGCCGGGTGCCTGGCACTAGGCAGCCCGCCCGGATGACCAGCATCGCCACCTTCTCGGCGGCGCTGTGTGCCACGGCGGGCAGGTGCCTTCGGTCAGCCCGTACCCCTCGATGATCGGGAAGCCGAACCTGTCCTCGCTGCGGCGCAGCAGTTTCCCTGGACACCGGCGCTGCCCCGCACACCGCGAGCCGGACTGAGGAAGTGTCGCTGAGCTGGTCCCCGGGCAGCTCGGCCAGCCGCGCGTAGATGGCCGGCACCGCGGAGAAGTACGTCGCCCGGTACCGCGAGATCGCGGCGAGGAAGGCGTCCGGGGCGAACCTGGCCAGGATCGTCACCTGGGCACCGGCCATCATCGGCGCGAGGCAGCTCACCAGGATCGCGTTCACGTGGAACAGCGGCAGCACCAGCAGGCAGCTGTCGTCGGAGCTGAGCTTCATCGCCTCGCCGATCGAGGCACCCATCGCGACCAGGGTCGCATGGTCGAGCATCGCGCCCTTCGGCCCGCCGGTAGAGCCGCTCGTATAGATCAGCAACGCAAGGTCGCCAAGCCGCCACGCGGCGAACAGGGTGAGCAGCAGCTCTACCCGGTTGGGCAGCATCACCGCGACCACATCGCCCCGCCCGACCCCGCCCGACCCCGGCCGCCGTGAACTGGCAGGCGATCGCCTCGACGCGGCGAGCTACCTGTGCATAGGTCGGCTCGGCGTTCGCGTCGCGGATGCAGACGCGGTCAGATAGCGCCTGCGGATGGTTCCACGGCAGGTAATCAATCGTCATCGCGCACCTCGAAGATCAAGGAGAGTTTTCGCTTTGCGCCGTTCGGGCTTTGCCAGATGCCTTGTCCGGGCGGCTAGAACAGACGGTCAAGATCAGAACGAGCAGGTCACAGGTGAGCGAAGGCCAGAAAGTTACTAGATCCGGCCAGAAGCGCCCCAGGCGAGCTCTTCAGCCTGGTGAGCCTTCACGTGATTTCTGGCAGATTCGGCAGTGCCGGCAACTTCGGCCGGGGCTGGGTCGTACTTGGGTAGCGACGAGGAAGGCGTGGTGACTCAAGACTGGACTGCCGAGGAGCTCGACGAGTTCCTGGCCGGGCGTGGTGAGCGGCTGATCCGCACCGCCGTGATGCTCGCGGGCGGCCGGGAAGCTGGCGAGGATCTCATGCAGGCTGCGCTGGAGCGGCTGATCCGGCACCGCCGACGGATCGAGGGAGATCCGGAGGGATACCTGCGGGTCATCCTGTACAACCTCGCCGCCGACGACTCCTGGCGGCGCGAGAGCAGGTGGCGGGCGAAGCTGCCGCTGCTCAGGCAGGCCGCTGCGGCGCCGCCAGCCGATGTCACGGCTGCCGTGGACCTCAGGGACGCGCTGGTGCGCATCCTGCTTCAGCTGCCGCCGGCCCAGCGGGCTGTGCTCGTCCTGCGTTACTGGGAGGAACTCTCCGAGGCGGAGACGGCCGCGGCCCTCCGATGCTCGGCGGGAGCAGTCAAATCGGCAGCGTCGCGCGGCCTACAGCGGATGCGGGAGCTCACTGCTTGCTGGGACGAAAACGGCAGCACGACGGGGAAGGAAGATCATGAATACGGACGTTGAAGAACTGCTCCGCGAGGGCATGGAACGATTCGGCCAGGACCTGCGGATGCCCGCCGGCATCGCCGCCAGGGCAAGGGGACGGCTGCGCCGGCGCCGGCTGCAGGCAGTGACCGGCGCCACGGTTGCCGTAGCTGCTGCCGTGGCAATCGTCAGCCTCACAGCTACGCCGGGCGCCCGCCCGGCCCCGGTCAGGCTGGCCGCGTGGACAGTCATCACCGAGCCCAACGGGACAGTGGCAGTGTCCATCAACGATGTGCGGGACCCGGCAGGCCTGCAGCGCGCACTACGTGCACACGGCGTGCCAGCCACCGTCCGGTTCTACCCCGGCGGCTCGCTGATGCCTGGCTGCGTGACCTCGGTTCCCAGCAGGCTCGCGACGGTTGAACGGCGGGTCTTCGTGCAGCCGCCCGCCGGCAGCCAGGGTCACGGCCAGCCCGTGCCTACATCGATCCTGCTGCCGTGCCCGGCACTGACCAGATCGCGATCGAGGCGGTGCGGGGGAACGGGTTCAGCATCGGACTGGTCACCCATGATGGCCAATGCCCGCCCGGAAGCAGGCCGGGCGGAACCCGGATGCATTCTTCATAGCAGCAACGAGCTGGTCAAGGCAGCTGAGGGTGCCGAGGTGCCGCCTGCCGCCGTGCCCGCGCCGGTGACCAGGCGCTGCCTGAGCGCGGCCGTGGGCCGCAGTCCGAGCTCGGCGTGCAGCAGGACGCGGAAGGCTTCGTACTGGCGCATCGCTTCGCAGGTGTTGCCTTCGGCGAGGTAAGCATCGATCAGGGCGCCACGGGCGGATTCGCGTAGCGGGTCGGCGCTGACGACGGCCAGCCCGGCATCGACAGCGGCGCCGTGCCAGCCGGCGCCGGTCAGCCGGGTGCACAGCGCTTCCAGTGCGTGCAGGCGCAGCTGATGGAACCGTTCGCGTTCGGGCACGAGCCACAGTTCGGGCCAGCCAGGCAGCAGGTCGTCGCGCAGGTCTGCCCGCAGCGCCCCGGCCAGCCCGGCGGCGTCGAAGGCGGCTGTGTGGTCGAGCAGCCGGCTGGCCGCGGGTATCGCGGCCCAGTAGTCGACGCTCACCCCGGCGGCGATGCGGACCTCGGCGGTGGTGGCGGTTAAGAGGGCGGGGCAGCAGCGTTGCAGCCGCCACAAGACGGCGCGCAGGTTCGACGCGGCGTGCGCGTCGGTGGCCTGCGGGTAGAGCAGCTGGGCGGCCTGCCACCGGGCGAGGGCGCCGACGTGCACCGCGAGCAGGGCCAGCAGCCGCTGCGCCGCCTTGCCCAGCGTGCTCGCCGGAACGCCGGTGAGGTCGAAGCGGCCCAGCAGCCGCAGCTGGCACTCATCCGGCGGTGCCAGATCGTTGCCTGCTAGGTCATGTGCCGGCGGGAGGGGCATGCGAGTCTTTCCTGAATGCGGGA
This sequence comes from Actinomycetota bacterium, assembly GCA_003168255.1. Classification (GTDB taxonomy): domain Bacteria; phylum Actinomycetota; class Actinomycetes; order Streptosporangiales; family Streptosporangiaceae; genus PALSA-505. The sequence goes on from PMSU01000212.1 coordinate 18,613, forward strand.
TCCAACAGGACTTCCTGACAGGCTCGGTAGGTTCATGATGCGTCGGCGCGATGTGTTCGTCTAGTAGCAGGGGCGTAACGGTGACGTCACGCTGGGGTGGCGGCAGGCCGGCACAATGACCCCTGTGGGGGTGCTCGCCCAGGGAAATGCTGTCATGACGCTGCTGACTGGTACAGGTGTGCCTGGCGGTACTGGCCTGTCGGCGGGAGCCAGGCCTGGGGTGCTGCTGATCTCGGCGTTCGACCTGGGTCACCATCCGTTCGGGCTGGCGTCCCCGGCGGCGTGGCTGCCGGTGGTGTCGCTGGGCCGACGGGATTTCCAGGTCCCCGACCGCAGCGGCCTTCCCGCCTTGTCGGAGTACGCGTTCCTGACACTGCCTGACGGTTCCCGGCGTACAGTCGGGCACACAGAAGTGACCCGCGACTGCAAGCACCTGTGTCGGCCCTGCCCGATCCTGCCGGTCTACGGCGGCCAGTGCCGCAGCTCAGCGAAACATGGCACTACTGCGCCGAGCCTACCGAGACGCCGCTCGCCCCGCCCGTGTAATCCAAGCCCCATGCCAGGCTCCGTCAACCGAGGAGGACCCCCGATGAATCACGCCGCCACCGCGCAACAGCTCTCGTCCCTGCTGTCACTGCAGCACCCGCCGGTCGCCCTAGCCTTCACCGACCAGCCACCTGATGGCATCGCGCAGGCGAGCAAGGCAGTGCCATCGGCGTGCACGTTCTGGCGCCAGGCCGAGCAGGGCACCTTCTACGCCACCGCCGCCCAGCACTTCAACTGCCCGGTCGGGTCGATGGTGATGGGCTTCGAACTGCCGCCGGCCGTCGGCGAGCAGCTCGGCGGGCTGGTGCAGTCGATGTGCGACGCGCACTACCTCAGCATGGATGAGGCCGCCAAGATCCCCACCGTGGGACGGCACAGCGCCGGCATCGTCTACGGGCCGCTGCGCGAGTTCCCGCTGGACCCCGACCTGGTGCTCCTGTGGGTGAACGTGGCCCAGGCGATGCTCTACAGCGAGGCCGCGGGGCGCGCCGCCTGGACCGCTACCCCGATGGAAGTCTCGGGCCGCCCCGGCTGCGCCGCGCTCCCGTTGGCCCTGAACAGCAATCAGCCCGGCATATCGCTGGGCTGCGCAGGGATGCGCACCTTCACCGAGATCGGCAACGACATGAACCTCGCCGTCGTCCCCGGCAGCGCCCTGACCGGGTTCGTCGACGCCCTGGCCGGCACGGTGGAGTCCAACACCGCCATGCGGTCGTTCTACGCCGGGCACAAGGCCGCCATCGGCTGACGCTGCCGCCTCGCCGGAACCCGGCCGCTGGCCACCGCCGGGAGCACCCCGAGGCGGCCAGATCATGATGACCAGCATGTAGGTCAGGGTTGCAGCCGCCATCGGGCCGGCCACGGCGGGCGCCGGACCGCTGGCTGCGGCGAGGGCAGCCCTCACCCCCGAATCCCCCGGGACCGTCGCCGCCAGCGTCGGCTCGTCCCAACCCGCCACCGCCGGCCACCACCCCGATGAAGTCACCATCCCTGGTCATCAGGACGGGCTGGCTGGTGCCACGTCCGGTGATCTTTACCTCGACCGGCAGGCCGTCGGCGGGACCGGCCCAGACGTCGACGGCGCCGACGCCATAGTCGTCCGCTCCGCCGAGACGGTCAGGTACGACTGGGAAGCGCAACTCGCCGTCGTCACCGGTGTCGGCGGTCGTGACATCGCACCCACGGAGGCGCTGGCGCATGTGGCGCGGCGCTGCGCATGCAAAACATATCGGCAAGCAGTCTACGACTATATCAGCAAGAGGTCCGCCGCGGCTCAATAGCATCGTACCAGAAACGATATGGCAACAAGTCGCCAATGCCCGACATGACCTGTTGCAATTTCCAACATAAATAGCTATTCTTTAGAATAGGCAAGCCTAGGACTCGGCTGCTTGAATCGCTGAGCTGCTAGCTCGCGAAATGACTATACCGAGCAGCCAAGACATGTTACCAACTAAAGCGAGCTGGGCGACTAACAAGCGTGATCGGCTCTCGCGTCAGCGAGAGCGTGAGGAGGCTAGCCGATGCGGGTCCTGCTAATTTCTGCCTATGAACTCGGACGTCAGCCCTTTGGCCTGGGGTCGGCGGCGTCCTGGATGCAGGAGGCGGGATCCGATGTCCAGTGCCTGGACCTGGCGGTGGAAGAACTGGACGAGGAAAAGGTAAAGCTCGCGGACCTGCTGGCATTTTATGTGCCCATGCACACAGCGACTCGCATCGCGATCGGCATGCTCCCCAGGGTCACCGAACTCAACCCGCATGCGCATCTGTGCTTCTTCGGCCTCTACGCATCCGTCAACGAGGAGTACCTGAGAAAGCTCGGAGTAGGTACGGTACTCGGCGGTGAGTTTGAAGAGGGACTGGTGTCGCTCGTACGGCGACTTTCCCGGCACGGTCACTCCGCGGACGGCAGGCAGCCAGAGCCGGTAATCTCGCTGGCTCGTCAGCACTTCATGGTGCCGGAGCGCAAATGGCTTCCGCTGCTGTCGAACTATGCGAAGGTGGACCTGGGCGACGGCCAGCAGCGCGTTGTCGGCTCCACCGAGGCCACCCGGGGATGCTTGCACCGGTGCAGGCACTGTCCGATAGTGCCGGTTTACGACGGGCGCTTCCGCGTGGTGCAGTCCGATGTTGTGCTATCAGATGTCCGGCAGCAGGTCAGCGCGGGTGCGCAGCACATCACCTTCGGCGACCCGGACTTCTTCAATGCCCCTGCCCATGCGCTTGAAATCGTGCGTGCGCTACATGACGAGTTTCCCGGCGTCAGCTACGACGCCACCATAAAGATTCAGCACCTTAAGAAGCGCATGTCATTGCTGCCGGTGTTGCGGGACACGGGGTGCCTCTTCGTCACCAGCGCCGTGGAGGCAGTGGATGAAACAACCCTGCTGGCGTATGAGAAACATCATACCAGGCAGGATTTCATAGACGTTACCCGTGAATTTCGCAGGGTCGGCCTGACCTTTAATCCGACCTTCGTGACTTTTTCCCCCTGGACGACGCTCGAGAGTTATGCAGACCTGCTGAACCTGCTTACCGAGCTGGACCTCGTCGACAACGTCTCGCAGATACAGCTAGCCATCAGGCTGCTTATTCCAAGAGGCTCCCGGCTCCTTGAGCTGACCGAGGTAAAGAAGATCATCGGCGAGTTCGACGAGGCGAAATTGTGCTATCCGTGGCGGCATGCGGATCCACGGGTTGACGAGCTGCACCGGGCGGTGCTCGAACGGGTCGGGCAGGGTGCCGAGGTCGGCGCGAGCAGGCGGGCGGTCTTCTCGGATGCCCGTACCCTGGTCCGAAACGCCCTGCCGGCGGACTCATCGCTTCGCATCGCCTTGTCCGGTGAACTGCCCGCGCAGGCAGCCCCCCGTAACGTGCCGGCGATGACCGAGCCCTGGTACTGCTGTGCCGAGCCGACCGACGCGCAGATGCTCGGTGGCCGGGCGGCGAAGCTATAGATAGGTAACCAGGGCGGCTATCCGGTGAGCAGCCGCCCGAAGTCGGCGTGAGCCGCATCGACTGCCTCGGTCTGGGTGACAACCCGCCCGGACGCCGCTGCGCATTCGCGCAGGTACGCGGCGGCGTGCCGCGCTGTGGCATGAAAGGTGTTGAAAGGGCAGGTGCAGCGCAGCGACGGACCCGCGGCTCGGCGGCCGACGATGAGGACGGCCGCCGTCGCTGGCCGCCATCGCCAGGTCCCTGCGCGGTGCTCCACCGTGATGCGCTCGTGTGTCACCGGGCTGACCGAGCTGATTACGCCGTCTCGGCCGGCCATGAGCGGGATGCCGAGGGCGTCAATCGCGCACATCGCGTATAACAACGGGGCACCGTCGACGCGCACCACATGCGGGGTGGGCATGCCAGAGAACGGGTAAGCGGTAGTCGCCACGCCGGTGACCGAGTCGGTGTGGACTAGATCCGCGGCGGCCAGCCCAAGCATTGCCCTGCGAGGAGCGAGGCCGAGGCCACGGGCCAATCGGCGCAGGTCGATAGGTTCCGGTGGCCTGCCGGTGGCCAGGAACGCCCTGAGCACGTGGCGGTGTAGCTCCACTAGCGCAGGGGTCATGCTTGCCTGAGCATCGGCTTTGCGCCTTGTGTTCTGTTCACACGAAGATGCGACAAAAGCAGCGCGAGGGCGCTCATCATGCCTGTCAGTCATATCGAAGTCTCCCGGGCATGTCCGGTTATCGACGATCCTACGATGCCAATCATGACAGCCAGGTAGAACATAGACAAAGATGCCGTCACCACGCCCGGCTGGCACGCGGCGGGTCCGACGTCCATTCTGAGGCGGCACTGACCCCTTCCCGGCGCCCGCTATGTCCCGTATCTTTGATGGGCAAGGCATCAGCGGATCGGACCGGAGCCCCGCGGCGCGCAACACCGCCGCAGTGTGTAGCACCCCTCATCCGACTTGGGAAACGAAGGGCACGACCATGACCACGATCATTGACGAGCGGCACAGAGCGTACCTGGATGCCTGTTCAACCTGCCAGCAAACATGCGAGTCGTGCGCTTACGACTGCTGCATGACCAGTCCGGATCTGGTCGAATGTGCCCGGCTGTGCCTGGACTGCGCGGCGATCTGCTCCGCCTGCGTCACCCTCCTAGCTCGGGGCTCCCGCTGGTCGGACGAGCTGTGCCAGCTATGTACGCAGGTGGCCGAGGCATGCGCGGCCGAATGTGACAAGCACGATGATATCGATCTCTGTCGGCAGTGCGCTGTGGCGTGCCGCGCCTGTGTCGAGGAGTGCCGGGCAATGGCCAGCGCCTGACCAAGCAGGCGATGACAACGTAGCTCGCCACCCCTGGCCCGGCTTTCCCGGTTACCGGAAGCAGTGTGAGTCCTCCGCCGCGTACCGCCCCACGGTGGCGTCGACCTTGGCGCCTTCGGGCTCAACCGAAGCAATACCACGTCGGGATCTACCGGTGCCTGCGCGACCGGCCCGTAGGCGATGCTGCCGGGCCTTGTGCTGACGGCCGGGACTCCGGACGTGGTAGGGCCGTCGACCCACCCGCTGGTCATGAGCGCGGCTACGTCCTGATTGCCGACTACTTCCTCTAGTTTCTTGAACCCGTGGGCACGCTGCGCGCCAGGGACTGTGCCGCGGTCACGTGCCCGTTTCCAGCAGTGGCACGAAGGTCTGCGCACCGAGTGTCTGGGCACGGGCCTGATCCAGGACGCTGCCGGTGACCTCGGGGTGCTGGCTGGCCCATTGCCCGGCCGAGTCCGGGCTGGCGAAGAAGTTCAGGTTGCCGCAGCTGACTTGCTCGGTTGTGCCGTCGTGCCCGGTGCGGCCAACGTAGAGCACCGCACCGGGCGGGTCCCAGCTGGCCAGCCCGCCGGAGAAGGTCACCTTGACCGGTGCGCCGGTAACCGGGTCCGCCGAGGTGACCACGGCGTCGACGCCGAGCATGGGCGGAATCCCCAGCGCGTCGAGCGCGCACATCGAGTACACGCTGGCGCCGCCGGCGATCGCCACCACGTGCGGGGTCGGTCCGGTTGAGAACGGGTATGCCATCCGGATCCGGCCGGCGTCATCCAGGCCAAGGAGGTCGGCGGCGACTAGCTCGGCCAGCAACTGGCCAGCGGCTAGGTCGAACGGCCGTTCGGCGGCCTCCAGTTCGGCCGGCTCGGGTGGCCTGCCCGTGGCCGCGAACCGGCGCAGCACGGCCTGGTACACGTTGCGCGTGCCAGGCGCGAGACTGGCACACCGCGTGGCGAGGCCGGTGCCGAGCCCGGTGTCCATCAAGCGTTCCTCCTCCTGAGTCTCCTTGACACGATTAACCCCTCCTTCCCGGGCAAGGTCAAGCAAGGTCAGGGCTTAGCCGCCGGATGATCAAATCCAGTCTGGCCCGATGCGCTTGCAGGTAGCCAGGTGCTCGGAGTGGTCGGCGACGAGGTCGTCGGCGAGGTCGAGCACCTGCTTTAGCCGTGTGTCGGCAATTGAGTAGATGACATGCCGGCCTTGCCGGTCGGTGTGAACGAATCGGCACCAGCGCAGGCACGCGAGGTGGTTGGAAATTCGGCTCTGCGGCAGGCCCGTCATGTCGACCAGTTCGGTGACGGTGCGCGGGCCTGCCAGCAGGTGTTTGATGATGGCAAGGCGGGTCGGGTCGGCCAGCGCCCGGAACCATCGCGCTTGCGCGATTGCCAACTCTGGCCGGTCAGATGTCTCGGTATGCTCGCCCGCCCGCGTCACAGTGCTGATCGTAAGTGCTCGGGTGGCATGCCGACGACCGCGCGGACCGCACCAGCCGCCTCGCCGACTCGAACTCGCCCCGGCCGCATGAACACGAATTAACCAGCGGGGTCGCCGGTGTGACCAAAATCGCGCAGAATTCGACGTTCCGGTGGGTATGGTTGAGTCCAATACCGTCATGCGGTCGTTCTACTTGTCGCATAAGTCAGCAATCGGCCGGCCGTAAATCGCTGCCGCCGCGGGCAGACTGCGGTGGCCGCCGGTGCGTGAGCAACGCCAGCCCTTGCGGTAATTAACCTAACAGGCTAACCTGATAAAATAGTAATCAATTGAGCCGGATATCCTCAGACTCTCAGCCCGAATAGAACCAGCCCAAAAATCGATCCAGTGGAGGTGGCGGCGATGGCGAACGACGCGGGCGGTGGCAGGCATCGAGGCCTCCGGCATCCGCTGAGCAACTCATGAAGCCAGGGCTACCGGCCGTCGAGAGTTCCGGGCGAAGGGATCTTGTGCAAACAAGCTCCTGTCTATGGGTCTGGGGAGTGCCCGGAGCACTGGTTATTTTCGCCAACGCGGCTTGGCATGCGCACTGGCTGTCCTTCGTGGCAGCCGGCCTGCTAATGACGCTCTGCATAGCGTGGATCGGCGCAGCGTGTTACATCAATGCCAGGCGCTGCGGCCGTACCCACTGCATGATCGACGGCTACCTGCTGCCACCCCTGGCTGTCCTCGGCCTGCTGAACGTGGTCGGCGTTGTGTCTATCAGCTGGCAGTCCTACATGAACATCTTCTTTCTGATAGTCGTCCTGAGCTTCGTGCTTGAATGCTGCGGCCCGAAGTACGTGCGACGCGGCCGATAGCTAACTAGAGGCATGCGGCACCAGAGGGGTCCCGCTATGAGACCAGCATCAATTGCCGGGCTAAAACTTACTCACGACGGCGCTGTCGCGCTAATCCGTGGCAACGAGCTAGAGTGTGTTGTTGAGCTTGAAAAAATTTACAATAATGCTCGTTATTCCAGGATAGTTCGGCTGGAACAGGTAACCGAGCTGCTTGCGCACGGCAGAATGACCACGCGGGACATCGACTCGTGGGTCCTCGATGGCTGGTTTACGGAAACTCAGCAGTCGCATGACCCGGCTATGGAGGTAGATCCCTCACCGAACCTGATCACTCAGGCAGGGGGAAGAAAGGTTCAGCTGCCGGTTGCCGCGTACCGCGAATCGGATAACCAGCCTCCGTTAGAGGGAATTTCTATAGCTAAGCCGCTCCCAGGTATTTCTGATTCCTACCGGAGCCATCACCATAGTACCGGCCATCTGGCTGGTGGCTACTGCGCCAGCCCGTTTGCCAGGCAGGAAAGAGTAGCAGCGGTCCTGGTCTGGGATGGTGGTGTCGGGCCGCGGTTGTATGTCGTGGATCCGGGCTCCCGTACGGTGCGGAGCCTGGGGGCCGTGTTGCCGCTCAAAGGTAACGCCTACATTGAGGTCATCTCACGATTCCCGCCTTTCCGCCTTCCAGAGAATTCCGATAGTAGTACTTTTCAAAAGCACCAGCTTTCCGCGCCTGGAAAGGCAATGGCCTATGCTGGGCTGGGCAGCCTAAATCATGAACTACTGTCCGAAATGTCGCGCGCATATCCGCTCCTCGCGCAGCAGGCGCCTTTTGTTCTTTTGCCCGTCATGCTCGCCGATAGGATTGAGGCGGCTGCACAGAGCCTGAATGTGGAGAACGCGGACGCCATCCATACCTGGCAGGCATTTCTGGGCGACCTCCTAGAACATGAGCTGGCCAGCAAGCTCGCTCGGCACGAGCTGACTAATATGCCCCTTATACTCACCGGAGGGTGCGCGCTCAACATAGCCTGGAATACGCAGCTACGGGACGGTGGCCGATTTGCCGACGTATGGGTTCCGCCGTTTCCCAATGATTCAGGATCTGCCCTCGGAGCTGCCTGCGCGGAGATGATGCGCAGTGGTGGCCGATGGATTCTGGAGTGGGATGCCTACCGCGGTCCTTATTTGCGAGATGAGCCGATTCCGCCGGGCTGGAACGCGCGGCCAGCAGAACTGACCGCGGTGGCCGAACTGCTGCATGCTGGAATGCCGGTCATGTTCATGCACGGCCGAGCGGAACTCGGACCCCGCGCACTTGGCCATCGCAGTATTCTGGCACCGGCGACCGATCGGGGGATGCTGGATCTCCTGAACAAGATCAAACAGCGGGAGCCGTATAGACCGGTTTCTCCTATTTGCCTGGAAGAGCGAGCGAGCGAGATATTCGATCCGGGTGGCAGCGACCCGTTTATGCTCTTCCAGCACCGCGTTCGCCCTGCGTGGAAGGAACGTATCCCTGCGGTGTCCCATTTTGACGGCACGGCGCGGCTTCAGACCATATCCGAGAAGCAGGAACCCGCCATCCACGAGCTGCTTAGTCACTACCAGCGGCTGAGCGGAGTTCCTGTGCTGTGCAATACAAGCGCCAATTATCCTGGCCGCGGGTTTTTCCCGAGCATCGCGGACGCGCTACGGTGGGGAGGTGTAGAGCACGTGTGGTCGCAGGGGCTGCTGTACACATCCGCGAGTTCCCAGGCGACACCGAGCTGATCGCGGTGCTGCTGTACCCGCCGGCGGGTAACTTTTTATACCGGTGCGCTGAGCCGATCAGGCGGCACGCCACCCAGGGTACCGGATCGGCTGGGCGGAATACGGGTGAATGTTACATTATCCGGGGGTGTAATCCATCGCCTGGAGGTCCACCCGGCGGTGAGCGAATCCCAGCCAGGTACCCCGGGATAGCGAACGGGCAGGCCCGCTTCCGCAGGTGCGGGGTACCGGGCCGACTGCCACTTGAACGCGCATGACAGCCGCAGCTCATCGGTCTGGTTCGGCAGGCTCCCGTGTACGGTGAAATTGTGAAAGATGACGATATCACCCGGCTCGAATCCGGTCGTTACCCACTCCGGGCCGAAGTCGGACTGGCCATAACCGTAACCGGGCAGGTAGCCGATATTCTGCGTTCTCGGTAGAACCGCGAGTCCGCCTTGTCGCATGGGCGTATTCCCGATAGAAATCCAGGTCGACAGAACGTCCTCCGACCAGCGAACGCCTTCTTGATGAGGCTTCGCGTGAGTGCCGCCGAGGTGCTCTGGCCACATCATGTAGGGAGCCTTGCCCGGCCAGGGGTACATATCTTCCCCTAGAAGCGCTGACATGATTGCGGTAAGCCGGGTGTCAAACGCCATCCGATGAAACGACTCCAGGGCCTGCACGCCGCCGAATCCGGCCCAGTACCGTGGATCTTCCTGGCCGTTTATGAGCGGTTGGAGAGATCCGTCAGCCGCTATCCACTGAGCCCGGCGCAAGGCGTCGAGAACATCTGACTTTACCTCGCGGATTAGCTTGGAATCGATGACCCCGCGAATGAAGAGGTAGCCCTCTTCATTCATGCGCTCCCGCAATAGTTCACCATCTTCAACTTCAATGGTAGAGTCCTGCATTGCTTTCACCGGGGCGCACTCCTTAGTAGTCGATCCGTTGCCGGGACGGTGCTTGACGGGTCGTCGAAGCGTCGCGACCGGACGTCTTCACGGGCACGGTCGAGCAGCTTGATCAGCAGGTCGATGTCCTCGGCGCAGGTGGCGTAGTTGGTAACGCACGCCCGAAGGACTAGCCGTTCCCCGAGCCGAACCGTGAAGATGCGCGCCTCGCCTGACTGGTTGACCGCCTCCGCGACCAGATCGGGCCCGTCGTCGGAGTCGTCGGAGTCGTCGGCGAAGCAGACGACAGGCAGGGGCGTGTCGTTCATGAGGGTCCAGCCATCGCTCCTCAGCCCATCGCGCAACTGCCACGCGAGCAGCACCTGGCGGCGCAAAGCGTCCTCGTAGCCGTGCCAGCCCGCGACTGCGAGGGACAGAAGCAGCTTGAGCCCTGCGAAGTCTCGTGACCACCTGATGGATCGGGTGTGGGGATCTACGCCTGGTTCTTCCCGGCCGGCCAGGAAGGGTACCGCTACGGCGAATGCCTGATCGAGCAGCCCGCGGTGGCGAGTGAGCAGGAGCCCGCAACCCATCGGCACCGACAGCCATTTGTGCGGGTCGAAGGTGATCGAATCCGCCTGATCAACCCCACAGAGTGCGTCGCGGAGCTCGGGCACCAAGATCGCGGCTCCTCCCCATGCCGCGTCGACGTGAACCCACACGCCTTGCCGCGCCCCAACGCCAACGACATCGGCAATGGGATCGATGACGCCCGCATCGGTGGTGCCAGCCGTGGCGACGACCAGAAGCGGAATCCGGCCGGCGGCCAGGTCCGCCCGGATCAGCCGCTCCAGCGCCGCCGCGTCCATGCGGTGCCACTGATCCGTCGGGACCACACGGACGGCGGCGGTTCCTAGCCCGGTTACAGCCGCGGCCTTCAGGACCGATGGATGCGCGTGCCGGCTCGCGTAGATCATCGGCTGACCGGTCACTGTCTGCAGACCGCGTTCGCGGTGACCGGGAAATCGCGCTTCGAGCGCCAGCACGACAGCCGTGAGATTGGCTTCTGAGCCTCCCGAAGTGATGACGCCGTCTGCTGAAGCCGGTTCATAGCCGAACAGTCGTCCAAACGTCCGGACAAGATGGCGCTCGGTCTCGACCCCGAACGGGCTGCCCGCCCAGGACGCCAGACATGGATTGAACGCGGCAGCTAGCGCCTCGGCCACCACCCCCATGGCCGTCGGGGCGGGATCGAATAGGCCGAAGTGGCGTGGATGGAGGGCATGCGGCTCCAGCCGGCGCAGCGCGTCGACCACTCGGTCAACCGCCTCCCGCGGGGGCAGCGGACGATCGAAATCGAATCGCTCTACGGCCGCCCGAACCTCGTCCATGTTGATTTTGGCGCTCACGCTGAGGTGCCGCACGTCGCGGTAGTAGGCCTCGATCGCCTCGCCGACCGCTCGCCACACCTCCCGTCGGGTTGCCCCGTCGAGATGCAGCGGATCCGCATGCGTCATGACTGCTCCGGTAATGAACTATGGCCGGGGGGTACAGGAAGGCTCGATCGGGGGTGGCGGGGTTCTGCCACCCCCGATCACCGGTCGTTATGAGGAGCCGCCGTAGTGGAATGAGCGGTTCTGATCGTTGTCGTCGTTCTCCGCGTCTGCTGTCGGCTCCGCGTCCTTGACGGACCAGGACTGAACGGGAAGATCAAGATTACGCATCGTATTCACCTCCTTTCTCTTATGGCTTCTTTATCCGGGACGCCAGACGCCACCGGAGTCATTTCAGGCCGAGACCAGGAATCGGTGATTACTTTGCGCCACAATGAAGTCCATGTGGGCTCCGGTGGTTCCTTCGCCGAACCCGAGGTGGACAGGGCCAGCCCCCTCGTTCAGTTGCGAGTTGATCTGCCACTTCACTTCGGGTAGGACGCCCTGATTCGTGCCGATCCCCAGCTCAAGGGCCTGGAGGCCGTGCTCGGGATTGGTGACTTCTCGGACAGCATCGGTGAAGTCCCGGCCGGCGGCGCGGACTTCGGTCAGCACGCCGCCGTCAAGGCGCAAGCTGATGGGAGCGGCCGCCACGAGCTCGCCGCGCAGCTTGTCGGCTGCCCTGATTCTGGTGTCGCCGATCTCGCTGAAATGCCGATCGCGCGCCACGAGAACCCCGGATGCGATGGCGGTGCCGTCGAGGCTGAACTGGTGCGGCTGATCGTGCGAATCGGTCGTGAGCGATAGTTCGCAGAAGGACCCGACGCTGACCCACTGCCCTGGTTCAATGACGGGCTCAAGCACGGCCGCGGCACTCAGGTCATCGGAGAATGAGCAGACCAGTTCGGTGCGCTCGGGTCCGCTGCCGGTTTCCTCGGCATCGTCGGTGTAGAAGACGAGCGGTCCGGTCTGGTTCTTAATGTTGTCCACCCAGTAACGACCCTGCGCGCAAGCGGAACGATAATCCGTGATCATGACCAGTTTCTGGGTATACAGCGCCGCTTCGAGCGTCGGATCGAAATTGATGATCGGAATCACCAGCACCTTGGCAAAGGGGAATAGCTTCCTGAGGCCGGAGCTCACCAGCTGATGGCGGAGGAGAAGCACGACATTGGCATCGGGCGGGAGTTTCGACGCGTCCGCCAGCTTGAGGCCCGTCAGGCCGTAATACGCTGCCGCGGTTTCCAGCCACTCGCAGTCCGTGACGGCATAGATTTCGCCGTGGGGAAAGAGCTGGTGCAGCATGTTTCGCTGGTGCTGTTCTATTCTCATTTCCAGTCCTCGGTGGGATGCCACTTGGTCGCCTACTCCTCGCGTAGTGCGATGGGGTTCGTCCGCAGGTACTCGTCGAGAATATGGCGTGACTCGTCCCTTTCCGCCTTGGGAACGGTTTCTCTCGGTCGGACCATCGAGTAGTACTCCGCCCGAAGTATTGATCCGATGATCGCATCGTGATGAGTGCCGTCGAAGTAGTAGTAATCTCGCAGTACGCCTTCAATGTGGATCAGCCCGGAGCAACAAGCCTGGATCGCGGGCTTGTTGAATACTCCGCATACAAACTCGACTCGGTGCGCGTGTTTAGTGTCGAAGAGCTGCCCGATGATCGCAAGGACCGACTCAATTCCGTACCCGATCTGCCAGCGTGCGGGATCGCCGATCATCGTGCCGATCTCGAAGCTGGCTGGATACTGCCCGCTGCGCCAGGTAACGGCCCCTATTGACCGTCCGTCGCGATCGATGACCATCAGAAAATTATCTCGGCCATTCTCAGCGATTTTCCTGAACGCTTCGGCATTGAGATATTGCCGTGACCCACCGGCGTAGACCCACGACTTCGATGATGCCCACTTGGAAAGCAACTCGAAATCATCATTCGTGACAGGTCCGAGTGTCACGGATGGCAATGGCAATTGAATACATTTCTGACTCGTATCGAATTCGCCGTTCGCGATGCGCATCGGTGAACGATTGTTTGACATTGTATGCCCCTTTTAAAATTAACAGAGCCGGGCCGGTCATTGACAACGCCGCCCGCTTCGCGGTCGTTGTGCTAAGGACGACGCTGTCAGCAAGCTGGCCAAAATGGAAGACATTGGCGAGTTCTGGCCATATTGATCCTGCTGCGACGCCGTATAACCATGGCAGACTTCAGGGGCCAGTCAAGCCCGGCCCGGAGGAAACATATGACGATTATCGAGGCACGGGGGCTTGGCCGAACGTTCAAGACCCGGCGGGGAGTCGTCGAGGCCGTGGCGGGCGTCGATCTGGCAGTCGAGCAGGGCGAGATCGTCGGGTTCCTCGGCCCCAATGGTGCCGGGAAGACGACTACCTTCCGCTTGCTCACAACGCTGCTGCGGCCGACTACCGGAACGGCCACGGTTGTCGGTGCCGACCTGATCCGCGATCCGGTCGGCGTTCGCATGGGCATCGGCTACGTCCCCCAGGCCATCGGCGTGGTTGGCGGTGGCTCCGACCCGAACTCGACGGTTCGTGAGGAGCTTGTGCTGCAGGGCAGGCTCTACCGCAAGCCGGCGGCCGAGGCGGCCCGACGGGCGGACCTGCTCGTCAGGCAACTGGATTTGGTGGGACTTGAGCGCCGACTCACGAAGACGCTCTCGGGTGGCCAGCGTCGCAGGCTCGACATCGCGCTCGGCTTGGTGCACTCTCCGCGAGTCATATTCCTCGACGAGCCGAGTACCGGCCTAGACCCGCAGAGCCGCAGCAACCTCTGGGACCATATTCGCAGGCTAAGGAAGGAACTCGGTACCACCGTGTTCCTCTCGACGCACTACCTCGATGAGGCGGACGCGCTCTGCGACAGGGTGCTGGTCATCGACCACGGGAAGGTGGTCGCGGAAGGTCGGCCGGAGGAACTGAAACAGCGCCTTTCAGGCGACATTATAACGCTCAGCCTGAACGGCGATCCAGGCATTGTGCAGGAAACGTTCGCAGGCCGCGCTGATATCCGCGAGATCACGCTTAACGGCTGCATGATGCGGCTGACCGTGCAGCACGGCGAAAGAGTGCTGCCTGAGCTGCTGCGGATTCTCGACGGCGCCGGTGTCACACTGAATTCGGTTCAGCTGATCAGTCCCACGCTGGATGACGTGTTCCTGACTCTGACCGGGCGCGGCCTTCGTGACGGCACTATGGTCATGCCTGATCCGCTGCTGTCCGCCGCGGCCTCCTGAGGAGATCTGAAATGAACTTCGTCCTGGATACGCGACTGGTCTTCGGTCGCCAGATGCGCCTGGCGCTTCGCAATCCGGTCTGGACGGTCATCAGCCTGCTGCAGCCGGTTATGTTCCTGGTATTCTTTGGCCCGTTGTTCGCCAGCGTCTTTAACCGCGGTCTCACCGGCGGCGCGGGCAACGCATACGGGTATTTCGTGCCTGGCCTGCTGATCCAGCTCGGTCTCTTCGGGTCCGCTTCGGTGGGATTCTCGATCATCGCGGACTTTCGGTACGGAATAGTCGACCGGCTCAGGGTAACCATGGTGAGCAGGCTCGCCATCCTGGCCGGGCGTATTTTGCGCGATGTCGTCGTGCTGCTCGTCCAGTCCGTCATGCTGATTCTGGTCGGCCTCGCATTCGGGTTGCGTGCCCCGGTTACCGGGATCCTGATCGGCCTTGGGTTCATCGCGCTGATTGCGGTCAGCCTCTCGGCGCTGTCCTACGGGATAGGGTTGCTGACGAAAAGCGAGGCGGTCCTCGCTTCCGGTCTCAACCTGCTGATCATGCCGATCGTGCTGCTCTCCGGGATAATGTTGCCGCTTACGATTGGGCCGGGCTGGCTGCAGGGGATCGGGAGCGTCTCACCGTTCCGCTACATCATCGACGCGATGCGTGAGGCGTATGTAGGCAATTACGGCGGTGCGGTGATGGTTGAAGGGATCTCAGTCGCGGTCGCGATGGCATTGATCTGCTTGTGTGCAGCTACTATGATTTTTCTGCGCGAGAATTCCCGATAAGACGAACTTTACGTTCCAATCGCTTCTTCCAGCGTAGCCAGGAAGTGCTTTTCTGACAGTGGCGCTATCGCGACGTCGGTGACCCCGGCCTCCCGATAGGCTTCGATCCGCTCCCGGACTACCTGTCCGCTTCCGATTGCGCACAGCTCGTCGATCATCGCATCGCCGACTCGCAGGGACCTGACATCGTCACCGAATCCGCAGGCCGCCAGCAGCGTCTGGTAATTCTCCATGCGGAGGTAGCTCGTGAGCATGCCGCGGGCACCCTCGCGGCCCTCCTCGGGTTGCGGCGAAACGAGCGCTGGCACCATCGCCACCACCCCGAACGTTGCATGGTCGTCTTGCCTGCGCGCCCAGCCCGCTCGCAGGCTGGGCATGACGACGTCGCGGACGTACGACGGGGTACACATCCACAGGATCACTCCGTCGGCGAGCTCGGCAGCGAGTTCCAGCATCCGCGGGCCGAACGAGCCCACGTACACCGGCAGCTGGGGGCGACGGGGCGCGGCGTAGAAAGCGCGGCCGGTGAACCAGGATCCGGCGATGTTGACCTCGCCCTTGCGGATGAGGGACGTCACGATGGTGAGATATTCGCGCATGGGTCCGACCGACGCGGAATATGTGCCGCCGAGCATCCACTCGCCGTACATCCGGTGTCCGCGCCCGAGACCGAGCACCAGCCGGTTACCGGAGATCTCATCGAGGGTCAGGGCTGTCTGCGCCATGGTGACCGGCGGGCTCATGTAGATGGGAAGGACCGCGGTGCCGATTGTCACACCTGGAGTGCGGGCGGCGAGGCCGGCTAGCAGCATGCCGGCCTCCCGCTGGCTCGGAGGCTGTGACACCCACAGGCCGTCCACCCCGGATTTCGCCGCGATGTCTGCCCGCTCGAGGATTGTGCTGAGTGACAGACCGACCTGGTCGATCGTGACACTGATTCGAGACTTCATCTATTAGCTCATTTCAGGTCGGCCGGTGTGAGCTTGCGGTCAGCACCCTCGATTGACGCCGCTAGGGTACGGACGGTGCGGCTTTCAAAGAGCTGCGCGACAGATACGTCGGTCTTAAATCTGTGCGCGATCCGGCCAACGAGTTGCACCGCCACCAGCGAATCACCGCCGAGTTCCAGGAAGTCGTCGTCGATACCGACCTGGTCAACCACGATCACATCCCGCCATAGGTCCGTGATCGCCCGCTCGGTGTCCGTCTCGGGAGCCGCGTACGGAGTGTCAATGCTGCGGGTAGCCCCGGCCTCGGCCCGCACGCTGTTGAGCCGCTCCATCAGCACCGAGCGGGTGAGCCTGCTGGCACGACGCACCCGCTCGGTGATGCCGCCCGGACACAGGATTACCTGAGGTCCGACGGCGCCGCCGAGCATGAGGCGCAGCGCCTCGCTGCCTTCAGCCGAGGAGATGCTGCTCTCCTCGTTGGCCTCGCGAATGAGTACGATCACCGGGTCCTCCTCCGCGGCCCGTGACCCGCCCGGAGTCTTCGTGCGTCCGCTTGTCGCTTCGGCGGACACCGCATGGGAGGCTCCGTCATCGCTGACCCGAAGCAGGCTGTAACCCTCGGCCGCCACCAGCTCCGCTCCGTCCTCGCCCACTATCGTCACGTCGATGCGGGTAAGTTCCCCGAGCGTGTCGTCGAAATGGCGGATCACGCTGTAACACGACGGGGGGACGGAGCCGCGCACCACGATCCGATCGTAGCCGAATGGCAGGTATTTTCCGTCCCCTGGCCTGCTCATCCCGACGGCGCCAGCGGCATCCAGCATGGCAGGATGTACCCGGAACTGATCCATGTCACCGGCGAACTCCGCGTCCAGGCGGAGGGTGAGAAGATCGACGTCGCCGACCGAATGACGTGACCGGATGACGTCCCAGCGCTTCCCGAACTCCATCAGCCCCACTCTGGCCTGGAATGCGGGGGTAGTGTCCGAGGATCCCTCGCGCAGGGCGTCCAGGTCGTGCCGCGGGACGGGGCCGGCCTCTGCGGGATACGCACGGCCGCGCGCGTACTGCTCTACAGGGCTGCCCGGCAGGCCCCCGGCGAGGGTGAAGGCATACCCGCCATCCGGCGTGCGGCGCAGCTCCGCGCGCGCCTCGATGCCGGGCTTGACCGCGAGCAGGCTGGGGAACATGAGGTCCCTGATCTCCACGGTGGCGCTGCCGGTAATCTCCTGGTAGGCAGCGCGGATCAGCTCGACCATCCCGGTGCCGGGCATGGCGGGCATCCCGTTCATGCGGTGCTCGGCGAACACCCACAGGGCGGGATCCAGCTCGACGTCGAACGCGACCACGTCGGTCCCCTCGCGGCGGGTGCGGAGCATCGGGTGGGCGACCGGCACGGCAGAGCCCAGCTCGAGGTCACGCAGGACGCTTGAGCCATGGACCGCGATCGCCATGCCGACATCGTTCCAGGCCGGCCAGTTGATGGACACCACATGCCGCCCGTGGCCCCACCGCGTCTGCGCGAACGCGTCAAGCACCGCGTTGGCCCCGGCGTAGTCACCGAGCCCGAAGTCCCCCGCGATCACCGCGGTCGAGGAGTACAGCACGAAGAGACCGGGATGGAAGACGTCCTCCAGGACGTAGGTTCCTTCGACCTTGGGGCGCAGGACCTCTTCGGAGGCCCAGCGGGGACGGGCCTCGAGCATTCCGCCGCCAGCCACCGCCGCCAGGTGGAAAATGCCGTCGACCGGTCCGAAGACGGCTTCGGTCTCTTCCCGGACCGCCCGCATCCTGGCCTCGTCGGTGATATCCGCCGCGCAGGAAAGTACCTTCCCGCCGGCCTCCTCGATGGCCACGACGGCGCGCACCCGGCGGGCAACCGGGTCATCCTCTGTTGCCTGGTCAAGCAGCGCTGCCCAGTCGTCCCTGTCCGGCAGGCCGGTGCGTCCAAGCAGCACCAGCCGTGCCTGGACGAGCTCGGCGAGCTGCGCGGCGAGCACCAGTCCGAGCCCGCCGAGCCCGCCGGTGATCATGTATACGCCGCGCTCTTTCAGGATCGGCGGAGCCCCCGGCGAGGCCTGCGGCCAGACGGCTGCGTAGGACCACGTCCATCGCTTCCGGCCGCGATAGGCGACCTGCTCGGTACCCGAGCCCGCCATGGACTCGGCGAGGAGTTGTGCGGCGATGGCCCCTGCGGACGCCGCCGTCACGTCGATGTCCATGCTCCGGCAGCGGATCCGGTCAAACTCCTTCGCCGCGACCTTCACCAGCCCGAGCACCGCGGCCTTGGCCGGCTCGATGTCGCCGTCCCCGGCCACATCCTGCATGCGGCTCGTGACGATGCACGTGTCGACGGGTGTGCCGCCTAGTAGCCGTGCCGCTGCCTGAACGGCCGCGAGCACGCTGAAGAAGCCATGGTTGAGGGTCTGGCTGGCGCGTTCCGCCTCGACAAGGCCGCTGTCGGGCTCACCTGCCGTCCATGCGTGTACCAGCCGGACGTTGTCCGGGTTCCTTGCCGCGATGGCGCTGAACAGCTCGGCGTAGTCGGCCGGATCATCCACCCGGAGCACATAGCGTTCGTCCGGCCCGGCCGCATAACCATCGCCCGGCTCGGCGACAATCACCTCTGCGCCTGCCCCGCGCAGCAACCCGATGAGGCCGCCGACTCGGGGGTCACCGGGCAGGGTGAACACCACCCAGAGCGTCCGGTCGGCGGCGAGCCCGTCCTCGGCCGGCGCGGTAAGCGGACTCTCCCGCCAGGTGGGCACGTAGAACGGGCCGATGTCGCCTTCTGGCCCGGCCGCCGCGGCGGCGTCGCCGGCACTGCGCTCGATCCAGAATCGGCGGCGCTCGTACGGGTAGGTCGGCAACGGCACCCGCCGGCGCCTCTCGCCAGACCAGAACCGCTCCCAGTCGATGGGAGCGCCCGCCGCCCACATTCGGCCCAGCGACTCCACGAGCATCTCGGTGTCATCCCGCGTCTCATCGGCCGCGCGCATCGTCGGGACCGCGGCGGGGGCAGGACGCGCGGATGCCGCGGGCTGCGCGTGAGCAGCAACGAGCCCCGTGAGCACACGGCCAGGGCCTACCTCCGCGAACACGTACCCGCCGGCGATCAGCGCCCGCAAGTTGTCGGAGAAGCGGACGCAGCAGCGCAGGTGCCGGACCCAGTACTCGGGGTCGGTCGCCTCCTCGGCGCGGATCCAGGTCCCCGTGACGTTAGAGAGGTACGGGATCCGCGGCGGGCAGAGCGCCACCCTGCCGACACGCTCACGGAACGCCTCCAGAACCGGATTCATCATGCTCGAGTGGAAGGCATGCGAGGTCCGCAGGGGGCGCGCACTGATTCCCTGGCCGGTGAACATCGCCCGCATCTCGGCGATGTCCTCGTTCGATCCGGAGATCACGCACAGCCCCGGGCCGTTGACGGCCGCGAGGTCCACTCCAGCAGGCAGCATCGGCAGGAGTAGCTCCTCGGGCAGCATGACGGCGAGCATGGAGCCCGCGGGCATCGCCTGCATCAGCGCTCCACGGTCGGCGACCAGCCGCAACGCCTCGTCCGGCTCGATCACCCCGGCCAGGCTGGCGGCGACATACTCCCCCACGCTGTGCCCGGCCATAGCTGCCGGTTCGACGCCCCACTCCCGCAGCAGCACGGCGAGCGCGTACTCGACGGCGAACAGAGCGGGCTGAGTCACCTCGGTCTGGCTAAGGCGATCGGCGGTATCCGTGCCAGCCTGGTCACCGAATAGGACGTCCCGCAGGTCGAAGCGGTGGGAGTTGGCCAACACCGTCGCGCACCGGTCAATCTCGGCGGCGAACGTAGCCTCGGTGCCGTACAGACCGCGTGCCATCCCCGCATACTGCGCGCCCTGTCCGGGGAACAGGAACGCGGCCGAGCGTTCGATCCCCACGGGCAGCGTCCGCGCAGTCGGTCCGCCACTCGGGCTGGAGAGCCTGGTGGCCGCCTCGGCGCGGTCCCTGGCGACCACGAACCGCCTGACCTGAAGGTCTGCGCGGCCCAGGTTCAGGGTGTAAGCGGCGTCGGCCAGTTCTCCTGTCATCGCGATGAGGTGCTCGGCAAGCTCCGCAGTCACGACGTCCAATGCGCTTGCTGTGCGCGCGGAGACTGTCAGCAGCTGGTACGGCCTGCGCCCCTGAACCGCTGGCGGGGGCTCGGGCGGCGATTCGATGATCACATGCGCATTGGTTCCGCCGACGCCGAAGGCGCTCACGCCCGCTCGGCGCGGCGTATCCACATCATGCCACTTGCCGAGTGTGTTATTGACGTAGAACGGGCTGTTCTCGAAATCTATGGCAGGGTTCGGCTCGCTGAAATTCAAGCTGGCCGGCAGAATGCCCTCGGAGACACACAGGGCTGCCTTGATAAGACCGCAGATCCCGGATGCCGCGCCAAGGTGGCCCACGTTACCTTTCACCGAAGCGATTGCGCAGTAGCCGGTGCGCTGCGTGTGGCGGCGGTACGCCTCGGTGAGAGCGGCGACCTCGATCGGATCCCCCACGACCGTACCGGTTCCGTGCGCCTCGACGAAGCCAATGGTGTCAGGATCGAC
Source organism: Actinomycetota bacterium (assembly GCA_003168255.1). Taxonomy (GTDB): domain Bacteria; phylum Actinomycetota; class Actinomycetes; order Streptosporangiales; family Streptosporangiaceae; genus PALSA-505. The sequence continues at coordinate 39,326 of PMSU01000212.1, forward strand.
GCCGGAGTCGCGCAGGGCAGCCTCTATCACAGCAATCTGGCCGGTCTTACTAGGTGCCGAGAAGACCGACTTGCCGGCGCCGTCATTGTTGATCGCGGTACCGAGGATAACGGCCTGGATGGTGTCGCCGTCGGCCAGTGCGTCACTCAGCCGCCGCAGCGCCACCACGCCACAGCCACTCCCGAAAACGGTACCGCGAGCATTCGCGTCGAACGGGCGAACCTGCGCGTCAGGGGAGTTGATGCCGCCTTCTTGATAAAGATAGCCGCGGACCATTGGGACGGGGATCTCGACGCCTCCGGCAAGCGCGATCTCGCACTCGCCGTTGCGCAGCGACTGGCATGCGAGATGGACACCGACTAGTGATGTCGAACACGCGGTGACCGCGGTTATGGCAGGACCGCGCAGGTTAAGCCGATAGGCTGCGCCGGTGGCCAGGTAGTCGGTTTCGTTGGAGATGGTCACTGCCATTTCACCGACGGTGTTCTTAAGGCCGGGATTGGTGGCCAGGTTGCTACTCACATACTCGTTGCCGCGCGATCCAGCGAAGACACCGATGCGCCGGAGATCGGTGCAGCCGTCGTAGCCAGCGTGCTGCAGTGCCACGTGACATGTCTCAAGGAAGACTCGGTGCTGAGGGTCGAGTACCTCGGCCTCGCGCGGGCTGATCCCGAAGAAAGCCGCGTCGAACATGTCAATCCCATCGATGATGGGGGCAGCCTTCACGTAGTTTGGGTCGCGGAGATCATTTTTCGTGACGCCAGCCGCGGTCAGTTCGTCATCATCAAAGAAAGAAAACGATGCTGTGCCGGCGACAAGGTTCTGCCAGAACTCGTCGACATCTCGTGCGCCGGGAAAACGGCCTGCCATTCCGACAACGGCTATCGCACTGAGCTCTGCGTCTTCCGACATTCTGCATGACCTGCCTATCCCGACCCGACGTAAAATTGCCCGCCATCCCTACCGCTTCGGGCCAGGGAGCACAGGGATGACCCTGTCAGGCTGTCCGATCGGCACCGCGAAAACAATGGCGAATTGCCAAGGTGGCGAGAAGTTGCCAGAACCGCTGGCCGTGAGTGAGCAGATCGCACCAGTCGTGGCAGCATGTCGGGAAGTCGCCACGGTACTTGACAGTCGCAATGTGCGGGCGTTCGCTGAATCCGTCTTGGGCCCAGAGAACCGAAGAAGGGACGTGCTTACGTGCCGGTCATCACGGTGCAGGGATTGCGATTGGCCTACGAGGAGTACGGCAGCGGCGAGCCCGTCCTGCTGATCCCGCCGGCGGCGACGCCCGAGGGCGCGTGGGCCATGCATCAGATCCACGCCATCGTGGACGCTGGCTATCGCGCTATCGTCGCCGGCAGCCGGGGGACTCCTCCGTCGACTGTCCCGAGTGCCCCGTTCCGGTTGGCTGATCTCACCGATGACGCCGCGTGCCTGATCACCGAACTCCGGCTCGGGCCGTGCCTCATCGTCGGAGCCTCGCTTGGCGCGATGGTCGCGCAGGAGCTCGCGATTAACAGGCCCGACCTCGTGCGCGCCGCGGCCCTGCTCGGCACCCGTTGCCGGACGGACTTCATCCGCGGCAGGTTCGCGCGGGCCTACGCTGACCAGGTCAGGCGGGGGGAACCGCCATCCGACCTCGATTCGGTCATGCTCGTGATGCAGTTGTTCTCGTCCGCCACACTGGCCAATGACCGCCTGGCCGCCGACTGGCTATCGCTGTTTCAGGCTTTTTCGGCACGTGGGGTGGGGGCGGCGATGCAATACGAGGCCACCCTCATTCCGGACAGGACAGCTGCGCTGCGTCAAGTCGACCGTCCGTGCCTGGTCGTCGCGTTCGCCGAGGACTCGGTGACGCCGCCGGTACTTTGCCAGGAGGTCGCTTCGGCGATTCCTTGCTGTCGTTATGTCGAGATCGCCGATTGCGGGCACTTCGGCTTCCTTGAGCGACCCGAGTCGGTCAACGCAACGCTGATTGATTTCTTCTCTGCGGTTCGTTGATGGCTGACACGATCGTTGGCGCGATCGTGCAGAGCGGGACCCATCCGCGCAGTGCGACCTCCATGCCTGCCTGGAAACGGGTATTGACGCCGAGATAGACGAGAAGCTCAGCAACCCGCCTGCTGAAAGTCCTTGGCGAAATGCTGAGCCGGCGGCTCACGGTCACGTCGGTGTCCCCGCTCAGCAACTCTTCCAGAATCGACAACAGGTGAACTGGGGGGGGCGCGTACGCCGCACCGACAGCCGCGGCGTCCGTCGTGATCACGTACCAGCCGCCACCCGATAGCGCGGACGGGTAAAGGCGTGCCGTCGTCCGTATCCCGCCTACCGAGGTGAGACGCGTCGCGCGCGCGCTCACACGGACGGCCTCGGAGAGTTGGGCACTCGTCCTGGCTGCACCTTCTGCCTCGCTGCCTGCCGGCGTTCAGCAAATCGCCGTGGACGCCCCCATCCGGGGTTGCCCCTGATAGCGGACTATACCACAGGTTATCCTGATACGACGTCTGGACGGGTGCCGTCAAGTGGTTTGATCCGTTACGTTATGCGGGAATCCGTTCGCGGAGCTGGCTCTTTACGACCTTGCCCGCCCTGTTTCTGGGTAGCTCGTCCAACTCGAGAAACCGAGTCGGGATTTTATGTGGCGCCAACCGTGAATGCAGGAAATCGCGGAGATCGCGGATGGCGACCGGCCGGTGCAGGACGACTGCCGCAGCCACGTTCTCGCCGTGTACGCGGTCGGGAAATCCAAAAACCGCGCAGTCCGCAACGGCGGTGTGCTCGCATAGGACGTTTTCTACCTCAAGCGAGCCGATGGTGAGCCCGCCCTTGATGATCACGTCTTTGAGTCGGTCGACAAGGTGGAGGTACCCTGTCTCGTCGAGGTAACCAGCGTCTCCGGTCCGCGTCCAGCCATCCACGAATACGCTGGCCGTGGCCGCGGCATCGCGGAAGTAGTGCTGCGGGGGTACGCCGGGCCAGCGCAGCCGGATCTCCCCGACCACGCCAGGCGGAACTTCCGTGCCCACTTCGTCGGTCACCCTGACCTGCGTGGCGCCACGAGGCGTGCCGACGGAGCCGGCGTGCGCCCCGTCGTAGAGCAGCGCCGTTCCCGCGTGCCGGGCTTCGGTAAGTTCATACAGGTTGACCAGGCGCGCGTTGGCGAACGCCGCGGACAAGCGCGGTATCAGGGGCGTTGGAAGGGGCGCGCAGCCCATGGATACGACCCGGACGGCGGCCAGATCGTGCTCGCGTTCGGCTCCGGTGTCGAGAATGCTGATCGCCATGGAAGGCACGAGCTGCACGACCGCGGCGGCGTTTTCGGCAAGGAGGTTGCAGAGCCGGCCGGGATCGAACACCGGCAGTGCGAGCGTTGTCATCCTCAGCGGCCCGAGGGGTTCGACGAGACGTAGCTGCCCAGCGGCGGTGGAGATCGCGTTGGCGTGGACTGAGACGCCCGCCGCGCACGCGCGCCACCACGTCGGTGGCCAGCTGGCATCCATGAGCGGACGCACGGCATGCACATGCCTGCACGCCACTCCCTTGGACAGGCCGGTGGTGCCGGAGGTGTATAGAACCTCGGCGACGCTGTCTGGCCCTACCGGGATCTGGAATGTCTCTCCGCTTTCCCCTCTTTCGAGTTCCGTCACCGTTGCCATCCAACCCGGAGCCTGCGGCTTCTGCGCACCCCAGATGACCCCGACAGCCGCGCAACGGTCGACGATGGACGTGAGCTCCCGGCCGGTGAACCGGCTGGAAAGCGGCACGGCCGTCGCTCCGGCCTTGAGCACTCCAAAGTAAGCGGCCGCGAAGTCCAGCCACTCAGCGTTCTCGAAGAAGGTCGCGACCCGATCGCCTACGGCGACTCCTCGCTGGATCAGATTGCGGGCAATGACGTTGGACCGCGTCTCCCAGTCGCCATAGGACATCGACCCCCGGCCGTCCACGATCATGGCGATCCGGTCTGGCTCTGACGCTGCCCGCTCGCGCAGCAGGTCCGGCAGTAAGGTCGATTCGGTCATCTCTCTCGCCCCTTGACGTCGGCGGGCCGGCTCGCTTCCATGCTCTGATCGGCGCGCTCCGGCCACCAGCGCCAACCGCCGCTCATCCACGTGCGGCAGCGCATCGAACTTGGCCGCCGACGCCCGCTCGTTAACCTCCACAACGGGGCCATGACGCAAGCATGACCCCCGGTTACTCTCAAGGGAACTCTATTCTGCGTCATGCTCACGCGCAGCCCCGGTGCGGCCGCAACGGGCTACGGTCGAGCACGTGGGTTCGACCGCGGTGGCGGCTCGTGCCGAGTACGAAAATCTCAAACGCCAGACCGTCCCAACTGGTTCTTCATGCCAAGAGATTGCCTCAGCCTGCTGGACTGATGCCAGGGTGAGTTGCATTTCTATACCGACGTGCTACTCTCTGCCAGGTCGGTAGCCTTTCTCAACCGAACAGGCCTTCGCCATCGAGACCACAGCGCGGCTGTCCGACGAGTTCATCCCCGTGCAGCCTGAATCGCGGAGTTGACAATGGAGATCACGGCGATCCGCCTGCCCGCAGCAAACGCATACCTAGTGTCTCATAATTGAATTTCCTTTACCAGGGCATGTTCTTATGGCATAATATGAGTCATGGCATTATCGGAACATCAGCGCGCTGAGCTCCAGGCCAGTCTGCCACCGGAAGGGTATGACGGGTCAGTCGCCTCGCGAGTGCAGATCGTGCTGTGGCATGATGAGGGATATTCGGCGCCAGAAATTGCGGCCAAGGCGGGGACGTCGAAGGTCACGGTATATAAGTGGCTGGACCGGTATGAGGAGGGTGGCCTGGCTGCCCTGGAGAGCAGGAAATCAACGGGCCGACCGCGCGAGGTTCCTGATGAGGTGCGCGCCCGTATTCTCGCGCTCACCAGGCAGACACCTCCGGAAAGCACGGGCCTGTCGCACTGGTCCAGCTACGAGATGGCCAGCTACCTCAGGCGCGCTGAGGGAATTAAAGTGTCGCATAACTTTGTCTCGGTGCTCTGGCGCGAGAACGGGATACAGCCACACCGGCAGGGCACCTTCAAGCTGTCGCGTGACCCGGAATTCGTTGCCAAGGTCGTCGATGTCACCGGGCTGTACCTTGACCCGCCTGCGGGCGCGGTGGTGCTGTCGGTTGACGAGAAGACGCTGTAATCTGAAGTAAAGTAAATTCGGCGATGACGACGTCCGGCAGGAAGTCCGGTACCGGCTCAGCCAGGCCGGGTGCGACCTCGTCTACTCCCGGCACTTCGACTCGTGGACGGCCAGCTTCGTGCGCGGAACCCCCGAGGCACCTTCTTGAGCACCGGCTCGCCGTATCGGGCCTGCTCATCGGCGCGGGAGGGACGCAGCAGGGTGATGGAGTAACCGGCCAGCAGCTGCTCGAAGTCCCGCCCGGCGAAGCCCTTATCAGTGATCAGCAAGATGCCGTCGTGGCCGGCCACAACCTCAGCGTCGACCTCCAGCATGGCGGCCAGGACTTCCCGCTCGCCGAGCTTGGGGTCGGCCAGCGCCCACAGGATGGGCATCCCGGCCTCGGTGCATACCAGGTACAGCCGCAGCCCCCAGAAGAACCGCGAGTGCGAGGCGCAGTACCCGTAGCCGGCCCATCCGGCCAGCTCCGAACGCTGGACTGCGGGCCTCGACATGCCGCAGGGCACCGGGGCGGAATCGGCGATCCAGTAGCTATCCAGCCAGAAATCGCTCGACCGGGCCAGCAGCCGGATCACCCGCTTGACCAGCCCGAGCCCAGCCCGCAGCCGCTTGTTATAGCCGGACTGCTGGGGCAGGTACGGGAACAGGCCAGCCAGGTGCTTGCGGGCATACCGCAGCCAATGTGCCTCGGAGGTGAAGCCCAGCAGCGCTTGGGCGGCCGCCAGGCACACCAGCTCCGGATCGGTCAGCACCGGCGGGCGGCCCAGCCACCGCGGCCCGCCCAGCTCGTCGTCGATCTTCACATACAGTGCGGTGATGAGGGTCTCGATGTCGTTCGTCACGCAATGGCAACGAGACCCTCACCCCCCTCACTTCCCCAGCAGGCATTAGGACTTACTCGTCTAGCCTGCTAAACAGCGCAGACCTGGCGGTCCTGGCAGTGTGCTGGCTCCATCTCAGGTTCCTGCCAGCGGAAAACTCGCGGCTCCCCGTGGACGACGATGCCCTGTTCGCTTCGGAGGAGCCGCAGGAGATACCGCTGGAGGAATCAGAAGTGGCGAGCAGCGTACCGGCCCTGTCCAAGAAGACAGTCGGCATCTCCGTGGGGAAGCTGAAGAGGGCAAGGTTCCTCATCCAGCGCGAGGGAAAGCACAGGCCGACGGGCCTCAGTGATCTTGCTTCGCGAGGATGGGAGTGGATCTCGCGTCACTGTGGCGTGTATCCCGTGGAAAGCGTCGGTTCGCGCGGCGTGACGGAGGCCCGGCACCCTCACTCCGCTGGAGATCATGCGCGCGGCGCAGAGGGCGCTGCAGGCGTGCTCACGTCAGATGCCGAAGCGGACTCATGCGGATCCGGTCTCCCGGAGCGCATCTCGCGGATTTCAGGGACGAGCAGGAGCAGCGCCGAGTTTGCCGCCGTAATCACGCCGGCACCGATCAAAGTCGCGCTCACGCCGACCAGCTGTGCCAGCGGAGCCGCGATCACCAGTCCGAGCGGGCGCAGCACCATTCCTCCCATCTGGTTATAGGCCGCAACGCGGCCGTAGGAGGCCGGCGGGATCTGCTCCTGCAGCGTGGTCTGCCACAGCACGCCGACGATCGCGACCGCCGCTCCGGAATAGAGCTCGGTCACGGCGATGAACGGCGCGGGTGCCGCCACGCCAAGCAGAAACAGACTCAGCGAGCAGCTGGTAGTCAAGGCGAACGCGACGAACAGCGGGCGCCGCAGCCGGATGTGCAGCGCCACGACGTTGCCGAGGATGGCCCCAACGCCGAACGCCACCAGAATCAGCGCCCAGGCCGAGGAGCCGCCGAGTGATCGCTTCGCGACCAGAGGGCCCAGGACGCTGAACGACGACAGCCAGACCAGCGCCGCAATGGCCCCGTTGGCAGTACCCGCCCACACCCAGCGCCGTGAGATGACCTCGCGCCATCCCTGTCCGAGCTCGCGGAAGAAACCCGTGCGGGGCGCGGGCGAGAGCGCAGGCAGCCGCATCGGGATCAGCAGGATCGCAGCAACCGCAAACGACGCTGCATCGCCGAGGATCGCCCATCCGGTGCCGATCGTCGCGACAAACACACCCGCCAGCGCCGGCCCGGCGGCTGCGGCGACACCGGCCGCCCCCCACATCAGCGCGTTCGCCTGCTGACGCCGCTCCGCTGCGACAATCTCGGCGGTGAGTCCTCCCAGCGCCGGACGAGCGAACGCGGTGGCCGCTCCCTGCACGACCTGGAGCGCCACGACCTCCCAGATCCGGGCCTCGCCTGAGACGAGCAGGAAACCGAGCAGCCCCTGACTTGCCAGCTGGCTGAGGTTGGTGCACATCATCAGGGTCCGGCGCGAAAGCCGGTCGGCCCAAACCCCGCCAGTGAGCAAGAACACGATCGTCGGCACCAGCCGCGCGGCCAGGACCAAGCCGAGATCCGATGCCGAGCCCGTCAGGTCCAGGACGGCGAACGCCAGCGCCACCGGCACGATCTGATTGCCGAGAAGCGATATCCCCTGCGACCAGAACAGCAACGCGAACTGGCGCTCTCGCAGAGCCGCCAGAGACTCCAGTCTGGGAGGCTTATGCAAAACCTTCCACTTCTAAGATCAACGATCTTGGGCGCAGCAGGTCAGCGAGGGTAGACCATAATCACGGAAAGGTGTTGCATAAGCCTCCCAGAATCGGCGCGTGGACAACGCAAGCGGCCCGCAACTTCTGATGGATCTCGGGCCAGCGCGCCGCGTCAATCAGATTCCTGATCCGGGACCGTGCAGGTCAGTTCACCAACTCCTTCGACGCCGTATTCCTGGCGGACGGCACCAGGATTCTCGCCAGCCCGCCGCAGGCGCCGAGAGCGAACGCCGTCTGCGAAAGAATGATCGGCACCGGGCCAGGCACCCCAGCAGCCGCCCCCGACGCGCCCGCATCCTGATCCTGCCGACGATCACAGTTACACGCCTCCGCCGCGCTACCCGTGCCGTCGGCACGCCGTCTATCAAGGAATCCTTGTCGTTCATGGCAGAGTCCTGCCAGTCGGGTGCCGTCCGCCGACCGACCCGGCCGCCGGGGCTAGCAGGCCTGCGGGTGGCACGTGAGGTATCCGCATCGGGACCTGAGCGGTTATTCGGTGCGCAAGGCGGTGGCGGTCTTGGCCGCGGCGGCCCAGCTGGCGGGCCCGAGTGCACCGACGGCGGCGATGCCCAGTCCGGCCAGGGCCAGCAGCAGGAGGTCGGCGATACCCAGGACGTGCACAAAGCTGCCGGGCAGCACTATGCCGCCGAAGCCGGTCGTCGATGAGCTGGCGGCGAGCTGCCGCACGAGGGCATCTTGCAGGATCAGCCCGGCGGGCAGGGCGATGACCGCGGGAGCAACGGCCCAGCAGGCCACCATGGCGATGGCCTGCCGCGGGGTCAGTCCGACCGCCTTGAACACCCCCACGTCTTGGACGCGTTCCCGCGTGGCCATGAGCACGGAGTTGAGCACGCCAAGCGCGGCGAGCACGGCCACCAGCACCGCCAGCAGCCGGAACCAAGTGGTGTCGACCTGCGCGGCGACAGACGGCCGGCCGGGCTAAAGACGACGTAGCCGTGCCCGAGGGCCTGGTCCATCGCGCCGCTGTAGGCCTGGGTGCTGGTGCCCGGCTTGAGCGCGATGTCGTAGTGGCCGACGGCCAGGCCGGCGGCCGCGCCGCCGAGGGTCTGCCAGCTGGTAAACAGGGTGGGCAGCCCGCTCGGGTCGAACACCTCACCAGCGATCCGGACGGTGACCGGCTTGCCGTTGACGGTCAGCGTGATGCGGTCGCCCACCGCCTGGCCGGTGGCGGCCAGCAGGACCGAGCTGGCATCCACCTCGCCCCGGCCGTGGTACCAGCGACCGCTGATCAGGTTCCAGCCCAGCCAGGACGGGTCGCCGTTGTAGGCGTAGACCGGCAGCTGGAGTTTTGGCCGCCCGGCCACGCCGACGGCCGCCGTGGGCGGCGGCCGCCTCCCGTTCCCTGATGCCCGGGGCCCAGGGCATCAGGTCGGTCTGGGCCACGTAACGGAGCGTTCCTGGCTGGGCGCGCATCGCGGCCAGGATCTTCGCCGCAGCATGAGGATCTCGGCGTCCTTCCACCACCACTCCCGCCCCGACAACCCCAGCAGCGACACAGCACGCGTGACAATCAAGAAGATCAGCGTCAACGCCCGGTTACATGCGGTGTTCATCCGCGGCCCCGCCGGCAACAACCTCGAGATCGTCTGTCCTGGCCGGTGAGCAGGCAACCGGGATCCAGGCAGCCAGTCTTACCGCATGCGCCCCTGCCTTCGGGCAAGCGCTCCGGGTCACCAGGGAGAACCCGCAAGGTCGCCCGGACCTGGCGGGTGCCATGGAGAGCCGGCGCCGCCTGGCGGTAGCGTGTCAGGTGTGGAACCTGCCATGCTGCCGGCCGCGGCGCTGGACGCGGAGTCGGCGGCCTGGCTGTGTCGTCTGGGCGCGGGGGGTGCGGAGCGCTGGGCGGCTGAGCGCGAGCTGCATGCGAGGCTGGTCCGCATCGCGCTGGCCGAGGTCCGCCGCCGGGCGGCCAGCACCCCGGTGACCGGCCCGGAACTCGACGACGTCGCGCACCAGGCCGCCAGTGACGCGATGCTCGCGATCCTGGCCAAGCTGGGTGACTTCCGGGGCGAGAGCCGGTTCACCACGTGGGCGTACCGGTTCGTCATCCTGGAAGTCTCCAGCAAGCTCGGCCGGCGCTACTGGCGCAACCCGCCGGTCCCGCTCGACGCCGACCAGTGGGAGCGGCTCCCGGACCGGCTCGGGATCGACCCGCAGCAGTACGTGGAGTCGGCGGGCATCCTCGCCGAGGTACGCCGCGTCGTCGAGGACGAGCTGACCGCGCACCAGCGGCGGGTCTTCACCGCGATCGTGGTCGACCAGATACCGCTCGACGCGCTCGCCGCCCGGCTGGGCCTGCGGCGCAACGCCATCTACAAGGTGATCTTCGACGCACGGCGTAAGATCCGCCGGGCGCTGGCCGCCAACGGATACCTGGAAGAGCCGGGTTTGGAGCAGCGATGAGCGACCTGGACAGACTGGAGCGGTTCCTGCGCACCGACCCGCGCGACGTCGGCTGCGACGAGGCGATGGCCGTCCTGCACATCTACGTCGACCTCATGGTGACGAGTGGGGACGCGGCGGAGCGTAACCCGGGCGTCGCCGCCCACCTGCTGGCATGCGGGCCGTGCGCTGAGGACTTCACCGGACTGCTCGCGGCAGTTGCCAGTGATTAGCAAGGATCATCCTGGTGACGGCGAGGTGCTGGCGTTCGACCTGTACGGGACGCTGGTGGACCCGACCGCCGTCTCCAGTGAACTCGGCCAGGTCCTCGGCGACCTCGACGGCCGTGAGGCGGCGCGGCTATGGCGGCTCAAGCAGCTGGAGTACACATTCCGGCTTACCGCGATGGGCCGTTACGAGGACTTCCGGTGGGTGACGGAGCGCGCGCTCGGCTTCGCGCTGGCCTCCCTCGGGGTCAGCCTGCCGGACAAGCAAGCCCGATGGCTCACTGACCTGTATGACCACCTGCTGCCGTTCCCGGACGCCGTCCCGGCGCTGCGCGCGCTCACGGACAACGGATATGAGCTGGCGGTGCTCTCCAACGGCAACCCAGCCATGATCAGGAACTGCCTCGCTAACGGCGGCCTGGAAGAATTCTTCGGCCAGCGGATCAGCGCCGACGAGGTCCGGGCGTTCAAGCCGTCGCCCCTGGTGTACCAGCACGCGGCAGAACGGCTGGCCTGCCCGGCCGGGCAGGTCCGGCTCGTCACCAGCAACGCGTTCGACAGCGTCGGGGCCAGCGCCGCCGGGATGCGCACGGCCTGGATCAACCGTGCCGCCGCCCCGTTCGACACCATCGGCACCCAGCCTGATCTCACCGTGCCCGCCCTGGGCCGCCTGCCCGCGGCCCTGGCTGACGCCAGGTAACTGGGGCCGCGGGCCCAGGCGGTCCTCAGGCTTGCGCGGAGGCGGTGTCGACGTCCCAGATGGCCCCGGTGCCGTCGCCGGCCAGGTGGGCCAGTAGTCGCGCGGCGGAGTGCCCGGGGGCGATCAGGGCGCCCTCGGCGAAGTTCCGGTTGAACCGCTCGTGCAGGCCGCCGATGCGCTGGGGGTCCTGGCTGCGGATCCAGGCCTGCATGGCAGTGTCCACTCCGCCCGGCCGGTAGACGTTGACGGTCACACCGGTGCCGGCCAGCTCGGCGGCCAGGTTCACCGTGTGCGCCTCAAGCGCGGCCTTCGTGGCGGCGTAGGCGTTGCCGCGCACCATGCCGGCCGGGTTGGAGACGATGCCGCTGGAGACGTTGACGACCCGGCCCCAGCCGGCCTCCAGCATGCCCGGCAGCACGGCGGCGGTGAGCGCGGCCGGCGCGACCACGTTGACCTCGAAGGCCAGCCGCAAGTCCGCAGGCGCGATGCCGATGGTGGGTCCGAGCGGCTCAACGGTGGCCGCGTTGTTGACCAGGATGTCGACGCGGCCCTCCGCCAGCACGCCTTCGGCGGCGCGGCTGCGGTCCTGCTCATCGGCTAGATCGGCCGGCACTACGCTGGTCCTCCCGTCGGGCACGCCTTGTTCGCGCAGCAGGTCGCGGGTCTGCTCCAGTTGCCCGGTGGTGCGGGCGAGCAGCACGACGCGGGCGCCGGCACCGCCCAGCCCGAGCGCGATGGCCCGGCCGATACCGCGCCCGGCCCCGGTGACCAGCGCGGTCTTGCCAGTGAAATCGGTTGCCACTGCAGTCTCCCTCACGGTCCAAGGTGCCAGCGGGACGGTACGGAGCGGGCCGCCCGTTCGCTCTTGCCTGTTCTGGTCTTCTTCCTTGCGGTTAGCGGCGTCCGGCGGCGCTGTCTTACCGTCCGGGACCAGCCGCGTGAACTCCCGGGTAAGACCGGCGGCCAGCGCGACGCATACCAGGCAGACGGCTCCCGCCCTGGACCGTCCCGAACAGCAAACGTGAAGGAGAACCACCATGCCCCTGCTCAACCCAGGTGACCCGTTCCCGAAGCTGGCGATCACCACGGCCGACGGTCAGACGCTCACCCTCCCAGACGCGTTCGCCGGCGACTTCGCCGTCGTGCTGCTCTACCGGGGCGCCTGGTGCCCGTACTGCAACGCGCAGCTGCGCGCCTTCGAGCGCGCCAGCCAGGCGCTGACCGACAATGGCATCCGCGTCGCCGCCCTCTCGGTCGACGGCAAAGAGACCACCGCCGCGCTGGTCGCTAAGCACAAGCTGAGCTTCCCGGTCGGCTACGGCGCCGACGCGCAAGCCGTCGCCGCGCTCACCGGCGCGTTCGTCAACCCTGACCCGGTCTACCTGCAGTCCACCGGCTTCGTGCTCGACCCTGCGGGTAACGTCGTCGTCAGCGTCTACTCCAGCGGCGCGATCGGACGGCTCGTCCCCGACGACGTCACCGGCCTGGTCGGCTACTTGCGCGAGCACACCCCGGCCGCGACGGCCTGACCATGGCGGGAGAAAGCATGCCTGACGCGGACGTCCGGTTCTACTTCGACCCGGTGTGCCCCTTCGCCTGGATGACCAGCAAGTGGCTGCGCATGGTCGCCGCGCAGCGCGACTACACCGTTGACTGGCGGTTCATCTCGCTGCGGATGATCAACTCCGGCATCGACTACGACATCCACTTCCCGGCCGGCTACGAGGAGGGGCACACCTCGGGGCTGCGGCTGCTGCGGGTCGCGGCGCGGGCACGGGCCGAGCACGGGCGGGCCGCTGTCGGACCGTTCCACGAGGCGGTCAGCAGCGAGATATTCGACTCCCCCGGCGTCGCCGAGCTGACGGCCGCCATCCGGGGCAGCCTCGCCTTCACCAAGCCGCTGCTCGCCAAGGCGGGCCTGCCACCTGACCTGGCCGACGCGCTGGCTGACCCGCGGTGGGATGAGGAGATCCAGGCCGAGGGCGAGGAGGCGCTGGCGCTGACCGGCAGGGACGTGGGCACGCCGATCATCTGGTTCGGCCCGCCAGGAGGCACGGCCTTCTTCGGGCCGGTAATCAGCCTGTGGGTGCCGAGAACTATGCCACCAGGCGATATTCATGGATCACGCCTCCGGCGCGGTCGCGCCGCCGGACGCGGAAGGTGTCTAGGTTGGCGACGCCGTCTGGCAGCGGGCGGAGCGGCGCGGCCTGGTTCAGGGCGCGGTGTGGCCGGTGGTGATTGCAGAAGTCCCCGTACTCACGCAGGACGCTCATCAGGTGACGCTGGTTCCAGATCAGAGTCCGGTCCAGCAACTCACGCCGACAGCTGCCGATCCAGCGTTCCATGATCGCGTTCATTCGCGGCGCCTGGATCGCGGAGCGGACGACCCTAGCGCCAGCGGCCCCGAAGACGGCGTCGAACGCGGTGGTGAAGCTGGCGTCACGGTCATGGAGGACGAACTTCGCGGTCATCCCTGCATCGTCTAGGTCCATCAGCAGGTTCCTGCCCTACTGCACTACCCAGGACTGGACCGGATGCCCGGTGGTTCCGAGGATCCGGATGCGGCGGGTGCCATGCTCAATGACGGCCAGTACGTAGACCTTCGTCCGCCCAGCCCGGGCCGTCCCGGCGCGGCGCCGGGCTGATGCCAGCGTCCTTGAGGATCTGCCAGACCGTACGGCGCCACGATGATGCCAGGCCCGGCGAGCTCGCCGTGGATCCGCCGGTATCCCCACGACTCGTTCTCCCGGGCCAGCCGCAGCACCGCCGACCACACCTTGCGATGCGTCGCCGGGCGCCCGGAGCGGCTCCGGAGCGACCGGCGTGCCCAGCGGCGACGGACGATGTCGCGGTGCCAGCGCAAGATCGTGCCGGGAGTGACGATCAGCCGCATCGCCGCCAGGCGCTCTGCTGGCATCGTCCCCGCAAGCAGCGCCAGCCACGCCCGGTCCGGCCACCTCAGACGCGAATGAGCGCGAGGCTGCTGGCGCCGGGCTACAGCGAGCTGATGCCGCAGCATTGAGGATCTCGGCGTCCTTCCACCACTCCTCCCGCTGCGACAACCTCAGCAGTGACACGGCACGGGTGGCAATCAAGAAGATCAGCTTCAACCCCACAAGCCGAAGATCGTCCCACGCCCTGGCAGGCGGCGCGCGCCGAGCAGCCAACGGTCAGCGGAGTATCTGGCCAGCTGGCACAGGTTTTCGGCACCCACAAGTCAGGTGGACGAACATCAGGTACAGCATCCGTATGGCCACAGGCTCGCGACACGGCCAGCGCCGCAGCCAAACCCGCACGCCAGCCGTTTACGCACCCTTTCGAAAGCCTGCAGGGGAAACGCGCTGTTGCGCGATCGTGAACCGGTGCGCCCCGTCGCACGGTTGATTTCACGATGTTAGGATAGCCTATCCTAACCTCCCCCGCCTGCTCATCCATGGCAGGTCCCCGCACAGGCAACGAAGGGTCTGGTCCGGTGGCTGACACGAACGAAGATGTGGTTGCGAGCGACGCTCGGAGGTCTACGAGCAGGCGACGTTTTCTTCAAGGAACAGCCGGCACCGCAGGTGCCGTTGCTGCGTCGCTGGCATTGCCAGGCACCTTTTACAAGATGGCCGATGCGATCGCCGAACCGCCGGCTCGGCCTGCTGGCGTCGCTGGCCCACCGCTGCAGGAACAATATCTGCTCCAGGACACCAAGGTGATTGATGTCGGCGGTTCGGGCATACGAAGCAAGCATGGTTCGGTCGCCGTAGATGTGCCGCCCCTGCACGATCATGTCGTTACGGCGAAGCTGGATGTGCCGGCGGATCCTAAAGCGCTGCAGGAGGCTCAGCAGCACTTGGAGTCTGTCCTCACAGAACTGGAAACCCACCTGCCGCCCACTCCCGCAGGAGTAGGCATCACGATCGCTTGGGGACTTCCCTACTTCCAGCAGTACATCCCAACCCTGGGCAAGACATCCGGTTTTTTCAAGGCAGGTACCCGTTACCCAGCCTATTTGCCGATCGATTTGGCGACATCGAAGACGGCGGGCCACACCGTTTATGCGCTGCAGAAAGCCAGGACGTTCCCCAGCGACCAGCCCCCATCTGACTTCGGTCCCGTCCGCCTGGAACAGAATGACGTGACCATACTCCTCCGCAGTGACTCGCTCGCCAACATCACATCAGCCGCCAACGCCCTGTTCGGGTCGGGATGCAACCAGGCAGGTGCTCTGTTCAAGGTGACGAGTATCCGTCAGGGCTTCGCCGGGGGCGGTTTCTACGGGCAGCAAGGCCTGCCGAGCAAACTCGCGCTCGCAGCGGGCATCCCCGGCGCGGAGTCAATTCCCCGGCAGTCGCCGCTGTTCCTCGGCTTTACCAGCACCCTGGTGTCGAATATGGGACCTGATATCATCGCCAATCTGGAGACTCTGCCTGGCCTCACCGATCAGTGGCCCAATGGTTACTTTAAACAGGGTACGACCATGCACCTCTCGCACCTGTATGAGGATCTGGAAACCTGGTACGACAAGAGCTTCCCCAAGTATTCGCAGCAAGTCCAGGCAATACAGTATCCCGGCATCACACCGCCGACTGGCACCTACGCCCTCCAGCCGCCGGGCCAAACTTTGACCCAAGTGGAGCAAGGAGTCAAGCGATACCACTCCTACGGCCACAGTGGAAGCCTGTCGGTTGTGGACAGCACCCCATCGCAAATCACCAGCAACTATGGTGAAGTCTACCCCGATGGAACCACCATTCCAGTGCGCGGCGATTTCAACACCCTTGATAATCCATTCCACTACACATCGGACCCGGAGGGAGACCACTATCGCAACAAGCCAGCGGCGGGGTTGCACTTCCTCATGTTCCAGCCAACAATCGGGATCTTCAATAGTGTCCGGCTGGCGATGGACGGACACTTTCCGGGTAAGACACTCTCTGTCACACCGCATTCGCCCCACGCAGGCATCAACTCAGTCCTGCATACGACCCACCGGCAGAACTATCTGGTCCCACCGCGTCGCCATCGCTCCTTTCCGCTCGCGGAGTTCCTTGCCTGACCCGAAAATCCACGAGCAGGCCGCACGAGGAAACAGTCGCCTACGGCACAGGCACGGCCATGCTGGCCGGCTGCCCTTGCCATCAAATCCGCACCAAGAGCTCCGGCTTCGCCGGTTCCTCGTTGACTACCACGACCTCGGCGCGCTCGCGCGGCCGCACCTCGTCGAGGTACCGCCGCTCCCCGGGGATGTACTTGGTGTGATACCGGCGCTCCGCGTCGGCCGCAGAACCTATCCACTGCTGGTCACGCGCCACACCACGGCGCAGCACCTCATCGAAGCTGACATCCACGTAGACACGCAAGTCCCAGTAGGGGTCCAGTTCCGGCCGCTGCAGGAACACCCCGTCAGCGAGGAGCACGGCATCGTCGGGGGCCACCTGGACCGACCTGTTCAGGGCAGCCCGAGCCCGCAGGTCCATGATCCCGGCCTGGAAACGGCGATCCCCGCCGGGGCCCAGGGGGATCAGCAGGCGGTCCCGGATCGCCGCATTGTCCCAGGAATCAAGGTAATAGCTCTCCGGCGAATCGCGCGGGTAGGCGGTGCGCGACTCGGCCGCGCGCTTGAAGTGGTCGATGCCAACCCGGATGATCGCGCGATCGGTACGAGCGCGCAGCACCTGCCCCAAGTCATCCGCCAGGGTTGTCTTGCCCGCCGCTGAGCAGCCGTCGATGGCGACCCGGACCGGGTGAGGCCGGTGGACCGCCAAGATCACTCCCGCCAACTCGGCCAGTGTCTCAGCCCGCTGTTCCACGCCATCTTCCCGTCTTCCGAAGCCTGCTCGATTCTGCCGGATGGCGCACCGCCGGTCACCGGCCGCACGTGGAAGTACCCCCGGCGGGGCTGCGACACGATAGCGGCTGATGCGTCAGCCCACCGCATCGAATACGACTGAGGGGGATCCTCGCACCGGAGAACGCCTCTCGCAGGAGCAGCAGGGTTGTCAGGACTGGCCGGGCAGCCCGGCCTTCGCTCCCGGCTTGCCATTTTCACCCTGCCATTTTCAGGGTACGACTCACCCGGAGTGGAAATCGACCGAGTCGTCCGTTCCGGCAGGGTAGCTCCGGGCTGGCGTCCTGAAAGGTAGCTGCACCATGCGCGCATTGGTATACCTGGGTCACCGGAGGCTGGCCCTTGAGGATCGTCCCATACCGCGGGTATGCGCTCCTGACGACGTGCTGGTACGGGTAATCGGAACTGGCATCTGCGGGACCGATCGGAAGATTCTCCTCGGGTCGTTCCCGGCCAGGATAGGCGTCGTGCTCGGGCACGAATCGGTAGGTGTGGTAGCTGACGTCGGGACTGCGGTCAAGTCGGTCGTCGAGGGCGATCGGGTGGTCGTGAACCCGACGTCGTACTGCGGACAGTGTGTGCGTTGCCTACGCGGAATGACAAGCTTCTGCCGCAAAAAGGTCGGACACGAGGTCGGTGCCGATTATGACGGCACATTTGCGGATTATGTCCTGTTGTCGGAGCGATTCGTCCATCGCGTGCCTGTAGCGATGAGCTTCGAGCGGGCCGTGATGATCGAACCACTCGCCTGTGTCCTGAACAACCTGGGCGCCGCCCCCGTCGGCTTCGATGACGTCGTCGTCGTAATCGGCGGAGGACCGATTGGGTTCTTGTGCGGCACCGTCGCCGATAAGTGGGCGCGGCGGACGGTGATCCTTGAGTCGGACCCCTACCGGCTGGCGATGGCGCGCGCGGCATTAAGCCATGTTGTCGACGCCGGCCCCGAGGACCAAGTGGACGCGATCCTGGAAGCCGCAGGAGGCGAGCGGCCGAGCGTCGTCATAGACACCACCGGAACCGGATTGGAATCCGCTCTGGGCCTCGTGGACGACGGAGGATGTGTCGTCGTCATGGGGTTCGACGGGAACTACCGCGCCGCTGTATCCCCGCTCTACCTGACGAACCATGGGATCCGAGTTGTTGGTGCCGGGGACTACCCAGCGCAGGTGTTCCCGGTCGCAGTCGACATGGCGAGCAACATCGACCTCGACCAGCTGGTCACTCATCAGTTTCCGCTGGAGCAGTACAGCGAAGCGTTCGACACCCTCGGTGGGGTAGTCGCCGGTCCAGAGATAGTGCAGAGCTACACCGCGATGAAGGTTGTTCTTCGTTCCGACCTGGCCTGAGTGGATGTTCAACCGAGTGCATTTTGTAGTCGATGAACGCCTGCTGGCACCGGCATCGGGGCTGAGCGGGTTGGGTTGTGGTCGATGGGGTCGGCGAAGCCGCCAGCCAGCTTGCTCAATAATGACCTCTGCTGCGGTGCCGCGGTCACGCCAGTCCCCGGCAGGTCAGCCGCGCTGGTCGTCGGGACGACTGAGCAATCGTTCGATCATCGGCCGACCCGGCTTTCCTACCCGGCGGAGGTAGGCTGGCACCAAGCGACGCTGTAGATCGTCTCGGACCGATGGAGCAGCGATCAGGCTGGTGAGATCCGCTATGGCGAGGGCCTCCTCGAAAGCGGCCAGCTCCCCGTCACCCTCGAGCGCCCAGCCTAGTTCGCACAGCACGACCCCCGAGCGGTTGAAGGCAGCGGTATGCGCCGTCCGATCACCGAGAACAAGTCCGTGGTCGTGGGCCATCTCGATCCATCGTTGATGGTGCAGGATGATGGTGTTCGCCACCTCCCTTCCCTCAGCGTCATCGTCGATCTGACGGAGGAAGGTGGCGAGCGAGGCCTGTTTGAGCTGGTCGGAGGATGACGTCAGCTGGCATTTCACGCCGATGCTCTTGAGGGCGCCGGCAAGGGCAGCCATCTCCGCCGGCTCCCGCCGCCGGATGCTGGCCGTCGGGACCAGCGCACGAAGCGACTCGGCCCATGCTGGCTGCCGGTGTGCCAGATCGAGGCCGGATGTGGCGATCACTACCGGAGCAGCAGTCACCGACCGCGTGCCCATTTCGTCCTCCACATCACGGAACAGCGCGGAAAGGCGCCGTCCCACGGCCGTCGAGGTGGCGCCGTCGATGATGACCGCTGGCTTGACGAGTACCGCGATCGAGTGGTTATTCCGCAGCAGAAGACCGCGTTCAAGGCCGCGACGGACGGCGCATTCGATCCAATCCGGCGCGACCTGCTCGGGAGGCCGGAATGCAGCGAAGAACCCCGAGATCCGCAGGTCGAGGAATGGGCATTGTCTCGCCACCCCGCCCATAGCGTCCTGAAATGCTCGCATGTTGTCCGTGATCGTCTGCTGGTTGGCCACCAGGAACTCCAACCCGGAAAGGCCGGCCCGGGCGGGGAGTGCCTGCCCACCGTGGGTGAACTCGGCCTCGCCGTAGATGATGAGGCTGCGGAGCTCTTGGGAGCACATGGTGGCCGCCAAGGGGAGGCCAGCCCCGAGCGCCTTACCCAGACAGAGAAGGTCTGGTGTCACGCCATATAGGCACGTCGCAAAGAGTCCTTCTCCCAGGTATCCATAAGTCTGGGACTCGTCGAAGATCAGGAGGCTCCCGGTGTGGTCGCACGCGGCACGCAGCGACCGAAGCCCGGCGCGGATGGTCTCCGGTCGGAAAAGGCCGTTGGACACCCCGATTGGATCGACGATGACGGCGGCCACATCGGGATTGCTATACGCGGCTACGGCCAGCGATTCGAGTGTGTTGTCCTCGGAGTACCTGATCGGTCCGACCTCGCCGACTAGGGGGTACCGGTGCTGATGGTTCATTCCGACCGTGGCGATCGTCTCGCCGTGCCAGCCGCCTCGGACGCAAAGGATCGCCTCCCGCCTGGTGTGCAATCGAGAGAGCTTCATGGCTGTCTCAACCGCGTCCGCCGCGTCACACTGCTTGAGGTTGACGGTGTCAAGACCGTCGGGGGTAAGCGCCACCAGTCTCCGGCACAGTTCTGCGAAGGGTTCGGAGCCGA
This sequence comes from Actinomycetota bacterium, assembly GCA_003168255.1. Classification (GTDB taxonomy): domain Bacteria; phylum Actinomycetota; class Actinomycetes; order Streptosporangiales; family Streptosporangiaceae; genus PALSA-505. The sequence goes on from PMSU01000212.1 coordinate 59,371, forward strand.
ACTTCGAAGACGTGAACCAAATTCGCCCGAGCTGGTCGCTAAGGTCGGCCAAGACCTGCGGGTGAGCGTGCCCGAGCGCCATGTTGAGCGTCTGGCCGCACAGGTCGAGGTACTCGTTGCCGACGGCGTCCCAGACAGTCAGACCACGACCCCGGACCAATGGCGGCAGTTGCGGCGAGATATTGGCCATGATCTCCGGCAGTGCCGTGGTCGTGTAGTTCTCGGGAAAAGAGGATCGAACCGGTTCGATCTGCTCGGCTACCATACGATCTCCTCGAGGAGGCTGCGGTGTAGCTGCTCGGTGCAAGCTGCGATACATGACTGTTGGTTGGCGACGCTCACGTCGGTGAGAACCGTTGTATCGAGAGAACGACCATACGCGTCAGTGACGACGACGCCTGCCTTCTCCGCGAGCAGGACGCTGGCTGCGATGTCGTACGGGAACAGGTGCAAGACCTTGCCCTTCCCGACTCGTTCGAAGTCCGCCAGGAGACTGGGGTCGTCGCGCAGGAGCCGATTGCCGATATCGACATACGCGTCGAGTTGCCCGGTGATCACACGGGAAATCGAGAACGAAGCACTGCAGAAGACGAACACCGCCCCGGTGTTGGCCGACCGGTCGATCAAATGACCATACGCCCGGGTCATGCGCTGGGCTGGGTGGCCGTTGAATTCGATCGACCAGAACATGCGCGAAAGGTCCGTGTTGTCGCTGAGAGCCGGTACGCCGTGGTGGTAGCCGCTGGCTTCCACACCATCTTTCGCCCGGTCGGCGTACAGGTACGCCCCGCTCCGCAACTCCCGCAGTAGGGCAAACTCGACGTCACGTATACAAGGCCGTTCCGTAAACCGCGCCGCTGCCACAGAGATGGTCGCCATCTCCAGCCCGGCAACAGCCGGTCGCGTGCCGTCGATAGGGTCGACGATCAAAAGGTACTCAGGGGACTGACCGAACATACGTAGGCCGTGATCCTCGGAAAAGAGGGCGATCGACTGGCCGGAATCGGCGATGTAGTCCCGGACGGCCGCCTCCGCGAGGTCGTCGAGCGTGAATTGCGCGTCGCCGCCAGGGGAATGACCACGGATTTGGCGCCGTTCGAGCCACGAATCGGCAGCGGTAACCCGATCGCAGACGAGCCCGGCCAACCCGAGAAGAAATTCTTTCACGGGGAAGAATGCCTCGGGGTCGGGTGTGGGCCTAAGAGCGTCGGTGTGGAATCTGCTGGCGATGAAGGTGACCCGCTGGCGCAGGCGTAGCCGATCCGAATGGCGGTGGTGTACGCGAAGGAGTCCATGGCCCGATCGTCCCTGAATACATCCCGGAACTCAAGGCGCTGCGACGGCGCTATCGGCCGCGACCAGTCTGAATACTGCCTGCCGCTGCCGGCCTGGGAGGACGGGCGGATCCGGCTGGCCGCCCCGTCAGCGGAGTCATCGAGCCGGTAACGGAGCCGGTGATCCCCACCGAGCCCACCACGGCCTCGGCCGGCCGGTAGCCGGCCATCCGCCGGCTGCGGCCCAGCCCGCTATGTCCCAGTCCCCTATGTCCCAGCCCCCAATGTCACAGCCCTGCCAGCCCCATGGCGCTCCCGCGCCCGGTACGTTTCTCCTGGAACGAAGGAGGCGCGGTGGTTGCCATCAGTCAGGATCTCAGAGTCGGCATCGTGTTCCGCCCGCAGCTGCCCCCCGAGCGGTTGCGCGAGTTCGCCGCGTCAGCCGAAGCGGCCGGCCTCGATGACCTCTGGCTGTGGGAAGACTGCTTCGGTGAGGGCGGCCTGACCAGCGTGACCGCCGCGCTCGCCGGCACCGCCCGGCTGCGTGTCGGCCTCGGCCTGATGCCGGTCCCGCTCCGCAACCCGGCCCTGGCCGCCATGGAGATCGCCACGCTGGCCCGCCTGTTTCCCGGCCGGTTCGTGCCCGCCGCCGGGCACGGCGTACTTTCCTGGATGGAACAGGTGGGAGCCCGCGCCGCGTCCCCGCTCACCCTGCTGCGCGAATGGGTAACCGCCGTCCGCGCGCTGCTGCACGGTGAGACGGTAACGGTGAACGGTCAGTACGTAATTCTCGACCAGGTCGCCCTGGACTGGCCGCCCCAGACCGTCCCACCCTTGCTGGTTGGCGCCCGCGGCCCGAAGACCGTCGCCCTGGCCGGCGCGCATGCCGACGGCCTGGTCCTCGACGCCGGCATCACCCTGGACGGCGTCCGCCGCGCCATCGAGACCGCCGCCGCCCCCCGCCCCCACGACGTGGTCGTCTACCTCATCTGCGCCCCAGGCGACGGCAGGGATCGGGTAACAGCCGAACTCCCGGTCTCATCCGGCCCGCTCCCTGCCAGGGCCGCCGTAGGCACCCCCGCCGAAGTGGCCGAAGTCATCCGCTCCTTCGCCATCGCCGGCGCCACCACCGTCATCCTCCAGCCCACCGCCGACGACCCCGACATGGAAGCCACCCTCCACCTAGCCGCCCAAGCCAAGTCCCTCCTCCACGAATGAACCACCGGCATGAATGAACCACGGCGTGAATGAGGTCAGCGGCGTGCCCGCCGCGGTGCGGGGTCTCGCCGAGCGGTTCTTGCGCGACGCGGCCTGTGGGGTTCCATAACGTTGCCGTGGTCGCTGACCTGCGATCTCATGGCTGGGGCCGACGACGGTCATGCTGCCCGTTGATACTCGTTGATCAGCCCGCCCAGGTCCCTCCGCCGCCGTATTCCCGCCGCCCTCATGTCGCTGACCACGGCCGTGGTGACGTCGTGACCATCGGGTGGCCGCAGGTTCCGCGCTCGGTGCGGACGATGCTGGTTGTAATGCGCGACGTACTCATCCATAACCGCGCGAAGGTGCCGTGGCCCGGTGATCAGCATTCGATCGGTGACCTCGGTCCGGGCTGTCCGCACCCATCTTTCGGCATAGGCATTCGCTCTCGGGCTGCGCGGCGGGATCGTCACCGCTGCTATCCCCGCAGCGGCCAGCACCGCATCAAACGCTTCGGTGAACTGTCCAGCCCGGTCCCGGATCAGGAACCTAGTGGCGCGCTCCCCCAGGTCCATCAGCAGGTTCCGGGCCTGCTGCACGGTCCACGCACCGTCCGGGTGTGCGGTCACACCCAAGACAGCCCCCGCCCGCCACGGCAAGGCCGGACACTGGGCACCCGCGCTCATCGGTGTCGGCGACCTGCCACTGTCCTCGTCCGAAGTCCGTGAATCTATCATCGGCTCGGGCCGCGGCTGCCACGCCGACCCGCCCCGCCTGCACGGCCCCTACTGGCAATGGACCGCAAAGTCGCCGCGAAAACCATCGGCCGCTGGCTCACCGCCGACCAGAACCGCGACTACACCCCCTGGATCGACAACGACCGCCGGCTGCACGAACTGCTCACCCAGCTCGAAACCCTCGGCACCGCCGCCCTCGACGCCGACCCCCGCGCCAGACACCAGCCAGGACAGCCAGCCCGCACAACCGGAACCACAACCTCCAGATAACGTGGTCAGCACCCACTTAACCTGTAGGCAGCACCCCACCCAGACCCCGTTCGCCCAGATCAGCCCTAAACGTGAACACCTCACCCGTCCTGAACTGGTTATTTTTTCGGTCTCTTTACCCTCTGGGATGGCCCCTGCGGGGCCGCTGGTTGCTCGTTTGCACGGATCGCGCACGCGATGATCATTAACCAGCGGATTTCTGTGGCGGTGTGGGTCATTCGTTGCAGCGCCTTGGTAGATCGCAGGTCTGTCGGCGGTCGGTTCATGTAGCGCGTGGCGCTGGCCGAGAGACCCCTAGGTGTCCGGTGGTGCCTCGTCGCCGCAGCTGGCCGGGTTCTGATGAAGCTCGTCTTCTGGCACGAGCCTTCAGCGAGGATGGTTTAACTGCCGGTGCCCGTTCCTCCCAGCCCGCCGATCGACATCCACGAGAATCCATAGAGGCATGTGTGGCGTCGTTTCACTTTGCTGCCTGGTCATCTGCGCGCTATGTCCTATGGCGATTGCGGGGCGGGCAGATTCAACGGGGCTTGATCCCCGGGTCTTGTGCGGTGGAGTTCGAGGTACTTGATGACGGCCAGGACGCGCCGGTGGTCGTCGATGCTGGGCGGGAGCTGGAGTTTGTCGTAGATGCGGGTGACGTGGTTGACGATGGCACGTTCGGACACGGCGAGGTCTTTGGCGATGGCGGCGTTGGATCTGCCCTGGGCGATCAGGGCGAGCACGGCGGCTTCCCGTGCGGTCAGGGCGTGCAGGCGGTCGTGCTGGCGGCTGGCCCGGTCGAGCATGATCGAGACGACGTCGGGGTCCAGGACGGTTCCGCCGGCGGCGACCCGGCGGACGTCGTGGCAGAAGGTTTCGACGTCCGCGATCCGCTGCTTGAGCAGATAGCCGACGCCGGCTGCCCCGGTATCGAGCAGTTCACTGGCATATTGGCGGTTCACGTGCTGGGACAGCAGGAGCAGGTTGGTGCTGGGGTGGGAGGTGCGTATCGCCACGGCAGCCCGCAGGCCGTCGTCGGTGCCGCCGGGAGGCATGCGGATGTCGGTGATGACCAGGTCGGGTCGCAGCGCGGCGGCTAGTTGCTGCAGCTCGCGGGCGTCGGCGGTGGTGGACGCTACCACGATCCCGTCGGCTTGGAGGATGTGGGCGAGCCCGGCGCGCAGCAGGGTCTCGTCCTCGCCGAGCACTACCCGCACGGGAACTCGGCCCGAAGCTGGGTGCCCTGCCCGCGGGCGCTTGCCAGGTGCAGCTGGCCGCCGAGCGCGTCGACCCGGTCGGTCATGCCACGCAGCCCGCCGTAGGGGCCGGCCCGCGCGCCGCCGCAACCGTCGTCGCTGATCAAGATTTCCAGCTGGCCGCCGGTGCGGGCCAGTTGCACGCTTACCTTGCTGGCGCCGGCGTGCTTGACGCAGTTGGCCAGTGCCTCGGCCGCCACCAAATAAGCCGCGCTCTCGACCGCTGCCGGCAGGCAGTTGGAGGCGCCGGTCGTGTCTAGGTGGCTGGGCAGCGGGGTGTGATCGAGCAGGTCCTGGATGGCGGCGGGCAGCCCGCGTTGCATCAGCAGGGCGGGCATGACGCCGTGGACGAGGGCGCGAAGCTCGCTGATCGCGGTTTCCAGCCCGCGGCGCAGGTCGGTGGCCGCCGCCTGGGTGCCGACGGCGCCAACCCGGCCGGCCGCCAGCTGGCCGGCTTGCAGCGCCAGCACGACGAGCTGGCCCTGCAGCCCGTCATGCAGATCAGCGGCGATCCGGCGGCGCTCGGCATCAGCGGTGGCGGCGATCCGGGCCCGGGAGGCCCGCAGCGCGGCGGTTAGCTGTTCGCGCTGGACGGCGAGGGCGATCACCTGGCCCGCCTTGCGGACGATGTCGGCGTCGGCGATCAGGGCTGCGTCGTAGCTGACCGCCCCGACGCGCTCACCGCCGGCCTGGATTTCGACCGTGCCGCGGCCGGCGGGTGGAACCACGGGCCCGCCGTAGGCATCGACATAGCTGATGGCCTCCGGCAGCCACAACAACAGGTCGGCTGACGGGTCGCCGAGCGCGGTGGCCAGCGCGGTGCGCAGGCTGGCCTGGTCGTGGTGGCCGGCGCCGAGCCACGCCCCGAGTTCCTCAATCTCGCCGGCGCGTGCGAACCCGCCGCGCAGCAGGGCGAGCGCGAACGCGCCAGGCACGCCTGCGAACACCACGAGTTGCGCGGCGAAGAGCGTGTCTGCGCTGATGTGCATCACACTGGCCAGATTGGCGCTCAAGGTCAGGAACAGCAGGGTGGCCACGCCGTAGGCCGCGACCGAGGTCAGGCTGGTGCGCTGGTGGGCGCTGGCCTGGCGGAGCCGGCCCAGCAGCAGCATCGCGGCCAGCGCGATCACCGTCAGCCCGGCGGCCTGCTTCAGATCGGTGAAGGCCCGCACCACGGTGGGCTGGCGCGCGATCGTCAGCCAGGCCGGCGCCGAACCGCCGGCGAACAGGTAACGCGGCGCCTGCAGCCCGACGGTCACCGCGTAGCCGCCGCCGGCCAGCCAGCGCGACCGGGCATCGGGCAGCCGCCCGGAGGGAAAGGCGAGCAGCAGGTGGATCAAGATCCCAATCGGCAGCTCCGCGGTGATCAGCCCGGCTCCGTCCAGCGCTGGAATCGTGGCGTTCCCGGCCGCCGCGGCCAGCACTGCCAGCGCGCACCAGCACAGCAGGGCGCCGGTCCGGTTGCCGGGCCGCCGCAGCCAAGTCACCGCACCCGCCGCCAGGTACAGCAACCCGACGAAGGGAAACGCCACGATCGGCGCGAGCGGAGCAACGCCCTCCCTGGTGAACAACACGATCTCGATGGCGGCCATGGCCACAGCCGCCGTGGCCAGCTGCGCCAAGGCGACCGGCAGGGAGCGCAACCCTGGTGACCACGACCGCCGGTACATCACGATCCTCCCCCAATACTCCTATCCGATAGTGACCGACGGGCTGGACCTAGGTCTAGCAGACGCCGTACCTGGGTCTATCGCCGCTGCGCTCCGGCCGCGTCACAGTGCGGGGTAAGCGTGCAGCCGCCCCAGGCGCCTTGCCTCAGCAGCGGCCAAGTTCTGCCGCTCCTTTGGGAGGATTCATGTTCGTCCTGTCTTTCCGCGGCGTGGTAGCGGTTACCACCCCTGCCCTGGCTGTTACCGGATTCCTGGCGCTCCCGGCCACCGCCGCGCGCGCACAGGCGGCAGCTAACCCGGTTCCGTCGTGTTCGCGCACGACGTGCACAGTCACATACGCCACCGTCGGCACGGGCCAGTCGTTCACCGTCCCGGCCGGGCTGAACTCGCTGTCGGTGACCTTGTACGGCGGGCTGGGTGGCGACAACAAGTCCGGTGTGCTGGGCGGGGACGGCGCGCAGATAAATGCGGCGCTGTCGGTCACCCCCGGGGAAGTCCTGGGAATTGATGTCGGCGGCGCCGGGCAAAGCGAACTCGCGGGCGGCGTGGGTGGGGTCAACGGTGGCGGCAGCGGCACCCATAGCGGTGGTGGCGGCGGAGCCGCCGATATCACTTCGGCCAGCACCCCGCTACTGGTCGCCGGGGGCGGCGGCGGCGCCGGGCAGTCCGTTCTCAGCGATCTGTGCTCAGGCGGCACCCTTAACGTGTCAGGCGGGATTGGCGGTAATGCCGATAACCCCGGCGGGGAGGGGACCACGGTCAATGACGGCGAGCTGACCTTGGGAGGCGGTGGCGGCGGAATGCCGGGCAGCACGTCCGCGGCTGGAAGCGGCGGTACTGCTGGAGCACCAACCGGGTCCAATGCGTGCGGCACAGGTGTCGCCACCGGGGGTGGAACCGGGGGGTCGGGCCGGACGGGCGGCAGCGACAACGGCTTCGCCAATGGCGGCGGGGGCGGCGGAGGGTACTTCGGCGGCGGATCCGGCGGTGGAGGGGCGCTAGAAAGCATCAGCGATGGGTTTGTCGTCGCCGGATCCGGCGGCGGAGGAGGTGGATCCTCCTACACCGGCGGGCCGGGGGCCAGCAACGCCAAGCTGAGCGACACCGGCAACGACGGAACCGTCAACAGCGGTAACGGGGAAGTGGTGTTGTCCTACCCCAGGCCCGTGGCCGACATCGCTGTCAGTCTCGCCTGCCCCGCCCACATGCACGTGGGCGGCGCCAACCGGTGCCACCTGACAGTTACCGACAACGGCCCGGACACCGCGACCGGGGTAACCGCGGCGATCACCCTGCCGCCCAGCCTGTCTGAGATATCCTGCCAACCCCGCTGCCGCCAGAACGGCGCCACCTACACCTGGACGCGGCACACGCTGGCCACCGGCATCATCGCCACCTTCACTGTGGCCATAAGCGCGAGCAGCACCGGCCCTGCCAGCGTGCACGGCAAAGCCAGTGCAGCGCGCCGCTACCGCGACCCCCACCCTGGCAACAACTCCGCCAACACGGTGATCACCGTCGCAGAGGGCCTGCGGTGAGACGGTGGCGGCTGCGGTGCCGCACCGCGCAGAGTGTACGCAGAATGCTCAGCCTGGCCGCTGGGCTGGGGATGGCGATAGCGGTGGTGGGGGCGCCTCCCGCGATCGCAGCGCAGGGTCACCCGAGGCCCGGCGTGCACCCGGTGCCTGGCTCTGGATTGACCCTTGCCCAGGCTCCCGCTGGATTGCAGGCGGCGGTGAGCAAGATGCTCAGTCGCCGGGAAACGGCTCACAGCAATGTCTTTCACCAGCGGAACCTGACCCCAGCCGGCGGTGCCGCGGGGGCCTTCGGCTCCTCGGTGGCGATCTCCGGATCCACGGCAGTGATTGGCGCCCCCGATAGCAATGTGGCCCCCGGGGCGGTGTATGTGTTCGTCCATTCCGGCGATGCCTGGTCGCAGCAGGCTGAGCTGACCGCCGACGACGGCGCCGAGAATGACAGCTTCGGCTGGTCGGTGGCGATCTCCGGCTCGACCGTGGTGGTGGGCGCGTGGGGCAAGAACGAAGGCGCCGGGGCGCTGTACGTATTCGTCCGCTCCGGTACGGCCTGGTCGCAGCAGGCCGAGCTGACCGCCGACGACGGCGGCACAGATAACAGCTTCGGCCGGTCGGTGGCGATCTCCGGATCCACTGTGGTGGCGGGAGCGTCCGCCAAGGATGCGGCGTACGTGTTCGCCCGTTCCGGCGGCGCTTGGTCGCAGCAGGCCGAACTGACCGCCGCCGACAGCTCCCCCGGCGGGAACTTCGGCTCGTCGGTGGCGATCTCCGGATCCACGGCAGTGATTGGCGCCCCCCTCAACACCTCGGCAACGGGGGCGGCGTATGTATTCGCCCGTTCCGGCGGTGCCTGGTCGCAGCAGGCCGAACTGACCGCCGCCGACGGCTCCGCCGGTGACGTCTTCGGCAGCGGGGTGGCGATCTCGGGGTCGACCGCAGTGGTCGGCGCGAGCGGCAAGAACACTGACGCCGGGGCAGCCTATGCGTTCGTGCGCTCCGGTACAGCCTGGTCGCAGCAGGCTGAGCTGACCGCCGACGACGGCGCCGAGTTCGATCAGTTCGGCGAATCGGTGGCAGTCTCGGGTTCGACCGCGGCAGTGGGCGCGAACTTTAAGGACTCGGGGACCGGGACAGTGTATGTGTTCGCGCGCTCGGGCACGGCCTGGTTCCAGCAGGCTGAGCTGACCGCTGCCGACGGCGTCTCCGGTGACGACTTCGGCGCCTCGGTGGCGGTCTCCGGACCGAGAGTGGTAGCGGGCGCGTACGCCGAAAACTCCTACGCCGGGTCGGCGTACGCGTTCGGGCTCCCGTCGCAGCAGGCTGAGCTGACCGCGGCCGACGGCGTCTCCGGTGACGAGGCCGGGGATTCAGTGGCGGTCTCGGGCTCGACCGCGGTGGTGGGCGCGCCGGGCAAGAACTCGGCCTATGTGTTCGTACGCTCCGGCGGTGCCTGGTCGCAGCAGGCTGAACTGACTACCCCCGACGGCATGCCCGGTGACGAGTTCGGCGCCTCGGTGGCGGTCTCCAGCTCAACCGTTGTGGTAGGCGCGCTGGGCACGAACTTGTTCACAGGAGTGACGTACGTGTTCGTGCGCTCCGGTACGGCGTGGCCGCTGCAGGCTGAACTGACCGCCCCCGACGGATCCTCCGGCGACGAGTTCGGCGTCTCGGTGGCGATCTCCGGCTCGACCGCATTGGTGGGCGCGTGGGGCAAAAGCTCCTCCAGTGGGGCGGCATACGTGTTCGTGCGCTCCGGTACAACCTGGTCGCAGCAGGCTGAGCTGACCGCGATCGACGGCTCTTCTGGCGACAACTTCGGCGTCTCAGTGGCGATCTCCGGCTCGATCGCGGTGGTGGGCGCGGACGGCCGGAACTCGGGCACGGGGGCGGCATATGTGTTCTCGCGCTTCGCTAGGGAATGGACCCCCGAGTCCGAGCTGAGCGCCCCCGACGGCATCGCCTTGGACGAGTTCGGCTCCTCGGTGGGGGTATCCGGGCGGATCGTGGTGGCAGGCGCACCCGGCAAGAACTCGGGGGCGGGGGCAGCGTATGTATTCACGCCCGCCAGCCCAGGCTGGTCCATACAGGCCGAGCTGACCGCCACAGACACCTCCTCCGGCGACGACTTCGGCGTCTCGGTGGCGATCTCCGGCTCGACCGCAGTGGTGGGCGCTGACGGCAGGTTCTTCGGCACCGGGACGGCGTATATGTTCACGCGCTCCAGCGGTGCCTGGTCGCAGCAGGCTGAGCTGGCCGCCGCCAAGGACACCAGAACCAGCTATTTCGGCTCTTCAGTGGCGCTGTCCGGGACGACCGCGGTCATCGGCGCACCCGACAAGAACTCACAAACAGGGGCTGCCTCCGTGTTCGTGAACATGTAACGCTGGACGGACCACGGTCGAATCAGAGCGCGTACGACGTGGTGAAGAGCTGTTCGATAGCGCGGGCCAGCCTGGTCACAATCACATGCTGGCGCGATCAAGTCTTCGAAGGAGGCAGTGATGAACACCGGTTCCACCAGCGCCCCGGGCATCGCGCTTGGCGTGCTGAAATAGCCACCGGCCCGGCCAGCTCTGGCTGGGGTGCGCAGCACTGCGGTACCGGCCAGGCAACCGCCTAGCATCAGCCCCACCACCAGATCGGTAAGAATCTTCCCCGGGGTCATACACCACCCACGGCGCCCTGTGGAGCAGGCAGAGCGAGGGAACCCGTGTGGCCATCCTTTCCGCGGGAGCTGGAGCATGCCAACGAATACCCGGACAAGCTGATCGAGCAGATGAAGCAGCTCGGCATCTTCGGCCTGGCCATCCCTGAGCCCTGCGGGAGGCGCCGATGCGCGGCAGCCGCTGCGAGCCGCCACCGCCGGGGATGAGCTCGAACCCGCCCGCCATCGCATAGTCTTCGACGGCCGCGATGACAGGAACCGGCAGCTAGGCAATCAGCTCACATGCGGTGAAGGTGGGAAACAGGAGACGCAGGGCCTCAGCCCCCCAACAGGTGCTGCGCTCATCTGTTGAGACTGCAGGGCATGCTCTTGATCGCGTCGATGAAATTCCCGGCCAGCCGGATGGGCTCTCCCGTCTCGAGATCAGGGACGCGGTGCATGAGCTGGTCAAAGATAGCCTTCAGCTGGGTGCGGGCCAGCATGCTGCCCAGGCAGAAGTGCGCGCCCCCGCCGCCGAAGCCGACGTGCGGGTTGGGGCTGCGCCGGACGTCGAAGGTGCCGGGGTCGGTGAACACGCGGTCATCATGGTTACCCGAGGGGTAGAACATGACTACCCAGTCGCCCGCGGAGATCTGCTGTCCGTGCAGCTCCAGGTCCCTGGTGGCGGTGCGGCGGAATGTCATCACCGGGGTCGCCCAGCGGACGATCTCTTCCACTGCGGTGCCTGCTGTGGCGGCAAAGTCGGCCTGGAGGATCTTGCGCTGGTCGGGGAAGTCGTTGAAGGCCTTCATCCCGGTCGAGATCGAGTTGCGGGTGGTGTCGTTGCCGGCCACCGAGAGCAGCACGAAAAACGCGGCGATCTCCTCGTCGGTGAGCCGCTGGCCGTCGACCTCCGCCTGCACCAGGCTGGTCATCAGGTCGTCCCCGGGTGCCGCCCGCCGCGACTCCGCGAGATCGAGGCCCACCTTGATGAGCGTGATCAGCGATTCGTTCAGCAGTTCGGCGGGCTCCCGGCCGGCCCGGACGTCCTCATCCGCCCAGGACACCATGCCATCGGCGCCCTCGGCAGCCGCCTCCCGCAGGTCGTCGGGCAGGCCGACCATCTCGTAGATCGTCCACATCGGCAGCTTGCGCGATACCTGGGCGACGAAGTCGCAGTCACCGGTGTCGATCAGCTGGTCGACCACCCGCTGAGCCTGGCCGCGGATCTGCTCGTCGATCTTGGCGACCCGCCGGGGAGTGAACGCCGAGCTGATCAGCTTGCGCAACTGGGTATGCCGCGGCGCGTCCATGGCCAGGAACGAGGACGCCGCCTCCAGGATATCGTCGGGGACATCCTCGAACATGACGCCCTGGCCGGAGCAGAAATCGACCGGGTTCTTGCTCACCGAGACAATGTCGGCGTGTCGGGTCACGGCCCAGAAGCCGCCGCCCGCCGGCGGAGGCAGCATCGAGCCCTCAGCCGGCGGGTGCCAGCTGACCGGCCGCTCGTCGCGGAGCACCTGGAAGCTGGCCTCACGCTGCCGTGGGCTCTTGCTCCAGAACTTCAGCGGCGCCAGCGAGATCGGGTCGTAGCCGGGCTTCGCATGTGCCATCGCCGCCCCTCTCGCAGGTGCCGCAGGTACCACTCATCGACGCTCCGGGGAGTCGGGGATTCCGGACGCCTGCAGTCAAGCTTTTTAAGATTGGTTAGACTATTAGCAGCAGACCATGCCTCGTCAGCGGCTGTCAAGCAGGGGGCGGATCAGATGGCCTTGGGCACCGGCGCGCGCGTGTCATCGTCACCGGAGGTGCCTCGAACATCGGCCGCGGAATCTCCAGCGATGCCGCCTTCGGCGCGATTCGCCAGGGTATCTACGGTGCCACGAAGGTCGACCTGATCGCGCTGGCCCGGACGATCGCGCGCGAGCACGGGCGGCACGGCATCGGGTCCAACGTGATCGCTCCTGGCCGGTATCGCGGTCTCGACGTCCTTCGGCGCAGCCGCGGGGTGCTCGGGCGGCGGCCGGGAGGTGTGCACGATGACGTCTATCTCGTCGCGGGACAGCGTGCAGCAGCCGCCGATCTCCGGCACCTGATCGCTGACCTCAGCGAAGACGAACCTGGCCCGGTCGATCACGGCGGCAACGTAGTCGGTGCACAGCCCGAGGCTGACCGGCCGGCGCGACCCGCCGACGGCAGCGCCAGCATGACGGAATGCCGAGGAAGCAACGGACCCGTCGCAGACCCGCCCGCTGCTGCACCAGTGCCTTGGTGAGCGAGACAGGCTCGGCGCACGCCTGGCCCCACAGCACGGTGTCGCCGGACCGGGTGTGGGGCGCCAGATCCAGTTCCGCGATGTTGCTGTACTCGACCATCATGCGCCCGCGCTCTCGACCGGGTTCACGCTGATAGTTTAATCTATTTTAAATCCAGTCAGAGTGGGGCGGGTCATCTGTCCCGTCGAGAGGATCCGCCATGAACGTGCAAGGCCTGCGCTGCCTGGTGACCGGTGCCGCCTCCGGTATCGGTGACAGCGCCGCGCGCCAGCTCACCGACCGCGGCGCCATCGTGATCAGCCTGGACCGCAACAAACCCACCGCTGACGTCGCAGAGCACGTCGAGATCGACCTAGCCGACCCGGCGAGCATCGACTCCGCGCTGGCCCGGCTCGATGGCACGTTCGATGTGCTGGCCAATGTCGCAGGCATTCCGGGCACCGCACCGGCCGAGATGGTATTCCGGGTCAACTTCCTCGGGCTGCGCCACCTGACCGAGTCGCTGTTCGAGCGCCTCAACCAGGGCGGTTCCATCGTCAATGTCTCTTCGACCGCGGGTTTCCAGTGGGCCCTGCGACTCGACGCGCTCAGGGAACTCATCGCGACCGAGACATTCGACGAGGGCCTGCAGTGGTTCCGTGACCATCCGCAGCAGGGCAATGCCTACAACTTCGCTAAGGAGGCAGTGACCGTCTACACGATGGCCATGGGCGGCGCGGTACGGGAGATGGGTGAGCTGCGAATCAACGCCGTCCTGCCGGGCCCGGTCGAGACTCCGATCCTCGCCGACTTCGAGGCGTCCATGGGCAAGGAAACCCTGGACGGCGTCAAGGCGTTCCTCGGCAGGCATGCGATACCGGCCGAGATCGCGCCGGTCGTGGTATTCCTGGCCTCGCGGGAGTCGCGCTGGATCAACGGCGCCACGATCATCGCAGACGGCGGCATCAGCGGTGCCGTGCTGTCAGGCCTGGTCCCCCCTCCCCAGATCTGAACCGCGAGCCTGGTCAGCCTGCGGTCACGTACTTCTTCTTGAGCTCGGCCCTGACGAGCTTGCCCGTCTGAGTACAGCATCGGCATGGCGTGCGGCTGGTCAGCGAACGGCTCTGCCAACGCGCCGGAGTCGTTGACGATGTAGGCCACCTCGTCCGGGGCCAGATGGTGGTTGACGGCGGTGATGTACTGGCCAGACCGCAGGGCCGCTGAATGTCTCGCCCGTGTCGGCCAGCACCGCAGCAATAGTTCCTGGCGCCTGCGCGGCGTACCTGCGCGATACATCGGCTCTGGCCTCCACACCGGGGAGTCAGTCCGGTCCAGCGGGCCGCCGGACCGGTCCCATCATAATTGACTCTAGGATAAAAAACTGTGATCCTGGTGATGAGACGGTTCCCTGCCGCTTGCGCCCGCCGCGGCTGATCCGGAGGCTCGCCAGCGTGACGATCTACACCGAAGAGCGCGACGAGCTCCGCTCGACGGTGCGGCGGCCGCTGGAAAAGTCCGCGGACCGTGCCGCCATCCGCGCCACGCGGTGGTGCTGGAGGAGATCGGCCGGGCCAACCTGCCCTCGCAATACCTCTCGACGGCTCTCGCCGGGCTGGCGCTCGGCACCGACAACATCCAGCGCACGATCCTCAGCGAACGAGTCCTCGGACTCCCCCGCGAGCCGCAGCCGGACAGGGACACCCCTTTCCCGAGCTCCGGCGTTCCACCTGACCCGGTACGACAGCCCAGCAGAAGGGAGATAACGGCTATGCCCGGTTACGCCAGCGAGGACGAACTCTACAAGTACGTCGGAGGCATCTTCGAGAAGGGGTTCGCCGACCCCGAGCTCGGCGACAAGATGGCCGCGACCGGCCTGGTCTTCCAGGTCAAATGCACCGAGCCGGCCTCCTCACTGATCATCGACATGCCTAACCGCAAGGTCCACCAGGGTACCGGCGGGCCCGAGCCGCAGGCTGCGCTGCTCATGTCGACGGAGACGTCGAACGGCTACTGGCAGGGGAAGGTCAACCTGCCCTTCGCCATGGCCCGCGGCAAGGTGAAGGTCGAGGGGAACGTGGCGAAGCTGCTCGCCCTCTCGCCGCTCGGCAAAACGCTGTTCCCGCAGTACATCGACATGCTCAGGGCCGACGGCCGGGAAGACCTCATCCTCTGAGGAAGCCCGGGGCGCTCAGAGACGCTCGATGATCGTGACGTTGGCCTGGCCGCCGTCCTCGTACATGGTCTGCAGGCCGTAGCGGCCGCCGGTGCACTCGAGCTCATGCAGCGGCACGTGCTCCGGCAGGCCGGCCACGAGCGCCGCGGTGCGGGCGATGTCACCCGCCTGCGCGCCGATGGTGTCGAGACACCGTAGACGACGTCCTCAACGGCGTCGGGGTCGATGCAGGTGCGGTCGACCAGCGCTCTGATCGGATGCGCGCCGAGGTCGGCCGGGTGCGCTCCGGCCAGGCCGCCGCCTCGGCGGCGATAATCGCGCTGCCGGAACGTCAACCATAATTGAATATAGAATAAGTTTTGCCAGCTGGCGGGTCAATGTGATGTGAGCGGAGACCGATCCGCACATGTTGCGGAAGATGCCATGGACAGACTCGTTTCTGGTGTACTTCGCCATCCAGTCCGATGTCGATAGCTGCTCCTGCGGCAGGCCGTCTTCGGTGGCCGCCGCCGAGAGGCCCCTGCCAGCTTGGCGCCCTGGCGGGTCAGCATCGACAGCAGGAATCCCCACCCGCCGCCGGTCACGTCCACGTCCTTGCCGCCGACCCGGTACAGGATCGGCGGCGCCGGACGGCGCACATCGAACTCGGCGCCGACCTCCTCGAACGTCTGCTGCGTGATGCCTTCGACCTCGATCACGATCGCGCCGTTGTTGACCTTGAAGCCGTCGATGTCGCGGTGAGCAGGCCGCCCGCGCCGGCCCCGATCACGATGGCATCAAAGTCGCGCACGCTTCCGACGCTCCTCGACGGTGCTGTTTAAACTCCTCGGCGCAAAGGAAGTCAGCCCATCTCTGGTCTGGGCAGGAGCCTCAAGGGCTACCTGCGGGATCACGAGGGCGCCTAGCAGCCCGGCGGCCAGCGTAACCGAGCAGGCGATGGCGGTTGTCCATGCGTATCCAGCGTACTGAGCGACGAAGGGACCTTCGAGGGACCCGACGAGCATCGCCAGCGCCTCCCCCGTGAAAAATACCGCGCTCACCCGGCCCAAGACCTCGTTCGAGGTCACTCTTTGCAGGATGACTTGCGGGACTGTCAGTATCTGCGCGCCGAACAGGCCGATCATCACGGCCGCGGCCATCGCCTCCAGGAGCGTATTCGAATGGAAGAGAACGAAGAAGACGATCGCCGTGCCGAGCAGTGCACCACTTAGGATGAGCCTGGGCTGGATCCGGTCGGCGAACGCCCGGATCATTGGCGCCCCGAGGAGGAAGCCAGCGCCGAGGGCGGAGATGGTCAGGCCCACCTGGCGCTGGCCGCCCCAATGCGTCATACCGAACGGTGTCAGCAGAGCGCCGAGAGATGCGTTGGCCGTCAGGAACATGACCGAGACCGGGAGCAACGTGCGGGCCATGGGTGCCCGACGGATTGCCCTGGCTCCGTCGGCGAGCATGATCCCGGCCCGGCGCAAGGTCAGGTTCTCGTGATGCGGCCTGGCGTATATCCCGCGGACCATGAATAGGAGAGCGGCGGAGGCCACGTAGCTGGCCATGTCGAGGCCGGCGAGCAGGTGGAACCCACCCACTAGCGCAAGCGCCGCCCCGAGCGGCGGGCCCGCCAGCCGGACGATCGCGTCGGTAAGCGAATTGAGCGACGCGGCTCCGGTGAGCGCTTTACCCGTCCCCACCACCATCGGGGTCAGCGCCTGCGACGCGGGGCGGAACAACACTCCAGCGGCGCTCTCCACAACAACCACCGCATACATGATCCAGACGGTGTTCGCGGAATGTACCAGGAAGAACAGCGAGACGGCACCCACCCGCAGCAGGTCCATCGATACCATCAGCTTCCGCCGATTCCAGCGGTCGGAGAGCACCCCGGCACTCGGCCCAAGAATCAAGGACGGCAGGTATTCCGCGGTGGTCATCAATCCCACCGCCACGAGGGAATGGCTCAGTTGGAAGACATAGGCTGGCGCGGCGACCACCAGCAGCCAGTTCCCCAGGAAACTCGTCAACCTGGCTGACCAGAGCAGCCTGAAGTCCCGGTGGCGAAGTGCATCAAGCACGTAGACGCCTTCCTGTCGCCGGGAAAGGTCGGTGATCTTGTCTGCCCTGCCGCCTGCTGGCCGTCATGGCCACCCTGATGACCTGCACCGCCTCCCAGATGCCCTCACACTGCTCGATCTGGTCAAATACCCACAGTACGCCGACCCGGGCGAGTCGCCCATCTAACGTCCCCGTGGAGGCACTGCGGTCGATGGGCAGCGTCCCGGCAAGCAGAGCCAGCCACGCCCGGTCCGGCCATGTCAGGCTCAGGGGCGCGGGGCCGCTCGCGCAGGGCGATAGCGAGCTGATGGCGTAGCATCAGGGTCTCGGCGTCCTTCCACCAATCCTCCCGGCGCGACAACTTGAGCAGCGACATGCCACTGGATACGGTCAGGAAGATCAGTTTCAAGCCCACAAGCCGAAGACCATCGCACGTCCGGACGGGCCAAGACCGGCCCGCTTGGCACTGGACGCGGGACCGCGCTCTGCAGAGCATCTGCCCAGGTGATACAGGTTTTCGGCACCTTCAGGATCCGTGCTGAGCACGGATACCGCGGTTACTAAGGGGAGAAAGAAGCTCATGCCACTGACCATCGGCGATACGGCTCCGGACTTCGAGGCGGAGACGAGCGAAGGGCCAATCCACTTCTACGACTGGCTCGGAGACTCCTGGGGGGTCCTGTTCTCGCACCCCAAGGACTTCACCCCGATCTGCACCACCGAGCTCGGCTACATGGCCAAGATCAAGCCGGAGTTCGACCAGCGCAACGTGAAGATCATCGGCCTGTCGGTCGACTCCACCGGAGACCACGAGCGGTGGGCCGCCGACATCGCCGAGACCCAGGGCACGGCGCCCAACTATCCCCTCATCGGCGACAACGACTTCAAGGTGGCCAAGCTGTACGGGATGCTGCCGGCCGACGTCTCGGGCGACCCCAAGGCGCGCACGCCGGCCGACAACCAGACCGTGCGGAATGTGTTCGTCATCGGGCCGGACAAGAAGATCAAACTGGTTCTGATCTACCCGATGACGACCGGGCGCAACTTCGACGAGGTGCTGCGGGTGATCGACTCGCTGCAGCTGACGGCCAAGCACAAGGTAGCCACGCCGGTCAACTGGAAGCCGGGCGAGAACGTCATCATCGCCGGCTCAGTCTCCAACGACCAGGCCAAGGAGCTCTTCGGGGAATGGGAGCAGCCCAAGCCGTACATCCGGATCGTGCCCCAGCCCAGCTGAGTCACGGCCTGCCCCGGGGCGGAAGGGGCGAGGAGATTCCGCCCCGGGACAGGCACCGCGTGCGGTTGCGGTGCCAGCCAGGCGTTCTGGCTGGCGTGGACGGGTGGCGCCGGACCGGCCGGAGTCCGGCCTCATCGGACAGGCAGCGGAAAGCGGCTTCCCAGTCGCCCGCCCGTTGCCGGGTCGCGGCACCCGCACCAGCTGCAAACACTCCCCCGCACGCTCATGGCCAGCTAGCAAGACCCGCGTCAGTCCAGCGGCTGCCTCGCGATGACTTTGGGCTCGCGGCCGGCCAGCAGCCATCCGGCGACGGCGGTGATCAGCGGCAGCCCAAGCAGCAGGATAAGCACGTCGGTCAGCGGCACGTCACCGAACATGACGGACAGGCTGCTGCGGGCCCAGGCCAGCCCGGCGATCACCGCGCCGGCCATGCCAAGGATGGCACCGAGCAGGCCGAGTGCTGCGGCGGTCGCGGCGGTGATCATCCGCCGGGTCGTGCTGCTGGCGCCGGTCGCGGTGAGCGTGCGCAGGTCCTGCGAGGTCTCGCTGCGGATCAGGCCGACCGACATGGCCAGCACGCCGAGCGCGATCACGATGCCGAGCGCGGTGGCGCCGTTGGCGATCTCGCCGGGGCCGAGCGAGCCCGACTCGGTCTCGGCCGTCGCCCCGAAGGTGAGGGCGAATTGCCGCGCGGCGTTGATCTGCGCGGCGGTGAGCGGGGCGGGTGCCTGGATCAGCCACCCGGCCAGCTGAGTCTGTAGCTGGTACTTGCTCACCGCGTACTCGGTGATCACCGTGTTCGGCAGCGGTGCCGAGCGTCGCGTAGCTCGGGTTCAAGAGCTGCGCGTTCGTGACCACGCTGGCACCCCAGATCGTCGCCGCGACCGCCACGGTGAGCAGGCCGAGTACGAGCAACTGCTGGCGCCATTCGCGACGGAGCATCCGCACCGCCCAGCGGACCACCGCCCGGCGGGCGACGATGCCGCCCGCGTCTGCGGCCAGGTCGGGGGGGTCGCGCAGCGCGATGCTCACCGGATCTCCCCAGGCGTGAGGAGAGATTCGGGCCCGGGCGGCCGGGTGGTCTGGCCGGACACCCGCCCGTCGCGCAGGACTACCACGCGGTCGGCCCAGGCGGCCAGCCGCGCGTCGTGGGTCACCACCACCGCTGCCACGCCCCGCGTGCACGCCTCGTGCAGTAGCCGCATCACCTCATCCGCGTTCACCGAGTCCAGGGCGCCGGACGGCTCGTCGGCCAGCAGCAGGCGACGGTCCCCCACCACCGCGCGGGCGATGGCGACCCGCTGCCGCTCGCCGCCGGACAGCTGATCAGGAAACCAGGACGCCCGGTCAGCCACGCCGAGCGCTTCCAGCGCGGCCAGCCCGGCCGCGCGCCTTCGGCACCGCGACGCCGTCCAGTTCCAGCGGCAAGGCGGCGTTCTCGGCGGCGGTCAGCCCGGGCAGCAGATTGAAATCCTGGAACACATACCCGATCACCCGCCGCCGCAGCCGGGCACGCCGGCTCCGCGGCATCCCCCCAGAGCCATGCCGCAGACCAGTACTTCCCCGCTGGTGGGTTCCTCCAGGCTCCCGGCGATGGTCAGCAGCGTGGACTTGCCTGCGCCGTTCGGGCCGATGAAACCGGTCACGTGCCCCGGCGTGACGGTGAACGACATCCCGTCCAGAGCCAGCGTGGCGCCGAACCGTTTGCGCAGGCCACTGACTTCAATGGTTACTTCCATGAGGGGTGTTCTACGGCCCCGGCCATAACGAAGGCCGTTATCCCGCTGTTAGGTCTGGCCGCCGGGGGCAACGGCGTGTCTGCTCCGACGGTTCCGCCGCTGGGTGCTGGAGGTCATCGCCTTGCTCGCCCGCAGGGCGCCGCGGCTGCAGCGCGCCCTGAACACCATCTCCGCTGCGGGCGGCGACGCGGTTCTCCTGGACGGCACCTTGGTGCGGACCCGCCGCCGCGCCGGCCCGCAGAACCGGCGCAACTACAGCGGGAAGCACAAGGTCCACGGGCTGCTGTTTCTCACGCTCACCGACACCTCCGGCGCCCCTTAGGTGTGCTTGACGTACGTGCGGCGTCGGCAGGGGCCAGGTGAGGTGCCGGCGAGCCACCCCTGGCTCGTCTTCAGGTTGGCTGGTCAGTCATCCGGCGCTCCCCCCAGCGGTTGAGACGGAGCAGCGGCAGCACGTCGACTGCGGGTTCAGGCAACTCCCAGCCGGGTAAGACACGGCGAACCAGCTTTGGCGGCGGGTCGAAGCAGAGAGGGATCGATGCACGGAGGTGGAGGCAGCCACGGGGGTAGCCACAGCGGCGGGCATCACAGCGGCGGGCATCACAGCGGCGGGCATCACAGCGGCGGTGGCCATGGGGGCTATGGCAGTCACCACCAGAGCCCCGGCCCGCTTCCCAGTGATGTTTATTTCTCGATAGACCAGCTAGAAAAGAGCCAGTTCGCGGGCCGGCCAAGGGACGAGGAGGCACGGCGCAAGCTCGATGACAAAATGGCGGAGCTTGGTAGAGACACGCAAAAAACTGCGAATATCGAGGTCTTTACCAAGGCGGTGGATCTCTGGCACAAGCTCGGCGACCGGCCCCGCGAAGCGCAGGCCTTTTACCATCTCGGCGCGGCTACGGAGGCCTCGACCTATCTCGGCGCGGCGCTATACAGGCAGAAGGCTGCCAAAGCTTACCTGGGGGCAGCGGATCTCTGGCACGAGTTAGGCGACCGTCGAGACGAGGCCTACGCGCTGATCGCCCTGGGTGCGGTCCTGATCCGCCAAGAGGAGTTCGAACAGGCACTGGACGCCTACCGTCGGGCGCTGGATTGTGCGCGCGGGACTGAGGAGCGTTCGCTGGAATACCGAGCCGGGTACGGGGCTGGGGACGCCCTGGCCGGGTTGCACCGATTCCAAGAGGCCGTGGACAGCTACGAACAGGCCGTCGCGCTCATGCTGCCGGACCAGCCGAAAGGCATGGCCTGGGCACTGTGGGCCGCGGAGAACGTCGAGCCCTTGGAGCACGCTGCTGCCGACTACGCCCGGACCGGCGAGCAGGCACACGAGGCCGAGACTTGGGAGAGGATCGGCGAGGCCTGTCTCGCCTCGCCGATCTGGTGCCAAGAAGGCGCGGTACTCTTCGCACGCGCGGCGGGTCTGTGGCACGAACTCGGCGACCGGCACCGCGAGGCACAAGCGCTGTTCAACCTGGGCAAGACGTTGTCCTTTTCCAAGGGCGACGACTCCTTCACCCGGGCGGCGGGCCTGTGGCGCATGCTCGGCGACCGCCACCGCGAGGCACAGGCGCTGATGGAGTTCGGCACAGTGCTGGTGAAGCTCGGCACAGGGCCGTACAAGCGGTACCCGTGGAAGCAGCAGTACATCAGAGCCATCGACGCGTTCGACCACGCTCTGGTGAACTATCGGGAACTCGGGGACCGGGCCGGGAGGGCTCAGGCACGCAAGGGCCTGCGATCCGTGCCCCGCCGGATCCGATGGCCGTACCACCTGAAGAGGGGGCTGCGGCGAGCGTGATACTGGCCGGGCATACGGAGGATCGGCGAATGTCGCACCGCCGGGTTGTCGGGGCCAGACAGTCCACGCCCGCCAGGCGCCAGGCGGCGGCTGCGGGGACGGCTCGCCATCCGTGACCGCGAACACGAAGCCGCCTAACGCACGGTCGTCTCCGCTGCCAGTTACCCGCGCTGTCACCGAATGATTATTCTGCGCTGGCGCTGGTGAGCTGGTGCAGCGCGAGCTCGATTATGGGCAGCAAGGGCTCCGGCGGGTCAGCGCGGAACCAGCGCCGGATGGCGACCTGTGTCGCCGCGATAACCGCGCCCGCGAGAATCTGCGGGTACATATCGGTTCCGGGATCGGTGCCGGTGCGCTCGCCGATCGCCGCGGCGAGCGCGTCCTGCATCTCGGCGTTGATCTTCAGGTACTCGCCCCGGATCGCGGGCGAGCCTGCGATCAGCCGGATCGCGGCCATCGACTCTTGGCCGAACGGCTGACCGGTGCCCTGGTAGTGCTGCAGCACCGCGTTGAGCAGCGCCTCTGGCAGCGGCTCGCTGGCCGGCCGCTCGAGCAGCGCCGTCCCGATCTGCCGGGCCCGGTCCGCCGCGATCGCGCAGATCGCCTCGTCCTTGCTGGCGAAATAGTTCCTGAACGTCCGCAGGGCCACATCTGCCCGGGCGGTGATGTCCTCGATGGTGACGTTCTCCAGCCCGCGTTCGGTGGCCAGCTGGAGCGCCGCCGCGCTGAGCGCGTGACGGGTCGCGAGCTTCTTGCGTTCCCGTCTGCCGGGGAGCGGGCCGCCATCTGGATCTGGCGGGCTGCCGTGGGTCACGACACACAGCGTAGCGTTATCTTGCCTTTCAGGCAATCTTGCCTTTCAGGCAAGGTTGTGTAGTGTTGCTGGCATGACTTCCATGTCCGCGCACCCGCCAGCCCGCACCGGCGATGCCGACATAGTGATCGCCGGCGCCGGCCCGGTCGGACTGATGCTGGCCATCGAACTCCGGCTGTGCGGCGCAGACCCGGTCGTGCTGGAACGGCTGCCCGGGATCAGTGAAATCCCCAAGGGCAACGGCCTGGTGGGGCAGATCGTGCCGATGCTGGACTACCGTGGCCTGCTCGATCGGCTCCGCCAGGAGGCCACCTGGGCCGGTCCGACACCGCGCTGCTCGTTCGGTCCGCTGCAGCTGGACTTCTCCAGGCTCGGGACCAGCCCGCTGCACATCCTGGCGGTGCCGCAACGCCAGCTGGAGATGATGCTGGAGGCGCGGCTCACCGAGCTCGGCGGGACCGTCCGGCGCGGACACGAACTGATCGCCCTGTCCCAGGACCAGGACGGGGACGCCGTCACGCTCGATGCCCGCGGTCCCGGCGGCGCCTACCAGCTGCGCGCACGCTATCTCGTGGGCTGCGACGGCGCGCACAGCCTGGTACGCAAGCAGGCCGGGATCAGCTTCCCTGGCATCACCTCCCCTGAGATATCCCGCATCGGGCAGGTCCGCCTGCCGACAGTAAAGATCGCCCGCGGCGGCGGCGAGGTGAAGGTGCCGGGGATCGGCCGCCTGAAGCTCACGGGGCAAGTCCGCACCCCGCGAGGCACCTACTCGCTCGCGCCGCTGGCCAGGGTGAACAAGAACGCCCCGGCAGGCGTCTACATCGTCTACACCAGCGAGGATGACCCAACCGCCGACCTCAGCGCCCCGATGACCCTCGACGAACTGCGCGCCAGCGCCCGGCGAGTGCTCGGCGGCGACCTGCCGATGACCGATCCGCAGCGGCTGACCCGGCTCGTCGGGAACAGCCGGCTAGCCGACCGCTACCAGTCCGGCCGCGTTCTGCTCGCCGGCGACGCCGCGCACGTCTTCGGAGTGTCGCTGAACACCGGCCTGCTCGATGCGGTCAACCTCGGCTGGAAGCTCGCCGCACAGGTCCAGGGCCGGGCACCGAGCGGCCTGCTGGATTCCTACCACGCTGAGCGGCACCTCGCCGGACAGCACGGCATCCTGCACACCCGCGCGCAGAAGGCCCTGACCGCCATCGGCCAGGACGGGACGGGCGAGCCTGGCGAGGTGAGCCAGGAAGGCGCCGAAGCGCTGAGCGAACTGTTCGGCGACGTACTCCAGCACCCCGAGCCGCTACAGCACATCCGCGAACTGCTCCGGCAGCCCGCGCTGCTGCGTCACATCGGCGAGCTGATCGAGGGCTCCGATGTCCGCTACCCGATGCCAGCCGACAACGCCCAGCCACACCCGCTGCTCGGAAAGCTCGCGCCAGATCTCCAGCTGGAAACCCGCCACGGCCGTACCCGGGCCGCCGAGCTCATGCACGCGGCCCAGGGCATCCTGCTCGACCTCACCGCCGATTCCGCAGTCGCCGAGGCGGCCTCGGACTGGGCCGGCCTGGTCACCGTCGTCACCGCACACTGCCTGACCAAGCCCGCTCCGGCCGCGGCGCTGCTAATCCGGCCCGACGGCCACGTCGCCTGGGCTGCCGACCCCGGCACCCCCGACCCGGCCGACGGGATGAACAAGGCCCTGCGCACCTGGTTCAGCCCAGGCGCCGGGCCGGAATGGACGGCAAACTCTCGTGAACGGAGCAGGTAACGAACCGGAAGGGCGTGGTTTACGAGACCGGCCGGATAGTGGATGGCCGGAGCTGGCGACCGGAGTTCGCCCCCGTCGAGACGCGCCGCGAGGGCGAACCCGCTGAGTTCCGGGGCACCCGGCAGCAATGAAAGTCACAGTCCAGTGACGGGCTTGCCCGACCCGCTGGGCCCCATCACCGCCACCGTCTCCCCGGCCCGCACCGACAGGTCCACCCCGCCAAGCGCGTGCACCACGGCCGGCTCGTGACCGTAGGTCTTGGACACGCCGCGCAGCTGCAGCACGCTCATCGCCGCGCTCCCGCTTTCCCCACCCGGTCCCGGCCGGCTCACCGCCGTGCCCCCAGCCGGCGAAGCCGCGGAACCAGTGCGGGGACGGGGTCGGGCCGGGAAGGCTGGACAGCGGCCCGTTTGAGCCGCGTATCGGCGGCATCCAGCCACCGGATCACCGCGTCCAGCCGGAACAACTCGGCATCCACCACCAGCGCCAGGCCCAGATCATCTCGGGCCTCGCCCTCTTTCAGCCTCGTCCACTGCTGCATCAGCTCCAGCAGGTACAGGCGGTGGGCCTCGATCACCTCGTGCGCGTCGGTACCGGGCACCCGCGCGGCCACCAGCACCTTCATCACCAGCTCGTCGCGGGGCGGGGAGGTCAGGTCCGGCGGCGTGCGGAGCCAGGCGGCCAGCGCCTCTTCACCACGGGGCGTGATCCGGAACCGCTTCTGCGGTCCGTCTTGCCCGGTACCGTCGGATTCGGCCAGCCCGTCACGTTCCAGCCGGCCCAGGGTCTTGTACACCTGACCCACATTCAGCGGCCACACCTCACCGGTCCCGGCCTCGAATTCCTCCCGCAGCTGGAGCCCGTACTTGGGTCTTTCGGCCAGCAGCGCCAGGAGGGAGTGCGGGATACTCATGACATCACTATGCCAAGCATCATGCCGAGCACAATACTCGGCATGCTAATTTCCGGCAAGGCAGACTTCGCGGAGCCAGATGCGCGCACCGAGCCGCCGACTGCCACGGCGCGCTCCGGGCCCGGGTTCATGGCAGGTATATATATCGCAGGTCGATCGAAGGTCCACTCAGAATCCGCAGTCCCCACCCGTTTTGGAGCACTGGCCCAGGAAACGGCAAGCCAGGAAACACCGCCCACGATCTTTGCAACGCGGCCGTGGAGCATCAGGAGCAGATACACAGGCTCTGGCCCTACCTGAACTCAAGCTTCCGAGCCGAAACATCGGCCATCGGTCAGAACTGAGTTAGCCCCGCATCATCAAGGGTGAGGCGCGGGACCCCGCGCCTCACCCTCACTAGACGTTAAGGGTCAGGGACCCGATTGCGTGATCAGCGCGGTCATCTGGGGAGCCCCGATGCCGGTGGCCAGGTCATAACCGGGTGTGGTCGGGAACAGGCCGTTGTTCCTCGCTGCCTTCTGGGCCGGCCCGATGCCGGTGATGTCGTGGAAGTAGAAGGCGGGTGCGAGGTTGAACAGCGTGTACACCAGCGGGTTGATGTTGCCGGTGCGCCATCTGGTGTAGCTGTCCCGGTCGGCGGTCATCGCGGCCCACAGCGGGGTGGACATGCTGGTGCCGCCGATCTCGAACCAGCCGGGTGCTGGCTGGCTGCTGGTGAAGTTGCAGAAGCTTTCCGGGGTGTGGGAGTTCCCGGTGCAGTACTCGGCGTAGCCTGTGTACGGGTCGCCGTCGGCCGAGATGTCCGGGGTCTCCCGGCACGGCGTCCCGGTGCTGGCCAGCGCGCACTGCGTCGAGCCGTTGCCGCGGGTGCTGTACCGGCTGCTGACGCCGGGCCCGAACTGGTAGAACGGGCGGCCCCACCACTGGCTGTTGCCGCCGCCGCCCGCGCCGCCTGGCAGGTCGCTGCACCAGAAGTAACCGCCCTGGTTGTCGTTCGACGGCGCGGGCGCGTGGTCGCTGCACAGGTTGTCGGTGTTCCAGGCCGTCTCCACGCCCTGCGGATAGGCCGGGTGTGAGCCGGTGCCCGGGTTGGCGGACTCCAGCGAGGTGGCGCCGACGCTGGTCACCCACGGCTGGCTCGACGGGTCCTGCACGTCGACGATGTCGGTGCCGTCCGAGCGGATGCAGCCGAACGCCCCGTCGTCCTGGTTGGCGGCGAACATGCTCTGGCCCTGAAGTGCCATCTGCTCGAACACGACGTTCTCCGACTGCGCGTAGGCGGCGGTGACGTCGTTCTCACACACAGACCAGCTCGCGCTGATCGTGGCCGCGGTGTCGTCGTCGGCCATCCTGGTGTACTCGTCCAGGCTGGTCTGGCCGGTGGTGTCGTTCGGCGCGAGGTACACGAGGAGCTTCTTGAGGTCGGGCGCGGCCGTCAGTATCAGCTCGATGTCTCCGTTCACCTCGTAGTCGCCCGAGTACCCGTTGGCGTCGGGCGAGCATGTGTCACCGGGCGGGCACTGCGGGTGCAGCGGGCCGCCGTCCACGATGACGTTCTTCAGCCGCGTGGTGTAGCCGGAGCCGTAGAAGGTGTGCGCCCAGGTGGCGATGTCCGACGGGAGGTAGTCCGACAGCTCGAACACCGCGGCGGTGACGCCCGCGCCCTTGCCCCGCGGGCCCACGTGCGGCGCGTCGTAGATGGAGTTGACCTGCTGCGGCGTCATGCCGCTACAGGCGGGACCGCCCCCGAACCCGTTCGGGAAGCTGGTGCCCTTGTTCAGGGACGTGAATAGCTGCTTCCTGGTCACGTATCCCGTCTCGCAGCTGGCCGAACCGTGGGCAGAGACTGAGTTGGCCGGACGCGTGACGGCGATCGGGATCGCGCCGGAGTGCTCCCTGGTCGTGTTGGTCAGGCCGATCACGCCGAGCACGCCGCCGGAGATCGCGGCAGGCAGCTGGACGGCCGAGGAGTTGGCGAAGTACCCGGCGCCGCGCGGGTCACGGTAGCTGCTCAGGCTGGTACGGAACGCCGCTTCGATCTGCCGGCTGGAGCCGGCGGCGCTGATCAGGAACGGTGAGACCGACCGTCCCACGCTCAGGCCCTGGCTGCGCAGGTACCCGGTGACGGCCGTGCGCTCGGCCGCCGGCGGGGCGTACCTGGCGTCGAACTGGCCTTGCCGCAGCCACTGGTGGTAGCCGCGGCTGCCCTTGGTGTAGGCGGTGCGCAGCTCGCTGGCCAGCGCGGCCACGCGGCGGGGCGCTAGCGAAACCTCGATCGACATATGCGAGCTGGAGTACGACCCGACCCGGTGGTCGGTGGTCGCCGGCACGCTGTTCTTGAGCGCTGCAAATCGTGGGCTCGGCGACGCGGATACAGGTACAGCGCTCAGCCCGCTGGTCAGTGCGATGGTAGCCAGCCCGAGGGCGGCCACAGCACCGGCCTGCAGCGGACGCGGCAGGAAACGCATGATTCCTCCTTGCTAAGAAGAACTATTTGCAAGAAATTGCCCGTCACGGCGACGGCGACGGCGAACCGTTCGCTGCCATGCGGCCCGCTCTTTCAGGAGCAGTTAGCCGGGTTTGTGGACATCCAGATCCAATAATCGTTGACGTCCACGCCGTTGTAGTTGGTGTTCAGGTAGTTTCCGTTTCCGTACGGGTCGATACACAGTTCATTTCCAGCATTCTGCTCTTGCTCACGCCAAACACGGTTGGATGTATCGTTGTACCATGAGTGCATTCCCGTGTTAAAGTAGCCTCCCCAATCCACCCAGTAGCCGGTGGTTGTTGCAACCGGCGCTGTAATATAGTCGCCGTCGTAGGAGGTGCCAGTGAAGCCGCAGAAGTTATCGGATGGAAGGGCCAAGAGGCAGGTCCTCAGCTCGTTCTGCTGCGGGGAGGCGGGAACTCCGAGAATGAGCCCGCCAGGCCATTCGACTTGACTTGCGGAGATTCGGGTCCCGCCGGGAACGCGAGATAGTTCACGCTCGATTACTTTGTTCTGGTAGGCGGTTGCCTCGCTGGCGAAGCGGGCGGCTGGCCCGGCCTTTGCGGGATGCACCGCCGCGCTAGCGGCGGGTACCGCAAGAAGCCCGAATCCCGCCACGGCAGCCCACAGCACAGGCATAGCCATGGCCCGGCGAATCCATCGATACACGTTGCGCCATCTCCTTCGAAGCTGGTTACGCCGGCTTGGTGTCAATCATGAGGTTGCGGAGCCTTCGTGATCATCACGAGGGTCTGGACACGTTGTCCCCAGGTGGATGCCCGGCATATGCTTTTCAACAGCAAAAGACTCTTGGCGCTGGCGCAAATGAATCTGGCTCGTCGTACAGCCGGGAATCCGAGGGCATGGATTGTCGAAGCCATCTTTATGGTGCGTGATGTGATGCACCTGGTCCAGGAACTTTCCCTGGATATCTCACGGTGTTGCGGCAGGGAGAAGTCGACTGGCGGGCTACACGGCGGCCGGCCAGGCATCGGGCCAGGTCACGGTGACGACACAGGTCGTCTTGGATCTTGCCATTCTTCCGATGGAACCAGAAGAATGAGGCCGTATGGCAGATTTCCGATTCATCCAGCCGGGAGGTGCTGATCGGACTGTGGGCGACGAGTTCGGGCTGATGCTGCGGCGGCACCGGCTCGCGGCGGGGCTGACGCAGGAGGCGCTGGCCAGCCGTGCTGAGCTGAGCGCGCGCGCGATCGGCGCCCTGGAGCGCGGCCGGAGGACCCGGCCGTTCCTGCATACGATTCGCCAGCTCACCGCCGCACTGGGGCTGGAAGGCAAAGCGGCTGAGGACTTCGCGGCCCGTGCGCGTGCCTGCCCGGAAAAGGTCAGCCGCGATGCGATGGCGCCGCCGGTATCGGGGTGCGGCTCGCCTGATCTGGCACGGTCAAGCTCCCAGCGGCGAAACGGGACGGTGGTGCCGCGGCAGCTGCCGGCCGGCGCGCGGCACTTTGCCGGACGCACCGATGAGCTGGCAGCACTGACCGGACTACTCGGCCGGGCCAGTCGGCGGACGCCGGGAACGGTGGTGATCTCGGCGATCAGCGGGCCGGCCGGAATCGGGAAAACCGCGCTCGCGACGCACTTCGCTCACCAGGTCGCCGGCCGATTCCCCGACGGGCAATTGCAGGTGAACCTGCGGGGCTTCGACCCGGCGCTGCCGCCCATGTCACCGGCCGAGGCGGTACGGCTCGCACTGGACGCCTTCGCCGTCCTTCCCAAGCAGATCCCCGCCAGCTTCGATGCCCAGATCGGCTTGTACCGCAGCCTGCTCGCCGGCAAGCACGTCCTGATCGTGCTCGACAACGCCGCCGACGCCAGCCAGGTCCGCCCGCTGCTCCCCGGCAGCCCGACCTGCCTGGTCATCGTGACCAGCCGCAACAAGCTGGCCGGGCTGGCCGCCATCGACGGGGCTGCCCCGCTGGCCCTAGACGTCCTGAGCCTCGCCGAGGCGCACGATCTGCTGGTAGCGATGCTCGGCCCGGCCCGGGTCAGCGCCGAAGGCACCGCCGCCGCCCAGCTGATCGAATCATGCGGCCACCTGCCCTTGGCATTGAGCATCATCGCCGCCCAGGCCGCCAGCCAGCCAGAGCTGCCCCTGGCTGTGCTGGCCATCGAACTTGCCGACACCACGCACCGGCTGGACGCCCTGCATACCACCGGCGACCCGCTGGCCAGCGTCCGGGCGGCCCTGGCCTGCTCCGGCAGGCATCTCGGTGCCGGCGCCACGCGACTGTTCCGACTGCTGGGCGTGCATCCTGGCCCCGACATCTCGCTAGCCGCCGCCGTCAGCCTCACCGGCCTGCCTCGCCAGCAAGCCCGCCAGCACCTCACCGAACTAGCCGACGCCAGCCTGATCAACCAGAACGCCGCTGGCCGCTACAGCCTGCATGGCCTGGTCCGCCTATACGCTGCCGAGCAAACCCAGCCGGGCGGCACCGAACGCCAGGCGGCGAACCGCCGGATCCTCGACCACTACCTGCACACCGGCCACACCGCGGCCCTGCTGCTCCGCCCCACCAGAGACCCCATCACCCCCGGCCCGCTCAGTCCGGGCACCGTGCCGGAGGACCTCGCCGATGTACAGGCCGCGATGTCCTGGTACAAGGCCGAACACCAGGTGCTCATCGCAGCCGTCGAGCACTCCGTTACCGCCGGGCAGCCCAGGCACGCCTGGAACATCGCCTGGACACTCCACGATTACCTCTTCTACGGCGGCCACTGGCACGACCAGCTCCCCGTGTGGACCACCGCGCTAGCCGCCGCATCCCAGCTGGACGACCTGGCCCTGCAGGCAAAATCACACGATTACCTCGCCCGCGGCAACGCCCTGATTGCCCGCGACGACGATGCAGATACCCACCGCCGTCACGCCCTGGAGCTGCTGGAGTACCTCGGCGACCAGGCTGGGCAAGCCCACGTACACAACGGCCTCGCTATATCCCTCGACAGCCGTCGACAGCACGCTGCGGCTCTCTGCCATGCCCACCGGGCCCTTGAGCTCTATACCGCCGCCGGCCACCTGACCGGACAGGCTACGGCCGAGAACATGATCGGCTGGCAGCTCTGCGAGCTCGATGACTACGAACAGTCGCTCACTCACTCCCGGCACGCGCTCGCCTTGTGCCGCAAACTGGGCCACCGCAGAGGCGAAGCCGCCACCTTGGACAGCCTCGGCTACGCCCACCACCACCTCGGCCACCACGGCGAAGCGGAGACCTGCTACCAGCAGGCCCTGGAGGTATACCGAGATCTGGGCAGGAACAACTGCAGGTACGCGATGATCCTGGACCACTCCGGCGATGCCTACCACGCAGTCGGCAATCTGCAAGCTGCCGTCACGGCCTGGGAGGAAGCGGCAGCCATCTTCGAAGCCTTCGAGATTCCCGACGCCCAACAGGTCCGCGCCAAACTCCAGGCGACCAGGACCGCAAAACCGAAGGCACGTCAAGGATGACCAGAAGGCCGACACGCCGCAGGTCAGCGCCCTATGTCTCGTTTGGAATCCCACAAGGCTTCACGAAGAACAGCAGCGGTGTATCCACCACGGTGGCCCGCGCCCACTGCTCGCCGCTGCGATCCAGCACGACGCCGACGTCAACGCGGAAAGCGTCGGCGTAGTCGATCCGGCCCAAGGTGCTGAGTGCCCGCGCGTCCGCCGGGACAGAGATCTGGGTGACCATGCGCGGCGCCGGGGTTCGGTGTGTTCTCGTGGCAGCCTCCGTTCATATATACAGTACTGTATATATGAACGTAACGGCCGACCGGCAGCCACGTCAACCACAGCCAAAGGCAGCACCCAGCGATGGCCCCTCCCACCCGCACACCAGCTAGCACCTGGATCCAGGCCGGGCTGCGGGCGCTCGCCGACGGCGGCCCTGGCGCCGTCCGCATCGACCCCCTGGCCACCTCGCTCGGCGTCACCCGGGGCAGCTTCTACGGGCACTTCGCCGACCGCCAGGCCCTGCTCGATGCCATGCTCGACACCTGGGAACGCGCCGCCACCGACGACGTACTCGACCGCGTCGAGCACCGCGGCGGTGACCCGCGCGCCAAGCTGCGGCGGGCCGGCGCGCTCACCTTCAGCCCGGGCCTGCTGCCGATCGAGCTGGCAATCCGCGACTGGGCCCGGCGCGACCCCACCGTCGCCGCACGGCTGCGGCGGGTCGACAACCGCCGGATGGACTACCTGCGCACCCTGTTCCGCGCCATCTGCCCCGACGAGGACAGCGTAGAAGCCCGCTGCGTGCTCGCCTTCTCCCTCGCCATCGGCCACCACTTCCTGGCCGCCGACCACGACCCCCACACCCGCGACCGCGCACTCGAACTGGCCGTACGAGAACTGCTCGCCTAACCATGCCCACCCCCGGACACCGCAAGGAGGCACACCTCGTGACAGTCGGATTGGTCGCGGTCCACTATCCCCGCCCCGAGCACAGGGACGAGATGATCTCCCGCGTCCGCCAGGCGGCCGCGGTCATCGCCGCCACACCCGGCTGCCTGGCGGCCGACTGCTGGCTCAGCGGCGAGGCCGTGCTGACCACAGGCCAATGGGAAACCGAGCAAGCCTGCGCGGCAGGGTCCGCCGCCGCCCGCGCAGCCAATGTCGACTTCGATTACGACGACCGCGAATCCCGGCCCCGCCAAATCTTCAGGCTCACACCCGCTCCGAATGGGCAGTAGAGCAGCGGTGCTGGCGTCAGGGTGTCACCAGGATCTTGCTCCACTCCGTCGCACATAGTAGACAGGAACGATGGGAAGACAGGCAGCCGTCGTGCTTTACGTGCTCGCGCTGGTAGCCGTCGTGGTCGGCGTGGACGTCTTGTTCTTCAGGCACCAGTTCTGGGAGCGACTGATGTCAAACGTCGGAATTGTCCTGGTGTTCGCGGCGTTCTATTTGAGGTTCCTGAAGCGTCCATGAGCGCAGTTGATGCCGCGACCGCGCACATTACGGTAACCGCCGACCTGGACTCAGTCAGGGCGGCGAACGTAATAGCAGCGCTCATCAAGCGTTGCCGAACCGTGTGGGGCTCGAAAATACGATTCGGGGTGGTGACACAGCAGCGGCATGACCGGATTTTCTCTGCGTTCGCGCTTCCACCGACGGCCCGCCAGCGGGCCGCGGCTCGCAGTAATGGCCGCCGAAACCCGGGTCAGGTCAGCGAACTTCGGTGTACTCGCCGCGGTCCAGCTGCACGAGGCGGGTGTAATCGCTACCCTCTGGCTCTGCGACGTCGGTGTACTGGCTGCCGTTCAGCCGCACGACGCGGAAACTGCCCCCGGAGAGCAGCTTGCGCAGGTGCCGCATCCCGCTCATGCCCGCGAACGCGACAGCTAGGGCGGCGGCCAGGACCGAGCCGCCGAACAACGCGAGCCCGCCGACGACGTATCCCAGCATCATCATGACCACTGCGGCCAGCAGGGCCACCGGCACGGCCGCCACCAGCAGCAGCGCGAGCAGCGTCACGGCGATCATGGCCTTGGCCGACCTGTCCGGCGTCCGCTCCGCATACCAACCGGTCATCACGCTCACCTCTCAAGGCCCAGAGCCCATCAAGGGCCAGGCCTACCAGACAACACGATATGTCGTGTCCTCTACTGCCAACGCGCCTCTCGATCAGAATCATCCCGTAACCGCCCGGCGCCCTGACCGCGGGCGAACACCCACCGCGCCGTGCGGATGGTGATGGGCGCGGCGGGGTGACGTCCTTGGGAGCCGTCGAGTACGGCGTCGTCGTTGAACAGGTCAGGACTGCACGAAGGCCAGCAGGTCAGCGTTGATCGTCTCGGCCTCGGTGGTCGGCATGCCGTGCGGGAATCCTTGGTACGTCTTCAGTGTGCCGTTCTGCACGAGCTTCGCGGACAGCGGTCCGGCGTCGGCGTAGGGAACGATCTGGTCATCATCGCCGTGCATCACCAGGACCGGCACCGTGATCTTCTTGAGGTCCTCGGTGAAATCGGTCTGGGAGAAGGCGACGATGCCGTCGTAGTGTGCCTTCGCCCCGCCCATCATGCCCTGGCGCCACCAGTTCTCAATGATCGCTTCGGAGGATTTGGCGCCGGGCCGGTTGAAGCCGTAGAAGGGGCCTGATGGCAAGGCCCGGTAGAACTCGGACCGGCCGGCGGCCAGTTGGGCCTGGAGGTCGTCGAAGACGCTCTTGGGCAGGCCGCCGGGGTTGGCGTCGGTCTGCACCATGAGCGGCGGCACCGAACTGATCAGCACCGCTTTCGCTACCCGGCTCTCACCGTGCCGGGCGAGGTAGCGCACCACCTCGCCGCCGCCGGTGGAGTGTCCGACGTGGACGGCATCCCGCACATCGAGGTGGGCGATCACGGCGGCCAGGTCGTCGGCGTAGTGGTCCATGTCGTGACCGTCGCTGGTCTGGGTAGAGCGTCCGTGCCCGCGCCGGTCATGGGCAATGACGCGGTAGCCGTGCTGTAGGAAGAACAGCATCTGGGTGTCCCAGTCATCAGCCGAAAGCGGCCAGCCGTGGCTGAAGACGATCGGCTGGCCCGAGCCCCAGTCCTTGTAGAAGATCTCCGTGCCGTCGGTCGTCGTGATCGTGCCCATGCGCTGCTGCCTCCGTTGGTCTGGCGTTGACGCAGAAACGTCCGCACGGACAGGCTAACCGTCTGTCTGTTAGCACTCCAGGTCCCCCCGGCTAACCCTGCGGGATCGGCAGCCGACAGGGGTTACGCCGTCAAGTCCCGGTCGGCCGGACCGATCGACTCGGCGCGGAGCCGTTCGGAATAATTAACTTCGGTGGCCGCGCGCAGATTACTCCTTTCGGCGCGTGCTCTTCGACGGGGCCATCTCGGCACTCGTCCTTATTCCGCCCCAGGCGGCGGAAGCAACTCAGTCTTGTACTCGGGCGCGAGCCCCTTTGACTGGGCGATAAAGGCCGCCTGCGCGTCGGCGTCGAGCGGCGGCGGCGCCTCAGTCCGGGTGGCGACGGGCTGGCCGACCAGGGTGAAGAACTCCTCCTGCCCCGATGGCGCGCACATGCACAGCAACCGCGACGGCGTATCTGCGGCGTTGGTGAACGCGTGCGGGGCGTTGGCCGGCACGTTGATGGTCTCGCCGGCGCGGGCGACGAGCGTCTCGCCGCGGAAGGTTACCTCGACTTCGCCGTCAACTACGGTGAACATCTCCTCGAAGTTGTGCCGGTGCGGTGGCGGCCCGCCGCCAGGGGGCACATACATGTCGATGAGTGTGTACTTTCCGGCGGTGTCCTCGCCCGTGACGAGGATCGTGTAGGTGTCGCCGACGAGCCCGATGTGCGGCAGGCTCTGGTCGTGGTCCGGCCGCGCGACAGTGAGTTTGCGGGACAGGTCGTCGGGCGGGACGGGCACGGGCTGGCTGGGCATGCTGTCTCCTCGCGGATTGACGGGTACGGCCCTACCGGGCGAGCCGGCGAAAAGCCTCCAGTGAGCGCGCAACGCGGTCGAGGATGCGCACGCCACACCCTCAATCTTAGATCCGGAGGATTTCGTCCGTTTGAGTGTAGCCTTCCCACGGGAATCGGAGACAGCTTCAATGAGCGCATGGCCATCGCGAGGAAGCCCCGTCCGCGCGAACAGCGCAGCGACGCGGCCCGTAACCACGAGGTCCTCGTTCGCGCCGCGACAGCAGCCGTGCACCGTGAGGGTCCGCGCGTGTCCATGGCAACCATCGCGGCAGACGCGGGTGTCGGCATCGGGACGCTCTACCGGCACTTCCCGACCCGCGAGGATCTGCTTAACTTCCTTACCCACCGTTCCTTCGAGCGGGTGCTCTCGAACGTGCAGGCGGCTGAAAGCGACGGCATGACAGCCGGCGACGCGCTGCGGCGCTTCATCGAAGCCGCGATCGCCCAGCGTCACGAACTCGTACTGCCACTGCATCGCGGGCTGCCGGTTACAGTCCCGGAAACCCGCGCGGTGCGCGATCAGATCCACCGCACTCTACAGCGGATCATCGAACGCGGCCGTACCGACGGCACGATTAGCCAGGACGTGACCCCACGCGATGTCGTCGTCCTCGGAGCGATGCTCGCTCAGCCCCGGCAATCCGACCCGGAATGGGACGCAACATGCCGTCGGCTGCTCGCCACCTACGTGAATGGCCTGAGAACTTGCTGATAGAGGCCCTCGTGCACATGGTCGTGATCCTTGTGCTTTCGGTGATCGGGGGTGTCAGCGCGCGAAGGTGGAGAAGTCGGTGTCCGCGCTGTCCCAGATCGCGTGGATGACCTGGTCGGGAGTCTCCAGCTGCGGGGAGTGGGCCGACCACCGAGACGCAACTCCCGACTTTGTCAACTAACCGTTTAGGAAATATACTAGGGGCATGGCTACCTACGACGCCCAAGCCACCCGCCGTCGCCTGCTGGACGCGGCCTACGCCGAGTTCGCCCAGTACGGGATCGCCGGAGCGCGCGTCGAGCGGATCGGGGCGGCGGCCGACTCCAATAAGGCGCAGATCTACCACTACTTCGGCGGCAAGGCCCAGTTGTTCGAGGCGGTGTGCGAGCAGGCGATCGCGCAGATGGAGGCCGAGGTGCCCTTCGACCCCTACGACCTTCCCGGCTACGCCGGCCGCCTGGTACGCCTGCACGAGTGCCGGCCCGAGATCATGCGCCTGTGTACCTGGCAGCGCCTGGAACGCACCGACGGCGAGCCCAACCCGGCCGGCGTCGCCTTCGCCCGCGCCCAGATCGACGCGATCGCCCAGGCCCAGAAAACCGGGGACCTGCCCGCACACTTCCACCCGGGCTTCCTGCTCGGCCTGGTCCTGCACCTGGCCACCGGCTGGGTCTCGGTCAGCCCCGAATTCGAGGCCGCCATCGACGTCCCCGACCCCGAAGAACGCGCTCGCCACGTCGAGAACGCCATCCGTACCCTGCTCACCCAACCAGCCACGCCGACGTGAGCACGCGGGCGGCCGGTGCTCACGCAGCCGTGCGAACCGTTTTGGAACCCTACAGGCTGGGGCGTGGACAGAACAGAGGAACCGCCCCGTCCCTGCCTAGGCAGGGACGGGGCGGACGGTGCTGTAGGGAGCGTCAAGAGCGGTTGTTCAAGCGAACAGCATTGGAACCAGAACCCTGGGGGGTGGGAGTGGCGGTGAGGACAACACCCGTAGGGTCGAGCCCATCGCCTGAGTTGGCGCCGTAGCCGCCCAGGTTGTTGGAGCCGACCCGGTGACCGGTGGCGGTGTTGATGACCGATATGACGCCGCTGTCGTCGCCGGCCACCCAAAGCTGCTTGCCATTAGGCGTCAGGCCCAGCGTGTCGGGGACACCGGACACCGCGTACGAGTTTTCGACGTGTCCCGTGGCGGCGTCGATGACGCTGATCGAATCCGAGTCGGGGTTGGCTACGTACACAGTCGAGCCGTCCGGTGATACGACGGCCTGCCACGGCTCCTGCCCGACATGCGTGGTCCGCACGACCTGGTCAGTGGCGGTGTTGATCGTGGCCAGCTTGGCAGCGGATGTCTCGGTCACGTACAACGCGGATCCGTCGGGCGCCACCGCGACCGACTTCGGCGAGCCGAGCCCGGCGATGAAGCCAACCTGCCTCCTGTTGGCGACGTTGTAGATGTAGAGCCCGTTGGACGTGGTCACGTACGCGTCTTGCCCGTTGGGCGAGAAGGCGACGTCGGTCGGATCGCCGATCAGGTTGAAGTGCTTGGCGACCGTGTCGGTCGAAGTGTCGATGACGCTTATGCTCCACAGCGGCGACGTCGAGGTCTGCGGCCCGGAGTTGACGACCCAGACCTGGCTACCATCAGGCGTGACCGCCAGGGCTTCGGGCATGTAACCGACCGGGATGATGGTCTCCGCCGGGTTGTAGTTGCTCGGATCGAGCGATGTGGTGTTGATGGCCGCCACATTGTCGGTCGCGGCGACGGCGAACCACAGTGTGGTGCCGCTCAGCGCGATGCCCGGGGCGGAGCCGGTGTAGTTGTAGTCATAGGAGTCGGAGCCGGGCACTGGCAGGTCATCGACGTTGTAGGTCTGGACGATCTGGCAGTTGGCGGTATTGACGGCGGTGAAGCCCTGGTAGCCCGGATCAGCGACGTACGCGGCACCCGCCGGTCCACCGCAAGACGACGCGGTCAGAGAGGCGGGGTGAACGGTGCCGTGAGAGCCCGAGACGACCAAGCCGGCGACGCCGCCGGCGCAGGCCAGCACCGCCGCGGCAGCGAGCGAAATGACGGTGTGCTTACGGTTAATCACGTCGATCAAACCCCCAACGTTGAGCGACCGGATG
Organism: Actinomycetota bacterium; assembly: GCA_003168255.1. Classification (GTDB taxonomy): domain Bacteria; phylum Actinomycetota; class Actinomycetes; order Streptosporangiales; family Streptosporangiaceae; genus PALSA-505. Next base: position 97,442 of record PMSU01000212.1, read on the forward strand.
GGAGAGTGTTGGCCACGGGTTTGGTGCCGTGGCGTTGGATCGGGAAGGTCTGGGACGCGCCAGGAATCGGCGGCAGCGCGAAGTTGCGCACCTGCTTCTCGGCGGCGACCAGCTTGGCCTGGGTGCCCGGCAGGCGGGGCGAGGCGTAGGGCGTGCTCCCGAGCACGCTGGCCAGATCTCCCGAGGTGGACCGGCGCCAGGCGCTGATGTTGGGGCACATCACCCCGGTCACCGTTTCGATCAGCTGGACCACCGACGTGTGGTCGAAGGTCGAGTGGCTCACGTACCCGCCGACGGTCCAGGGAGACACGACCACGCACGGCACCCGGAAGCCGAGGCCGATCGGGTCGGCCGTGCCGTCGACGGTGATGTATTCGTCCGGCGTGCCCGGCGGAGCGGTCGGCGGGAGCACGTGGTCGAACAGGCCGTCGTTCTCGTCGTAGATCAGGACGAACACGGTCTTCTCCCACACCGACTGGTTGGCGGCGATGGCATCGATCTTGCTGGCGATGTAATCGGCGCCGGCGGCGGGCGTGAAGGCGGGGTGCTCGGACTGGAAGGACGTCGGGATGATCCACGACACCGCCGGGAGCCGGTCGTTCATGGCGTCGTACTCGAACTGGCCGGGCTGGTAGATCCGCATCCCGTTCTTGAACAGCGGCGAGGTCGGCCCGGCGTTCTGGTACTGGTCGAAGTACTCCAGGACGTTCATCCCGTAATTGTCCTGTTCCTGGTACACCCGCCAGGACACCCCTGCCTGGGTAAGCAGCTCCGGGTACGTCGTCCAGCTGTATCCCTGCGGCGGAACGTAGTTGCCATAGACCGGGCCGCCGTTCTCACCCGCGGGATCCACCATGCCGGTCATGAGGTACAAGCGGTTCGGCCAGGTGGGGCCCAGTATGGAGCAGTGGTAGCCGTCGCAGACCGTGAACGCGTCCGCCAGCGCCCAATGGAACGGGATGTCGTTGCGCTCGAAGTAGGCCATCGTGTACTGGCCGGCCGAACCGTCAGCCTCGATGTGGGAGCTGACGAAACCGTCCATCGCCCCGTTGTCCCAGGAGTCGTGCTGGGGGCCCCACGAGTGGCTGCCGGACGGCAGCGCCTGCGCACTCGTTTCGGTGGTATCGACGTGGAACGGCAGGAGGTACCCGTCGGGGTTTTCCGAGTCCGGCTGGTAGAAGATCTGCTTACTGACCGTGGGATCGGCGAATCCCCGTACCCCGGGCATAGTGCCGAAGTAGTGGTCGAAGGACCGGTTCTCCTGCATCAGCACCACAATGTGCTCGATCTTGGAGGGCGACCCGGCTCGGGCCCGGAGCGATCCGGGCGAGGCCGGAGAGTTCCCCAGCAGCTTCCGCAGATTCTTCGGGAGCGCGAACGACGCCAGCACCACCCCCCCACCAGATGCCAGCAACTGTCGTCTCGTCACCTGCATATCCATGTGATGGCGATCCTCCCTCCGTGACCCTGGGCGCGAGGTGTCCAAGTCCAGCCCGGTCCCACGGCGCGTCCGACTGTCTTGAGAATATTTACCTCAAACAGTAGTGAATCTTGAACCAGTCGGGTGAATTTACGATGACAAGTCGGGCTGACGTTCAGCACCGAGGAGGCGTCGCGGGAGGCGGACGGGACGGCCGCGCCTGATCCAGTCGTGGAAGTCCTCGTACGGTTCAGGCGGGAGCCGCACCGTGGAGACGCAAGATTTCTAGATTCCGAACGGTCCTCGCTCGATCAAGCGCCAGGGCTGGCCGGCGGCCGCATCCCGCATCCTGCCGGTGCGGGGCCCGGTTCACTGCGCTCTAGTCACCTGGGTGGCGGCGCTGCGACGTTGCCGCCGCCGTCACCGCGCTGACCTGCCATGGGCCCGCCTCGGCACCTTAGGTTGCCGAGGCAGGCCCCGTTTGCGCTGGCAGGGGTGTTATCCCTTGGTCGTGGTGAGGGCCAGCGTCCTTCCGATTTCCTGGCCTGGGGTTTCCTGGGCGCCGACCACCAGGAGCGAGCCCGGGCCCGAGCTCGCGACACCCAGCAGGACATTGTCGGACAGGTCGGCCAGCTGGCCCGGGTCCAGGGCGGGGCTGATCGACCAGCTGGTGCCGTTGAACTGCTCGGTCAGGGCCAGCTGTCCGCCATCGGTCTGCTCGGTGGCGCCTGCGGTCCAGATATCGGTCGGCGACAGCACCTGGATGCCGTTCAGCGAGCTGCCCTCGCTGCCGGTGTTGGGAACCTTGGTCAGGACCCACTTGCCGCCGGTCCGCTGTAGCACGTAGGGCACCCGGAAATTCTGTCCGTCGTCGTCGGCGTAGCCCGAGGCCCACACCTGGCCGGCGCCGTCCGAGCTGACCCCGGTCAGCTGGTTCTGGTCCTTGCCCGCGTTGCTGATGTCAGGCGTGGGCACGATCGACCAGGCCGTCCCGTTCCAGTGCGCGGACAGGGTCTTCGCCCCGTCGCTCCGGTCGGTGCCCACCGCCCACACGTTGCCCGGACTGATCGCGGTGATGCCCGACGCGAACTGGAACGACCCGCCCGGGGTGGGCGAGGGGACCGCCGTCCAGCTGGTGCCGTTCCAGTGCTCGAACAGCAGCTGGATCGTGTTGATGGCCTCGTTGGAGTCCCAGCCGGCCGCCCACAGGTCGCTGGGACCGGTGCCGGAGATCGACGTCAGCGTGTCGGAGTCGCCCACGGTACCGGTGGCCGGGTTCGGGCTGGGCACGATCGACCAGCGCTTCCCGTTCCAGTGCTCGATCAGCGTCAGGCCGCCGCTGGTCCCCACTGCCCACGCGTTGCCCGGGCTGAGGTCGTCAACCCCGGCCAGGGTGGCCTGCTGCCCGGCGGGTTGCGGAACGTGCACCTGAGCCCAGGTGCCGGCTACCCGGTGCTCGGCCAGCGGGTGGTCGGACGCCTTCGTATCGGAGTGGGTGCCGACCGCCCACGCGTCAGCGGGTCCGGCGGCCGACACGCTGACCAGGGTGCTGTTGGTCAGGAGGCTGGCCTGCGGGTTGACGGTCGCCTCGGCCTGCCAGAGGCTGGGCACCGGTGCTGGGGCGGCCGGGGCGGCGGTCGCCACCACGGCGGCGCTGCTCGCCCCGCCGGCCGAGATGGCGCTCACCCCGGTCAGCCCGCTGACCGCCGTGGGCGTGGTCAATGTGTCGGTGGTCCCGTTGCCGAGCTGCCCGAACGCCCCGTCGCCCCAGGCATCGACGGTCCCGTCGGCCAGCAGCGCCAGGCCGTACAGGGCGCCGGCCGAGATCGCGGTGACGTGCGCGAGGCCGGGCAGCTGGACCGGCACGTTGCTGCTGTTGATGCCGCCGGGGAAGCTGTCGGACTGGGCGAGCTCGTTGAAGCCGTTGTCACCCCAGCCCATCACCTCGCCGTCCGACAGCAGCGCCAGGCTGAACTGCTGGCCGGCGGAGATAGCCACGGCGCCGGTCAGGCCCGTGACCTTCACCGGCCGGCCGCCCCCCTGCCCGCCGTCGCCCAGCTGGCCGACGTCGTCCGCGCCCCAGGCCGCCACGGTGCCGTTCGACTTCAGCGCGAGCACGTGCTGCCCGCCGGCCGCGACCGCGGTCACGCCGGTCAGGCCCTTGACCGCCACCGGCACATCGCTGTCGGACAGCTTGCCGTCGCCGAGCTGCGCGTTCTCGCCGTCGCCCCAGGTCATGACCGTGCCATTGTCCAGCACCGCCACGCTGTACAGCTGGCCCGCGGCCACGAACTTCACCCCGGTCAGGCCGGTGACCGGCACCGGGACGTCGCTGCCGGTGGTCGTGCCGTTGCCGAGCTCGCCGTGGCTGTTGTCACCCCAGGCCTCGACCGTCCCGTCCGACAGCAGCGCCAGGCTATGCTCCGCTCCGGCTGAGACTTGCGTCACACCGGTGAGGCCGCTGACCGTGGTGGGGTTCTCCGCGTCGTCGTTGGCGCTGGCAGCGCCGTTGCCCAGTTGTCCCGCGGTGTCGTTACCCCAGGCCAAGACGGTGCCAGACGAGGTCAGGGCCAGCACGTGCCGCCCGCCGGACGAGATGGCCTGGATGCCGCCGGAACCGCCGACCGCGACCGGCGTGGTACTGGGCGTCAGCGCGCCGTTGCCGAGCTCGCCCGCGCTGTTATCACCCCAGCTCATCACGCTGGTCGTGGCCGCGGGTCTGGCCCGGGCCGCCGCCGCGCCAGTGGCCGCGGTCGCCGGGGACACGGGGCCTGCGGCGAGGGCGGTAGCCGCCGCCACGGCGGCCGCGAATGGGATAGTAAGGCCTGGGATAAGCCTGGGCACGCGCATGTGAGCTCTCCAGATGGGTATGTCGGCGATCTGCCAGCTATAGACACGGGCCGGGCGCCGGTCCCGTTCAATCGCGACTGCGCCGGCACCACCTTCGTCACCGGCAGACTCGCCGGACGACGCGACGAGCAAGCCCCCCGTGTCCCCCAGCCGCCGGGATGTTGATCCACCGGACCCGGTAGTTGCTTCCCGCTAGCCTCGGCGCAGGGATGCGAGGTAGTTGCGCAGGGTTTGGCCGGTGCGCTGGGAGCTCCAGATCTTCAGTACCTGGGGATCATCTGATGGCCGGGCGGTGTCAATGCGCTCGCGGGCAGGCCGGTGGAGCTGGTGCTTGGCGAGGGCGTAGACGTCGGGTGGGGCGGCGCAGAGCCCTTCGGCTCGTCGCAGTGCCGCGGCTAGCAGCCGGTCCGGCCCGACGATCTCGTGCACTAGGCCGATTGAGGCGGCCTGATCGGGAGACAGCCGGCCGGCCTCCAGCACCATCGCATCCAGCGCCGGCCCGACTGCATGGCGCATGATCTCCAGCGGCACCGTGGGGAAAGGGACGCCCGCGGCGAGCTCGGCAAGCCCGATGCTGCCGACCGACATCAGCCGGATGTCGCATGCGGCCGCCAGCACGCATCCGCCGGCCAGGGCGTGACCGTTCACGGCGGCGACGACCGGCTTGGGATGCTCGAACAAGGTAAGCAACGCGAGGCTCAGCGACGGCAGGAACTTCTCGACATACGGTCGGCCGCCGTCGGCTATCCGCTTCAGGTCCACACCTGCCGAGAAGGACCGCCCGCTGCCGGTGAGCACGACGGCGCGGGCGTCGGCGACGGCGGCCAGGGTCTCGGGAATGGCAGTGAGCAACTCCAGATCCAGCGCGTTCACCGGTCCGTTGTTCAGAGTCAGGATGGCGATGCCGTCGTTGTCTGCTTTCTCGATCATCAAACAATCCTTCGGTCTTGGTCGAGTGCTCTGGGGCGGGTGCGTCGCCGGGGAAGGCGCCGGACGGGCGTCCGCTGGGGACCGCGCCACTCGTAGTAGCGCAGCGTGGAGGCTTGTACCCCCGAAGCGGCTCGTCTTGAACAAGACCGACGCACTCTTCGCTCGCGAGCAAGAGGCGCGGGCCAGGGACCAGGCGGATCTGGAGTGGCTCGCGGCAGAATGAAATCTCGCTGCTGACATGATTGGACCGGTCATCGCCAGCAGGTCCGGGACGGTCGAGGCGTGCGCTTGAGCATCTGCGTAATAGCTGGTCAGCTATCTTGGGCGAGACAAGGCCACACCGATGAGTTCGTGAAGGTGACGGGAGACGTCGCGAGTGTTTGAGATCGAGGATATCCGGGAGTGGCGTGGCCACGATGTCGTTGATGACGAGGGGGGAAAGATCGGCGAGCTGGAGGCCATATACGTCGACACGAGAACCGATCAGCCGTCGTTCGCGACCGTGAAGGTCGGGGTGCTGTCGCGATCCCGGCTGGTCTTCGTTCCTCTCACCGGGGCGACGGTAGGGCCTGGCTATCTCAAGGTCGCCCATCCTAAGAAGCTGGTGAAGAATGCCCCCTCTATCGAGACCGACGGGGAGCTGATTGCCGCCGATGAGGCGGCCGTCTTCAGCCACTATGACCTGACTTACGACGCGGGCGAGAATGAGCGCCTGATGGCCCGGCGCTGAGCGGCGATGGGCGAGGAAGGACACCGGACATGGCCCTGTTCCTGTTTCTGATCATCATCGCGATCGGCCTGGGCATCGCCGGGGTGGCTGTGAAAGGGCTGTTCTATCTGCTGATCATCGGGATCATCGTATTTCTCGCCGATCTGGTCTTGTACGGCCTGCGGCTGGGACGGCGCCGCGGGAACCGGCCGGCCCGCTAGCCGACGCGGGAACCGGCTTCGGAGCGAGGCCTCCGCGCCCCCCTGTATTGCTCCGGCAGTTCGGCCGACGCGACAGGACCGGGCGCTGGAGCGTTCACCGAAGACCATTGCAGCGATAGCCGAGGCTGCCGCCGTGGTGCTGGCTGCCGGGGCTTGCTCTGGGAGGTGCGGCACCGGCGGACGGCCACCCGAGCCGGTACCCGGCGGGCGGAGGAGGAAGAGGAAGAGTGGTTCCCCAAGGTGCGGACCGGGCTCAGCCGCAAGCAGCTTCAGGAAATCGGAGCCAGGCTTGAGGAAGTCCGGGCAAAGGCGCCGCGGTCGCCCGCCCAGCCCAGTGCGTTGAAGAAGACGATAGACGCCGTTATCTCCTGACCCAGGTTGACCAGTCCAGGCGCCGGGCGCGGACGGTGACGCCGCCGTGCACCTGCCCGCCGTGCGGTGACACAGCGCCGCGAACGCGGACGGTGACGCCGCCGTGCACCTGCCCGCCGTGCGGTGACACAGCGCCGCGAACGCGGCCTGGTCGCCGCGGGCGACCCGGGCCAGCAGGTCGGCGACGTCGGCACTGGCGGGCTGCCGTGCTACCGGCGGCCGGCGGCACGCTCATCGCGGGCCGGCTGGGCGCCGCGCTGCGGGCGGCGTGCCGGGCCGGCGTTCTTCCGGGGTGGTCCCGCCCCAGATGCCATCCTGCTGGGTTATCAGGGCATAGGACAGGCAGCTCGCCTGCACCGGGCAGCGGCCGCAGACGGCCTTCGCCGAGCTGACCTGCGCCAGCGCGGGGCCGACCGCCGCAATGGGAAAGAAAAGCTCAGGGTCCTCACTCCGGCAAGCACCGCGCGCCATCCAGCCAGGGGAACCGGCGCGATCCGCGTGCAGCATGGCGATCCCAGCACCGGGACGACGGTGTGACGCGGGGCCGGGCACCGGCTGCCGACCGGGACCGGGGAACTGGTAATCGAGGTCATGCCCTGCCATGGCTGCTCCCGGCGGAGAGGGGGATGCCACCGGGGTCTGGAGCGGCACAGACTGCATGATCAGGCTAAGCCACCGCAGTATCAAGGGCAACATTTCGGCCGCGCCGGGGTACCTACGCCCCGGCGTACCCGCCGGGGCGCGGCCATCCAGCGGCCAGCACGGCCTCATCCGCGCTGGCGCGCACGGACAAGACACCGGTCATCCCGGTCAGCGCAAGTGGCAGAGGTCGAGGATCCGAGCCCGCACCCGCTTCGCCGTCGCCGCTTGTGATTCGGATCGACGGTTGCCGTGAGCAGGACGCTACAGCGCTTTGTCTGTGCGGTCACTCCTTGCCGAAACGATCGAATTCTCCGTTTTGTGCGCCTCCGAGAAACGCATGCCACTCATCCGACGTAAATCGGAGAACTGGTCCTTTGGAGTTCCTGCTGTTGCGAACGCCGACCCCGCCATCAGGCAGGCTCGCCACCTCGACGCAGTTGCCGTTGGAGAAACTCAGAGAGCTCTTAACCCAGTAAGAACCTGAAGCCAGCCCTTCCCGGCGGCCCCCGAGCGTAAGTCTTCTCACGTCTTTACCTCGCTGAATGTCGTATGCGTATTCTCTGAAGTATGCGACTACTTAACATGAGTGATCAGCTACTGTCCGTAGCCACGGCCTAGAGGCTAGCAGACGTCACTGGCGCCTAGGGCCTTTCCTGCTTCAGTTAGCAGCTGGCCAGCTGCGGCAAGAAAAAGCCAAGCCTCACGGCGGCCGAGCATCTTAGGAACGGCCGCGCCAGAAGGCCATCACTACAAACGATTCCGGTATAAACGACTTGCACCATTTACTGTAGTTGCCCCGCTTTGACGGCAGGGCTGACGACTCGGTCGGGCTACCTTTCTGATCTTGTCCGGAGCGTTGCTTTCGAATTCAGCAGGGCTACGGTAGCCCATGGCGCCGTGCAAACGGGTGCCGTTGTGCCAGCCGATGTAAATCCACGATGGCGCGGCGCGCAGCGGCGTGGGCCGGCCAGGCCTGGGTATCGATTAGCTCGCCTTCGAGCGAGGCGAAAAAAGCTCTCAGCCAGGCCGTTGTCCCAGCACTGGCCGGTTCGCTCTACCGACAAGACCGCCTGACAGTCACCGGCCAGGGGGGCGAACTCGGTGGAAGTTCTCCATAGTGGGACATCCTTTCGGGATAAATCCTTGATGATGGATGTCCGTCAAATCGGGTCAAGCTCAGACACATTAGCGTGCCTGGCGAGTACCTGACCAATGCGACTCTGCCGTTTCGAGAATTAGCGCCCTGGACTCGGCGGGGTCGAGCGACGCTTCGGCGAGCATCTGAAATGCGATCCTGTGCAAGTAGGTTTCCCTCTCCCCCTCCAGGGAGAAGCCGTTTCGCAGATGCTCAGTGCTAACCACATCTTGTAGCATCGCATCACTATCTGCCGCAAAGCCGAATATAACAAAGGACTCACCGAAGACCGTGTGCTGCGCGTCAAGGGTGAGGATCTGCAACGTTAGGTTCGGCCTGTCAGCCTCACGCACGAGACGCTGAAGCTGCTCATACATCACCGACTCATCACCAATCCGGCGCTTCAATACCGATTCATCGAGCACGACCGACAGATGCAACCCTTCGCGATTCAGCACCTGCTGGCGTCGCATGCGGACCCTGACCAGCCGCCCAATCATGCCCGGTGCGATTGGCTCTACCCGGCTGTAGCTGCTAATTATATGCCTGGCATAAGCTTCCGTTTGCAATAGACCAGCTACAACGTCAACGTGCCATATGGCGATGGAAGTTGCCTCATGCTCGAGGCCGATGAACTGCTGATAGTCGCCGGACAGGGTGTCTGTGAATTCTTCCCACCATCCCTTCTGCGCCGCATCCTCAGCGAGCGCGAGAAGGAGCGCGCGGCGAGGGCCGGTGATCTCGTAGTAGTCGAGCAGTCTCTCGACTTCCCGTGGCCGCAAGCCGGTCCTGGCCCGCTCGTATCTGCTGATCTTGGAGGGCGACCATTTCAGCGCTGCGGCGACGACATCTCCGCTCTTGCCCCTGCTCTCCCTGATCCCGCGCAGTTCAGCGGCGAGTCGGAGCCGCCGTACCGTGGGGCTTCCTGGCGCGATCATCGGGCGTCCCTCCTCCTCGGTGCCGCGCGGGCGGACTAGTGCGACGGTCACATCGATTTTCTTAGAAACAATCTTGAGACTTTTAGTACACCGTGCGCTGGCCCATCGCAACCAAGACCTTAGCGCTCACCTGTACGAACGACCCTTGTTGCCCGGCGGCCAGTACTTCGTGGCGGCATACCGACTGCTGGCCCGACCAGGTGCACAACGACAGCCGGACGCCGCCGGATCTCTCGATTCCCCTGGGCACCTGGGCACCTGGCACCTGGGCACCTGGCACCTGGGCACCTGCGGCCAGATTGCGCCAGCGAACGTCGGGCTGGCGGGTTTCCGGGCGGTCCGCGAAGCGGTCAGGCCGCCCTCGCTGCGACAATGCGTGGTCGGCGACATCGCCGCTGACCATTTGTGGTCAGCGACATCACCCTGGCGGGTCTGCGGGACAAGCTCCGAGGCAGCGGCCTCGCCATCGTCGGCTCGGCCGTTGGTCCGGGCCTCGGCCCGGCCTTGCGGGCATCTAGGCGCGGCCGATGTTCGTGAACTGGCCGTTGATGCGCTACGTCCCGCCAGTCTTGATAGTGCCTATCGCCGGGTGAATGCCCGATACTGTGATCGCGGCATGGCTATGTGGCGAGCGGGACGACCGTGAAGAAATGCGCCTGCAGTTGCTGGCTGGGCCGGAGCCCGCGACCGGGCCCGGCTGTCAGTCAGGCCTAACGCAACGAACTAGCGCGAGCCTGTGATAACCGCCGGGGTCGGCGCACCGCGGATGGGATGGATCCGTGGCCATTACCCGTGTGCCAAGTCAGTTCATTCGTGAAAATGCATGAGGGGGCGCGCGTATGAGGCAGTTGACTGCACGTGGGCAGTGGGCGCCTGCGCCGCCGCTGCGGGCACCGCTGAACCAGCCAGGATTGATCCGGCCGTGCCGAGCGCTAGGATAACGGGAATGATGATGGCTCGCCCGATGCGCATGATCCCTCCATGGCGTTTACAAAGGTCAGCGGCCCGTTGCACGGCCCGTCGGCGCACGGCGCACCTGATTCATGTGGAGTTATTGCCAGGATTCGGTTATTTCATGCACAGGGTAAGCCATTATTCTAATTTTCTCCAAATAGTGAAATCTGCGGCACATCTTTTATTATCTCGTGGCTGGCAATATTCATTTCTTCATGCGGGAAAACGTCAGCGGCCCGTGCGCTGCAAGGATCTGGGCAACTTGCAGTGCACGACGGGAAACACCACGATGCTATTACTGTCAAAAGCACCGTTAGGCATCGAATTCATATCCGAAAAACGTCTGCTTGTTACCCAAATGTTCTGGTAGTAAAGTTCGCCCCATGCCCCCCGTGACCCCGGCCGGTGTGCTGGTCGGCCGCGACAGCGAGATGGCACTGCTGGCCGGGCTCATAAGGGAGGTGACTCGGGGGCGGGGCAGTTCGGTGCTGATCGAGGGCGAGCCGGGTATCGGCAAGTCCGCGCTGGTGCGGGCGGCTCTGGCGGAAGCGCCGGATGCCGGCTGCCAGGTGTTCTGGGGGGCCGGTGACGAACTGGGGCAGGCGCTACCGCTGGTGCCGTTCTTAGAGGGGTTGCGAGTACGCGAGCCCTCCACGAATCCCCGGCGGAACACGATCGTCCGGCTGCTGCGCGGTGAGGTGGGCGCCGACCGCGGCACGGACGTGTCGGCGGCGCTGGCGGAACAGTTGCTGGCGCTCGTCGCCGAGCAGTGCGCTGCGCACCCCACTATCCTGGTTGTCGACGATCTACAGTGGGCCGACCAGGCCACGATCGCCTTGTGTGGACGGCTGGCGAGGTCGGTGCGGCAGGCACCCCTGCTGCTGGTCGGGATGATGCGCCCGGTGCCGAAGCGGGATGACTTGCTGGCGCTGCGGCGGGTGATGGGCGATGCCGCCCGGCTCCAGCTCTCCGGGCTCACCGAGGAAGCGGTAGCCGACCTGGTAGCAGTCCTGGCCGACGGCAAGCCTGAGGGCAGCCTGCTACGACTCGCCGCCGGGGCGGCGGGTAATCCGCTCTACGTCACCGAGCTTGTCGCGGCGCTGGCCCGTAGCTCCAGTTTGACCATCACCGATGCCGGAGCCGCCGAGCTGGCGAGCGGTCCCGCGCCAGGCTCCCTGACGGCGGCTATAGCGGACCGCCTTGGCTTTGTGACCGGGCCGGTGCGCGAGGTACTGCGGGCGGCGGCCCTGCTTGGCGTGGATTTCGCGGTGCCGGATCTGGCGATCGTTCTGGGCCGTAGCGTTGCGGACCTGGTCCCGGCCCTCGATGAGGCGCGCGCCGCCGGCGTGCTGGCCGAGTCCGGCAACGGTCTCGGGTTTCGGCATCCGCTGATCCGGACGGCCCTGTACGACGAGATGCCGGCGCCGGTGCGCGCCGCCTGGCACCGCGATGCGGGGCGCGCCCTCGCAGAGGCAGGCGCGCCGGCGGACCGAGTCGCCCGGCAGTTGCTGCGGGCCGTCGGCGGACGTGGCGGCACGACCGAGCCGATGGATGAGTGGATGCTGAACTGGCTGGCCCGCACCGCAGACTCGCTGGTAGGGCAGGCGCCCGGCGTTGCCGCAGAACTTCTCACTCGGGCAGTCGACAGCTCCCCGGCTGGCTGGGGACAGCACGGCTGGCTTGTCGGCCGGCTTGCCGACGCCCTCTACCGTGTCGACGATACGGCCGAGGCCGAGCAGGTGGCGAACCGCGCGCTGGAGCATGCCGCCGACCCCGATCTCCTCGTGGACCTGCACTGGACGCTGGCGCAGTGCCGCATACGGGCCGGCTCATCCGCGGAGTCGCTGGCCACGCTGGACCGGGCGCTGGCTTCTCCCGGGCTCCTGGCCAGGCACCGCGCCAGGCTGCTGGTGCTCGCCGCGCGGACGCACAGCAGTCTCGGCGAGGTCGAGACGGCTGGCCGAGTCGCCACCCGTGCGCTCGCGGCAGCGGTGGAGGCGGGCGATAACTGGGCCATGGGCTGGGCATTGCATGTGCTGACCCTCGTGACCTCGGCGCAGGGGCAGATGACCGACGCACTGCCGCTGTTCGACCAAGCGCTGACCGTGACCCAGGGCGATCCGGCACTGACCGACCTGCGGCTGCTGTTGCAGATCAACAAGGCTGTCACGCTAGGAGACCTCGACCAGTACGAGGAGGCGCTGGCCGCAGCCCGGCAGGCACGGCACCTCGCGGACCAGGTCGGCACGGTGATCCGGCTGGTTCAGGCACATTGCGCCCTGGGCCAACTGCTCTTCGAAACCGGGCGATGGGACGATGCTCTGGCCGAGGTGGAGATCCTCCAGGAGAACCTCAAGGGACCCACCACAGCCTGCTGCGATCTCGGCATAGCTGCGGTGATCAGCTTCCATCGCGGCGAGATCGGCACGGCGCGTCGCCACCTCGCTGCGGCCGCCCCGCACGCCAACCGGATAGGACACCGGCTTGTTGGCTCGTTGGCACTCGCCCGCAGCCTGGACCGCGAGCATGACGGCGCGCTACCAGAGGCGCTTGCCGAGCTGACAGCTGGGTTCCGCGGCAATACAGAAGAACTCGAGGAGATCGAGGACCTGCTGGCCGACGCCGTCCGCCTCGCCACGGAGACCGGCGATCTGGGCACCGCGCACGCCCTCGCGGGACACGCCACCGCGCTCGCCGCCGAATCGGAGATCCCTCATCGGCAGGCGAACGCGCTCTATTGCCGCGGCCTGCTGGACCATGATGCCCCCCGGCTGCTCACGGCCGCGGAGCGCTATGACGACGCCGGCCGACCACTACTGAGTGCGAAGGCACTGGAGGCGGCCGCTGGAGAATTCGTTCGCACCGGCGATCGCGGCCAGGCGCGGACCGCATTCACCCGTGCTGTGGAGGTCTACACCTCGTTTGGCGCTGCCGCGGACGTGGCCCGGCTGCAGGCCAGGTTCCGCGCCCACGGCATCCGTCGCGGGCCGCACGCCAAACACCGGCACGCGCAGAGTGGCTGGGACAGCCTCACCCCGGCCGAGACCAAGATCGCCGCATTTGTGGAGGAGGGATTGTCTAACCCCGAGATCGCCGCCAGGCTGCTGCTATCCCGACGCACCGTGGCGACCCACGTCTCCCACATACTGAAAAAGCTCGGCGTCCATTCGCGGACAGACATTGCCCGTGAGTCAGCCTTGCGCACCATCGCGACGAGGTGATCGCGGCGCGGGATTCGCTGGCGCGTTCAGTGGGTCCGGTGAATCGCCGGGGCTCGCGCCTCACTGTGCCCACATATGAACGCCCTGCGGGCCGCGTTCGTCGCACTCGTAAAGATCGGGCTGGAACGCGAGCGTGAAGTACACGGCCTTGCCCGCCGGGGTGCGGTAAAACCCCCACTCAGCCGACAGGCTGGCGACCAGCATCAGGCCCCGTCCGGTCTCCGCGTCGGCTGAGGCGTCTACCGGCACCGGCAAGGAATACGACGTGTCGTGGATATCAACGCACAACTGGCCGCAGGAGCAGGTGATGTCAAGCATGACAGTCTCGCCGACCTCGTGCCTGATGGCATTGGTCACCAGTTCGCTGGTGAGCAGGACCGCGACGCTCGGGTCGACGGGGACATCCCAGGTGCAGATGGCCGCCCGGACCTGGCCGCGGGCTTCGGCCGCTGCGGCCGGTCCTGCGGTCAGCGGGACGCGGTGCCGGTGTAGCACGGTCGGACGGGTGGGCGCCATCGTGTTCATCTGGTTCCTTAGCGGGCCGGTTTGAGCTGGTCCAGGAGAGCGCTGGTCACTCTTCGCGGCTGGGCCCCGAGGGGAGATCCGAGCAAGTGCCGATGCGCTCGGAGTCGGTTGCAAAACAAATACTGCTGCAAGTTGCAGTGAGAGACATCGGCCAACTGACGGATTTTGAACCATGGCTAACAAGCCCCGGCCTCGGCGGGATTCTTCTGGGCCTCGCTGAGTGACCACGGCTTCAAACATCCGTCATCTGACGGATGTCTTGCAATGCAACTTGCATGACACTTGACCTGCAAGTACCGGAACGATCCAGCCTGCGACGGTTGACCGGATCCTCAGGCCGGAGGTCAGCGTGCCGGGATCAGCCCACTGATGGCAGCTGCGGAGAGAGGCGGGTTCGTTGGATGTCGCCCGGCCGCGAGAGAGCTTCGCCCATGTCGCGAAGATCGTGGAAGCTGGCCGATTTCTGCCTGGCGGGCGCCGGGTGGCGGTAGAAGTTCGGCGTTTGGTCGAAATCCTGGTAGGACCGGTGGAAGACCGGGGTCGCGGAGGATGCGGCGGGCGGCACGATCCAGGTCCAGTCAGCCGGGCACGCCCGGCCGTGTCGTTCTTCCCTCTCTATGTGCTGGAGAAAACGGACCGACTCGGTGTGATGGTCGGTGATCGTGACATCGGTGGTGCTGAACGAATGCAGGACCGCGAGGTTGAGCTCGGTCATTGCCTTGTCTTTCCACAGGTTCCGGTCGCTGGCGGTGGAAAGGCCCATGTGGGCGGCGATCGTCGGCAGCTGGTCGTAACGGCCACTGTCGCCGAGGTCGCGCGATCCGATCTCCGTGCACATGTACCAGCCGTTGAATGGCGCGGCGGGGTAACAGACGCCGCCGATGTCCAGGTACGTGTCGCTGATCACCGGCACGGCGTACCACCGCAGCCCGAGACCGGCGAACCAGCGAAACTCCGGATGTTCGATGGTGACCTCGAGTACTGCGTCGGCGGGTATCCCGTGCGCCGTGACAGGTCCGCCGGCCTCCTGCACGAGCAGCGGAAGTATGTCGAACCGGCCGGTCGGCCGACCACCTGGCCAGCCAAGATCACGGGCAAGCCGGGTGAGATCGGCGTTCGCTGGGTCCCCGATGACGGCGCCGTCGGCAGTCTCGTAACCCGCATACCGGACGAGCTGGGAGTTGAGAATCCGCGGCCCTGGCCGACCCGGCGCGTCCGGCGCGAACACAGTGATCACCGGCCGGATCCGGCCACCATTGGTCGCCTCACGCAGGTGCGTGACCGACTCGGCGGCGATGTCCGGTGCCGCAGTGACCTCGCGACGGTCACGCACTTGCAGGCTCTGCCAGTACAGCCGCCCGATACATCGCGAGCTGTTCCGCCAGGCAACACGCGCGCCAAAGGCCAGCTCAGCTGGTGTGTGCCAGTAAGTGCCCGCCGCCTCGATCTCGCGGCGGACGTACCGGAGCCGCCGGTCGGGCGGCCCGAGGCGATTCTCGCTGTGGAACAGCGTGATGAACTGCTCGGCGCTGACCAGCAGGCTGTCAAGCGCGGACGGACCGTAGTCCGGCAAGGACCACCTAGCCGGAAGCAAGGCCAGGTTAGCGTCGAAGCCGGTCTCGGTTTCGCCTGCCGCCACCGGGCAGGCGTGCAAAGACAGGAACGTCGGCGACTCCCTGACCGGCTCCAGGCCGCGGGTGTGGCGGCCCCGCGGCCGGCCGCGGCCAGGAATACGCCAGCGAGAACCCGGACGGATTCGACCTTGGTTCAGGTCCACACAGACCTCCCCGGTAGCCCCGAGTCGCTNNAGCGACTCGGGGCTACCGGGGATTGCAGCACAATCTTGTGCTACCAGCCTGGATGCTCATCTTGCACTCGCCTTGACGCTTACCTTGCACCCCAGGTCACGGCGCAGGCGGGGGTCGGCGGCGGTAGGCCGGACTAAGGAATACCGGCGGCGAAGGCGGGGTCCATGGTCTCTATGCGTATCTGCACTGACGCCGCCTCTGGCACGCCGAGCCGTTCGAAGATGTCCAGCGCCTGCCTGAAGACGATCCGCGCCGCATCGGACCCGCGCGTGTTGAGCGTCGATTCCGCGATTCCTTCGAGGATCTTGCCTTCTTCGTATGGGTCGCCGATCTGCATGGCCAGCCTGAGAGCGGTGTGGTAGTGATCAAGCGCTTCGCCGCAGCGACCCGATCCGCGATGTATGTCCGCAATCACGCGAAGTGCGATCAACTGTTGGGACAGGTCCCCAATCTCCTCGGCAATCAGCCGCGCTTTCTGGTGATGAATAAGTGCCTCGTCGTCGCACGCCGCACTCTGGTAAATGGCACCGATGTCATTGAGCACGTCTGCTTCGTTAGGGAAGTCTCCTATGTCACGGTATATCGCGAGTGCCTGCCGACAGGCGGCAAGCGCTTCGGAGTAGCTGCCCTTGTAATGGTGGACACTGCCAACGTTCTGGTAGAGGATCGCCTCGTTCTGCGGTCCGCCTATCTCATGGAATATCCGCAGCGAATTCTGGTAGGCGTCGAGTGCATCCCTATGGTAGCCGTTGTACAGGTGTACCCTTCCCAGGTTGTTGAGCACCTTCGCTTCCCCGCGCCGGTCGCCGACGTCACGGTACAGCGAAAGCGCGTCACGCAGGTGGGCATTTGCCTCGGGGTAACGCCCCAGATGCCAGCAGGCGATCCCGGAATGGCTCAAGGTGTCGGCCACGCCGCGCGGATCCGCGGCAGCACGGTACAGAATCTGTGCTTCCTGGAAATAGGCGAGCGCCGCACGGGAACGGGCTGTGCGCTGGTGGGCCAGGCCTACTTGGTCGAGGGACTCGGCCTCGCCTCTCGGGTCGGCCAGCAACCGGTAGATCGCCGCGGCTTCCTCAGCCAACGCAATCGCCGCCTCATGTCGCCCGGTCTGCTGGCGCACCGTGCTGAGCGCCAGCGCCGCCTGCGCGATCCTGGCCGGATCGGCGAGATCACGGCTGGCCTGGAGGGCCAGGGTGTGGGCTGCGATCGCCTCGTCCCAGTACGCCTTTACTTCCATGAAGTCGGCCAGCAGATAGATGAGGTCGGCGCACTTCTGCTTCCATTCGTGCCTGCCCGCGTAGCGCGCGGCCTGAAGGATGTTGCGCCACTCCGATTCCAGCCAGCCCTCCGCGTCTTCCTGCGTGCCCAGGGCCGGGCTGCCGACCGGCAGCTGGGTGACCTGCACTCCAGGCCGGCGCCGGAGTGGGTGGAGGACCCGGCCGGCCTTATCGGCTATATGCAGGTAGTAGTCAAGGAGCCTGCTCACCGCCTGCCTCTGCTCAGCCTCGGGGTCATCACGCGTGGCGTGCGCGGCCGCATAGCCGCGGATAAGGTCATGGAAGCGGAACTGACCGTCGCAGGCCCGTGCCAGCAGGTGGTAATCGAGCAGGGTGACGAGCGCCTTCTCCGCCTCGGCGAGGGTGCAGCCGCCCACGGCAGCCGCAGCCGGCAGGCTGAGACAAGCGCTCGGACTGGCGCCCAGGCGCCGGAAGAATCGCTGATGGTCGGGTTCCAGCGCACGGTAGGACACATCGAAGGCGGCTATCACCTCCGGGCTCGCCGCGCCGGTGCCACCCAGCCACGCCGGGGACTGCGACAGTTCCTCGATCAGGCCGTCGAGGTTGGGCGGGCTGTCCTGCGCCATCCGGCCGGCGGTGAGCTGAATCGCGAGCGGCAGCCGCCCGCACAGTCCCACGGCCGCGGCGACCTGATCTGCGTCCCCGGCCCGACTCTCGCCAGCGATCCGCCGGAACAGTGTGATGGCCTCGTCGACGGACAGTACGTCAAGGGTCAGCGAGCGGGCGCCGCCGAAGTCGGGAAGCCTGCGCCGGGTGGTGATCAGGATCAGGCACCGGCCCGTCGCCGGCAGGAGCGGGCGGATCTGGTCATGTCCGGCAGCGTCGTCGAGGATCACAACGGCGCGACGACGGCTCAGGTGGGCCCGCCACAGCGCGGCGCGCTGGCCGATGGTTTCCGGTATCTGCGCGGTCGGCACGGACAGCATCTGGAGCAGGCGGTGCAGCGCCTCGGCTGGGTCGAGCGAAGGGCCACTTGGATCATGGGAATGAAGATTGAGGTAGAGCGTCCCGTCCGGGTACTGTCCGGAGACCAGGCGGGCCGCTCGGACCGCCAGCGCGGTCTTTCCCACACCCGGCATGCCCTCGATTATGGCGAGCTGGGGGATGCTGCCGTGCTTCCCAGTGAGCAGCCCGAGTTCTTCGTCGCGACCCACGAATTCCGCCGTCTCGGGCGGAAGGGTGTCCGGCGGTGCAGCCAGTACGTGGCGCTGGCCGGAAGGCCCGGCAGCCAGTCTGGGGTCACGGCCGAGGATGCGCTGATGGAGCTCGGACAGCGTCGCCCCTGGTTCTGCGCCCTGCTGCTCAACGAGGCGGCTGCGGGTTTCCCGGAAGAGGCTCAGCGCGTCGGCTGGCCTGCCGATCGAGTAAAGGGCGGTCATCTGGTGGGCGACGAGCGTTTCATCCAATGGGTACTTAGCTAGCAGATGGCGAAGCTCACCTACCAGGTCGGCGTGTCGGCCAAGCTCCAGCTCGCACCCGACACGCTCGAGGATGGCTGCCCGGCGCTCCTCTTCGAGAGCGTCCCGCATCCGCGCTACCCAGTCGCCGCAGATCCCGGTCAGCGCCTGGCCGCGCCAGAGCCCGTCTGCCTCACGCAGCAGCCCTGCTGCGTGATCGTAGTCGCCGCTTGCGGCGAGGGCATCCGCTTGGCGACGCAGCCGGCGGAACTGATGCACGTCGACCGCCTCGAGATCGACTTCGAGCATGTAGCCCCCCCGCGCCCGCCCCACCAGCTGCACGCTGTCGCCCACGGCCTGCCGGAGTGACGCCCGGAGCCTCGCGATGTAGACCGAAAGGCTCTCCCTGGCCTTTGGCGGAGGCCGCGTATCCCACAGCCTGTCAATGAGAGCCTCTACCGGAACTATCGCGCATGGCGCCAGTAGGAGCATGGCCAGGATAGATCGCGCCCTGGCGGGCCCAAGATCTTGTCGCTGTCCAGCCGACCAGAGCTCAATCGGTCCCAGCGCCCGAAATTCCATGATCGCCTTGTATCTTCTACCGCCCGTGGACAGGGTCGCAGCTGACACCCGAACGAGATGCGCCGAAGCATTTCCGTTGCGCTAATACCCATTGCGGGCAGTTCCCACGCGCATCCCGAGAGAATTAACGGAACAGGAAAGCGGTCACGCCTCTGCCGCTGGCATGCGACGCAACTTTCACCGCAATTTCACCGCGGTGGCGGTCAGCAAAGCCACATTGACGGGCTTATTCGCATGGTGTCCGGGACGGGCCGCTAATGGTGAGTGACCGACGGTGCCGCGGGCTGGCGTGGGAAGCCGTGCGGGCTGGCGTGGGAAGCCGTGCGGGCTGGCGTGGGAAGATGCGGCCAGGTGAGGTGAGCTGTCTACCGCGCCTGCCCATGGTTTCTGGGCCGACGGCCGGAACGGCACGGCTGCCACCGGCCTGCCGGGCCAGGCCATCGCCGACGGATGCGGCTCCGCTGAAGTGACCGCATTCCGGGCTGGACGGCGACTGCTGACATGGGCAGGCGGGCCAGGCGCCGGGCCAGGCGTGCGCCCAGGCCCGCCAGCCGAGATGAATGCGGCATGGCCTACCACTGGTGGGGGGTAATTTCACTTTCACATCGCCGACCGGTGCGGTTCTCGTGCAGTGAGCCGCGGGTCCGCCGGTCCGCTGCACCCAACGGCATCCCCCCGGGTCCGCATCCGGGTCATTGCGGGCGAATCGCCCGCGCGGCGTCGCGATCGCTGCCGGTTTCCTGTTCACCCAGCAGCAGCAGCCAGGCATCGACCGCTGGCCCGATGAAGACAGCAGGGATACCCGGGACAAAAGGGATAGAAGGGATAGATGGTGACTGCCGGACGTACCCGCCGGACGCGCGGCAGACAGGCCCCGGGGCATGGATACGGCAGGACCGGCCGCCGGCGATCGGCTACGTCACATCCACGTTCCTAGCCGGCAGCGGCTTACTCCAGGAGCGCCGCACCCATCGCCGGCAATCGCCGCAACCGCAATCACCGTCATCGGCCCAGCGCTTGGTCTCCTGCGGAAACTGATGGTAGCGATCAGTTCACTACGGCGTGAGCAGATACGGTCATGTACAGGCTGCGGACCATACGAAGCCTGCCTGACAAAATGTCGTGCGGATCGATCCGAATGGCGCATACCGAGACTGATAATGGTGTAGTTTCCCATTTAGAGAATCTGCGCAGGCCCCGCTATCTAAAGTTACCGATGAGGGGATCTCCTCGATGAAGACTCATAAGTGGATACCGCACGTCGTTATGCAGGCGCGAACCGTTCCGGTCGAGGGTTTAACGGGAGCGCTGAGAACCGATCCGCCTGGCCGGGCGGCGCGCGGGATTGTCATTCTGGCTCTCGTGCTCGGCGGCCTCGGTGCCGATGCAGCGGCAACATCAGGCTACGGTAGTGGTGACCATGCCAGTGCCCATCAGCCAACGGGTAACATCCGTCTCGGAGCGAACTCTTACCTGATAAGCCGCGACCACATTACCGGTAGGCCCTGGATGTATTGATCCAGCAGTGCGCTAGGGATCTGTACGTCTTGGATCTCCGTATGCGGCATGGCCGGCATTCCGGGCTGCTCCCATTCCTGCTGGATGAGAGCAGCCCGGTTTTGCTGCGTCTCACCCATGCCCGCCTGGTAGTCAAACGGCACGTGACCAGGCACCTATCCCCCGGGTGGACGCTGATGGCTGTCATAGGGTGACTCCGTGGCCGCCCGCAGCGGTTACGGTGCTCAACCGAAGGTGACACCGGGCCAGCGCGCAATCGGAGTTTCGCCGGTCTCGGGCTGCGATGATATGCCGTGCCGGTACCGCCCGGCACCCGCCGAGCGAGAATAAGCCAGCTTCCACGATGGCAAGAAAGGGAGCGACCGCAGGGAGCTAAGCCAAGAGCCTGTCCGGGGAATGCTCGTGCCTTATTTCAATGGTGCATATATGCGTTGCCATCAATCGCCGGCGCCCCGGCAATTGGCACGGCTTGCGCTGCTTCGGAGAGTGAAGCTGCTTCCTTGCGCTCCCAGTCCTCGATACCCCGCAGGATTCCCTCGGTATAAGCGCGCAGGTGCGCCCGGTAGACGTCGCTGTAGGTACGCAGATACGCCAGTTCCGCCTGCGCGGCCTGCCGCTCGTGGTGGGACTGCGGGTGCGCCGCCCCGTTCAGCGCTGAGACCGCTGCCTCGCTGGCCCTGGCGTGTGCGTCTTCCAGGAGCATGTCCGAATATTGCTGGGCCTCCTGCATGATCTCATCGCGGCGCAGCCTGGCCTCTTCGGTTAGCTGACTGCTGTAGGCCTTGGCGTCGGCCACGTACCGGTCGGCGGTGACCTGCGCGGTTGACAGTATTCGCACCGCGTGTACATGCGCGTCTGCCTCACCGAACAGTACCTGGGGACCACCGTCGGGTTTTTCGGCGAGGACTCGGCGGCGGAGCCGCTGAACTTCCTGCCACAGAGTCGTCCGGTCGTTCACCAGGCGCACGAACTCGTCTTGCACCTCGCGGAGAAACTCCTCGACGGACTCCTCCTCGTAACCGCGCCGCCCCAACCGCGACAAAGGAAACGTCACGGTCCGCAGCTCTTCGGGAGTCATCCTGTTCTGCTCTTCAAACCATGCTCTGGTCAAGGCTGGCTCCACCCGAAATCCTCGATATGTATGTGATCCTGCGCCATGCCCACTGAGGCCAGCCGAGCGGCAACCTCCTGGACCATCTCGGTCGGGCCGGCAATGTAGGCGTCGTGCCCTGACCATTCGCCGTGCCGGGCCACCACATCCGGGAGGCTGCCGGTCTCGCCGGCGAACTTGGGGTCGGCTGACACGGCTGGCGTGACGGTCAGCCACGAGTACTGGGCGGCCATCTTCTCCAGGCTGTCCAGGTCATAGAGTCCGTCGGCGGTCCGCGCGCCAAAGAATAGGTGTACCTTCGGCGGCTGCGGTAGCGCCGTCAACTGATCAAGAATGGCTTTCAGCGGGGCCAGGCCGGTACTTCCCGCCACGAGCAAGAGGTCCCGGCCGGAGACGGGATTGCTCAGCGTAAGGGCCCCTACGGGGGGTCCCAGCTTGAGTTCGGTGCCAGCGACTGTGCTGCTAGTAAGCGCCATGCTCAGCGCGCCGCCATCGATCAGCCTGATATGGAACTCCAGCAGCCCGTCCCGACGCGGTGCGTTCGCCATGGAGTAGTAGCGCCATATCCTTGGGCGGCTGGGGGATTCGATCGCCACGGACTGCCCAGGCAGGTAGTCCATTCGCGGCTCCGGCTGGACCGACAGCACGGAGACATCGAACGACGCCCGCTCGTGGGCCACGACGGTGCCCCGCCACCAGGGCGGCGCCAGTTGCTCGTCCGCGCTCGCCGCCGCGGTCATGACCGAGCCGATGAGCTCGTAGGCCGCCTTCCAGTCGGCGGCCACCTCTGGCGTCCAGGCCGGCCCGGAGAAATATTCCAAAGTCGCCAGCAGACTGGCGCCCACGGCGTCATAGTGCGCGGCAACAGCGCCGAACTTCCGATGATCACGGCCCAGCCCCTGAAGGAACGCAGTCAGATCATCAACGCTGTCTACCTGGGAAACGATCTTCACCAGCGCGTCGACGAGGTGGCCGCGCTGTGCCGCCATCGAAACTGGGAACATGTCCCGGACTTCCGGATGCTTGATGAACAGGTCGGAGTAGAAGAACAGCGGTAGCTCGTCGCCGTGCACCGCGACATGGGCGAAGCTTTCCCGCAGCCGGGCAACGTCCAACGAACCCGCCCCTCTCCGCCGTCGCCGCCAGTTGGCTGATCTCGGCACGCTGACCTCCGGCCTGAGTATCCGGTCAACTGTCGCAAGCTGGATCGTCCGTACTTGCGGGGCAAGTCTCATGCAACTTGCATTGCAAGACATCCGTCAGATGACGGATCTTTGAAGCCGTGGCGGCTGTGCGGCTCGGGTGAACGGACTGGGACTGCCGGATCGCTTGGCACATCTGGCAGCCGCCTCACCAGCGCACCATTCTGCCGATTTTACGTGCTGTACACGCCAAGCACGCTTTATAATTAAGTGCCAGCAGGAGCGGCACGAAATAAGACTGAAGGTGACGTGATGGCGGATGTCGAGGAACCGCTAGCGTGTGCGGCATGCGGACGTCAGCTGTCGCCCCAACACGGAAGAGGCCGACTTCGGCGGTACTGCAATGCCACCTGCCGGAGCGCCGCGCGGCGACAGCGCGAGCTTAACAAGCGCAGCGCGCCTGGCCACGTTAACGATCGATTGACAACAAGCCGACGTCATGACAATCTTGACATTGTGAGTGACGCGCCCGGCGCGGCGGACCCCATGGCCATCAGGGTCCGCGACGCCGCGCGACATCTGGCGCAGGAGTTCGCCCGTCCCGGCGCCGGCTCGCCGCTGGCCGCCGTGGCGGCGGCGCGGGATCTGTCCGCCGCCACGAACGCGGCACTGCAAGAGGCCGTCGACCGCGCACGGACCGCCGGCCATAGCTGGAGGGAGATCGGTCATGTCCTTGACACGACCCGGCAGGCAGCGTTCCAGCGGTTCGGGCGGCCGGTCGACCCGCGCACGGGCAAGCCCATGCTCCGGGCCGTGCCGCGCGGCACGGCCGACCGGGCCACCGCACTGTTCGCCGACATCGTCGGGGGCCGCTGGGAGGAGGCGTGCAAGGACTTCACCGAGCAGATGCGCGAACATGTTGATGCCGACCGCATCGCCAACGCGTATGCGCAGACGGTCAGCATGTTCGGCCACTTCGAGCGCATGGGCGAGCCGCTCCCCTACCCGGTGACCGCGGGCACCGCGGTGGACATCCCCTTGTATTTCGAAGCCGGCGAGCGGACAGGCCAAGTCACCTTCGACCGCGATGGCAAAGTCATCGGCCTGTTCATCCGCCCGGTCAACCCCTAAACCCGTAACCCCTAAATCCGGAGTCCGAACGGTGCAGCTGACGAGCAACAGGCCAAGCAAGAGAACGGCGCGCTGGCCGGCGGTGCTGGCGCTGGTCGCTGCCTGCACGATGGTCTCAGCCGCCGGCTGTAGTTCTGCCGCGCCGAAGCCGTCGCAGGCCACCACGGTGAGCTTCCCGAATACCTCCGTCGGCCAGCAGGCACGCTGGCTGTTCGGCGCGGTGTTGCATCCGCCGATTCGCACCGCCGAGATCAACGCCCACTTCGACGCCGCGTTCCTCGCCCAGGTCTCACCGGCTCAGCTGAACGCCAGTCTCGCGGGGGTCGGGGACCTGCGGCTCGACTCGATCACCGCCAGCACGCCCGGCGCCCTCGTGTTCCTGGTCACCGCCAACGGGAAGTCCAAGCTGAGTGTCAGCATGTCCGTCGACGCCAGCGGCTTGATCAGCGGTCTCCTGCTCAAGCCCGGCACCTCACCGGCTGCCTCGCCGCCACCGGTGCCGTCCACCTGGGCCGGCGTCGACAGCCAGATCCGCTCCGCGGCACCACGCGTCCGCTTCCTGGTCGCCTCGGTGAGCGGCAGCACCTGCCGGCCTGTCCAGGCTATCGACGCCAGCACGTCCGCCCCGCTCGGCTCGGCCTTCAAGCTCTACGTGCTCGACGCCCTGGCCCGCGCCATCGCCGCGGGCACGGTGAGCTGGAACCAGCAGCTCACCGTCACCAGCCAGGTCAAGAGCCTGCCCTCGGGGATTCTCCAGAACGACCCCGACGGCACCAGGCTGAGCGTGCAGCGGGTGGCCTCCGGCATGATCTCGATCAGCGACAACACCGCCGCCAACATGCTGATCTCGCTGCTCGGCAGGCCCGCCGTCGAGGCAGCGACAAGGACCGCTGGGATGGCCGACCCCGCCCTGGATGTGCCGTTCCTCACCACCAGGGAACTGTTCGTCCTCAAGCTCGACGACTGGCCCAGGCTCGCCGACCGCTACCTCGCCCTCAATACCGCCGGGCGGCAGGCGCTGCTGGCCGGCACCATCGACAAAGTCCCGCTCGCCGCGCTCAACGCGTCCGCGTGGTTCACGCCGCGCGACATCAACTCGCTCGAATGGTTCGCCTCGCCGACCGACATCTGCCACGTCTACGCCTCGCTCGCCGCCCTGGCCCGGCAGCCGAAGCTGGCCCCGGTAGCGAGCGTCCTCGAGCTGAATCCCGGCGACATGGACCTTGACAGCAGCCAATGGCGGTCGGTCTGGTTCAAGGGCGGCTCAGAACCAGGCGTGCTTACCCTCAACTACCTGGCCACGACCCGCAGCGGCCAGACCTACGTGGCCAGCGTGCTCGCCGAGAACCCGTCGGCGCCGATCCCGGCCTCGGCAACGCTAACGCTGCTCAGTGCCATCAAGGGCGCGTTCGAGCTCGCCGCCCGCTGAGCCAGGCCGCCGGCGGGGGCCGGAACCGGCGACGACGAGCCCTACTCCGCGGCGACCGCAGCCGAGCGTGCGGTGCCGTACCGGTAAGCGAGCTGGCGTTATTTTCCGCTCCAAAGCACACGAGCCACACGAGGGGTGCCTTCATCGGCCGGGATCCCGGTGGGGAGTCGGGGCAGGTCAGTTCCAGAGCGCCTTGGCTTCGGTGGCGATGGCTCGGCCTTGGCGGCGACCGGCCTGGGCTGCGGCCTGAGCGTGGTTGGGGTCGTAGGGGTTGGAGCCGATGGCGTCGCGGCTGGCGTCGTCGGGGATGGCGAGGAAGGCGCGGGCATTGTCGTTGAGGCGGGCGACGTCGTCCTGGGCGCTGGGAATGCCGGCGTAGCCCTCGTGCATGGGGGCGAGGACGATGATGCGGTCGTGTCCGGCCGCCAGGGTGGCGTTGGCGGCGGAGACCATCCCAGCGTCGATCCATTCGCGGCCGTCGAACCAGACGCTGGGCCAGATGCCGGGGACGGCGCCGCTGGCGGCGGTGGCGGTCTCGATGGAGATGCCCGCGTCCGGGCCGAGCAGTTTCAGGCGGCCGGTCTCGGCATCGGTGACCGCGACGCGCATGTTGGCCGGCCACTGAGTGGTGCGCAGCCGGGCCCGCACGACGCCGCGGCGGGTTTCGGCGTCGACGCCTGCGCCGTACGTGCGGGCTACCCGGCCGAATCCGGCGCCCACCGCTTCGGGGTCGCCCGCGCCGGCGAGGAACGCCTCGGCCCAGCTCTGGTAGAGGCCGGGGTCAGTGTGCATGACCGGCTCGTACTGGCCAGCGTGGGCCTGGTCGGCGAACAGGGCCTCCCAGTCTGTCCCCGAGGTGTAGTTCGTGCCCACGAACGAGCCGGCCGATGTTCCGATCACCGCGTCTGCGCCGCGCAGGTCGACACCCTCGTCCAGCAGTCCTGCCAGAACGCCTACCTCCCATCCGATGCCGGTGACGCCACCGCCGCCAAGGACGAGTGCACGGGTCGTGGTGGTGGAGGGCATTGCAGCAACCTTTCCGAGAACTATCATTACCGATAATCGACGTTACCATAATGGCATGGAGAACGCGCACCGCGGCCGCCCGCGCCGCTCGGACATCAACCGTCTGGCCCTCGAACACGTCTTGGCCCTGCTGGAGGAGCGCGGGTACGACGGGCTGCGGATGAAGGATGTCGCCGAATCCGCCGGGATCGGCCTCGGCGCGCTCTACCGGCGCTGGGCGGGCAAGGAAGAGCTGGTCATGGCGGCCCTGCGCGCGGACATGTCCCAGCATGCAGAACAGGATGCGGCAGATCCGCTGGCGGGACTGACCGCCTCGGTGGAGCGCATCATTGCGGCCGTACCGCGAGGTCTGGGCCGGCTGGTCGCCGCCTGCCTGAGCGAGCCGGACTCCGAGCTGGCGCGCGTGGCACGGCAGGCCAAGCTCACCCCCATGGCCAACGGACTGGCCGCTCGACTGGAGAACGTTTGCGGGCCCGGGCCGGACGTACGGCGGCGCGCTGAGAGCGGCCTGTCCTACCTGCTGTGGAAGAGCGCCCTCGACGGGCAGACCACCAACGCGGACACTCTGTGCAGCGAAGTCCTCGCGATTATGGGTGCGACCGCCTAGCGACGCACCCGGTGCCTCCCACGGGCACCGGGGATGCCTGGCTCCGCTCCTGGCTCAGGCCCCTATCCCTCCCGAGCCAAGGCGCCAGCAGGAGCGAGCTCTCCCTCGGTGAGCTTGCGCTTGAGCCGTTGCCCCTCGATGTCAGGGTCGGGGATGTACTTGGTGAACCACCGCGGGTGGTACCAGAGCCTTGACCCGATGATCGCCATGACGGCCGGCACCAGCGTGAGCCGCACGACGAAGGCATCAAGGAACACGCCGGCGGCGAAGCTGAAGCCGATCGCCTTGATGGTCGGATCGCTGGTGAACATGAAGGCCACGAAGATGGAGAACATGATCAGCGCCGCCGCGGTGACCACGCGGGCAGACACCCCGACGCCCCGTTGCACTGCGCGGCGGGCATCGCCGTTCCTGGTGTACTCCTCCTTGATCCGCGATACGACGAACACCTCGTAGTCACTCGACAGGCCGAAGATGATCGCCAGCATGATGATCGGCAGGAAGCTGATCGTCTCCGACGGGGTGATGCCGAAGAGGTGCTCGCCCCAGCCCCACTGGAACATCGCGACCTGCGCGCCGAGCGCCGCGGACATCGAGAGCAGGAAGCCCAGGATCGACTTGATCGGCACGAGGATTGTCCGGAATGCGAACGTCAGCAGGATGAACGCCAGGCCGACCACGACGATCAGGAAGATCGGCAGGGCGCTGGACAGCTTGGACGAGACGTCGATGTTGGATGCCGTCGTGCCGCCGATCAGGATGTGCGCCCCCGTCTGGCCTTCGATCGCTGCCCGGTCGTCGCGCAGCGTGTGCACGAGGGTGGCGGTGGCCGGGTCGTTCGGCCCGGACTTCGGGATCAGCTTGATCAGCGAGATGCCGTCCTGCGCGGTGACAGGGGCCACCTGCGCGACGTCGGGCATCTTGGCGAGTGCCCCGACGATCTGCTGGGTGCCCGAGGGGCTGTGCACGCCCTGGGCAACGATCAGCAGCGCGCCGTTGTAGCCGGCGCCGAAGCCTTCGGTGGTGAGGTCGTATGCCTTGCGCTGGGTGTTGCCGGCGGGCTGCGAGGCCCCGCTGGGCAGGCCCAGATGGATGGTCAGCGCCGGAATCGCGAGCACGCCGAGCAGGGCGATCCCGCCGATGAGCACCGGCACCCGGTAGCGCACGACGAACCGGGCCCAGCCGGCGCCCGCCGAGCTTTCCGGGTCGGCGGCGCTGCGGCGGGCGACCCGCTCCGCGCGAGCACCGAGCAGCGGCAGCCGGGTGAACGTGGCGACCTTGGTGCCGGCGAAGCCCAGCATCGCCGGCACCAGCGTCAGGGCGATCAGCAGCGCGACGGTGACGGATGCCGCGGCGGCCAGGCCCATGACGGTCAGGAACGGGATGCCCACGACGGTCAGGCCGCACAGCGCGATGATCACCGTGAGGGCGGCGAAGACGACGGAGCTGCCGGCCGTGCCCATGGCCAGGGGCACCGACTCGTCCGGCGTCATGCCGTTCAGCAGGTTGGTTCGATGCCTGGACAGGATGAACAAGCCGTAGTCGATGCCACACGAGAGCCCGAGCATCAGCGCGACCGTGGTCGACGCCGAGGCGATCGTCAGCACCGAGGCGACGGCGGTGATGCCCATCAGGGTGGTGATCACGCCGATGACCGCGCCCAGGATGGGCATGCCCGCGGCCGCGAAGGCACCGAAGGTGATCATCAGGATGAAGAAGGCGATGATCAGGCCGATCAGCTCGGGCGCCTCGGAGACTACCGTGCGCCAGCCGGGATAGACGCTGCCGTTGTACTCCACCTCCACGCCGTCTGCCTGCACCGGCTTCATCGCGGACTTGACGGCATCGAGGTTGGCGTCCGTCACGTCGGGCGCCGTTGCCGACCACTGCACCTGCCCGAGCGCGATCTTTCCGCTCGCCGACACCCGCCGGCCCTGGAAGGGATTCACGACAGCGGAGACCTGCGGTATCGACCTGAGCTTGCTCATGGCCGTCTCGATCGCGGCCTTGATGGCCGGATCGGTGACCTTCGCGCTGCCGTTGGTGGTGGCAAAGACGATCGTGCTCTGGCCACCGCTGAAGGCCGGCAGCTTGCTGGTGAGGACGTTCGCAGCGTTCTGCGACTCGGTACCCGGGATGGTGAAGGTGTCGTTGGTCTTTCCGCCGCTGGCCTGGGCGATGACAATCGCGGCGATGGCCGCGGCCAGCCAGACCGCCAGGACCAGTCGCCGTCGCCGGAACGCGAAGCGGGCGAGTCGGTACAGATAGTTTGACATGTGCGGATCTCCACGGCTCGGATGCAGGCTCGATTCCGACGCTAGGACATTCGCTAGCCGTACGTCAAGTGAGTCGCTAGCCAACTGTACGGTGAGTGACTTGCCGTCCAGCTAGTGACTCACTTGCCCCAGCTTGTATACTCCGATGCGGGGGGTCACGAATGAGGAGTCATCTATGGTGACGCCTGTCAAGGGCATCTCCACCCGCGCGGCGCAAGCCGAGCGGACCAGGCAGCAGATCCTGGAGACTGCGCAGCGGCTGTTTGCCGACCTCGGTTATGACGCCACCTCGCTTCAGATGATCGCCGACGAGATGGGGCTGACCAAGGCCGCCGTCTATTACCACTTCCGCGCCAAGAGCGACATCCTGCACGCGGCCATGCTGCCCGGGATCGAGCGGGTCAAGGCCCTAGTGGACGAAGCGGCCGCGATGCGCGGGCGGCGTGCCCGGATCGAGCACCTGGTGAACGGCTTCGTCGACTTCCTCGTCCAGAACCGCCACTACGCGGTGATGGCCTCTACCGATCCGGCTGCGAAGCGGGACAAGCTGGACGACCAGTCAATGACGATGCGCCGGCGTGCCCTCGCCCTGCTCTTCGGCGATAACCCCACCGGCGCCGAGCGGCTCTCGTTCAACGCCGTGTTCTTCATCCCGGAGTGCCTGCCCGATCTGGTCGATCTGACTGACGAGGAACTGCGTGAAGCCCTGCAAACGACGATGCTGCGCATTTTGCGCGTCCCGTCCTTGTCTAGAGAGTAGGGATACCGGTGCCTTCTCGGCCGCGCCCGGCAGGTCGACGGTGTGGATCGCCCAGCCTCCCTCAGTGAGCGGCCCAGGGCGCCTGCACTGCGTTGCGCAGTTCCCGTTTGAGCAGCTTCCCGCTGGCGTTCTTGGGCAGTCGCTCAACGACCACGACGTGCTTGGGCACCTTGAAGCCGGCCAGCTTGCCGCGGCAATGGGCGATCAGCTCATCGGCTGAGATGGTGGCACCGTCGCGCAGCACGACGGCGGCGGTGACCGCCTCGATCCACTGCGGGTGCGGGAGTCCGAACACTGCCGCCTCGGCTACCGCAGGGTGCTGATAGAGCACCTCTTCCACTTCGCGGCTGGCGACGTTCTCCCCGCCGGACTTGATCATGTCTTTTTTCCGGTCGACCACGGTCAGGTAGCCGTCGTCATCGAGGATGCCGAGGTCACCGCTGTGGAACCAGCCGCCGGCGAACGCCTCGGCGGTCCTGGCCGGGTCATTCCAGTAGCCCAGCATCGCGTGCGGGCTGCGGTGCACGATCTCCCCCACCTCTCCGGCGGCGACCGGCCGACCCGCTTCGTCCACCACGCGGGTTTCCACGTTGAGCGCCGGGCGGCCAGCCGACCCGGCCTTGCGCACCTGATCGGATGGCTCCAGGACCGTCGCCAGCGGTGCCATCTCGGTCTGGCCATAGAAGTTGAACAGCCGGACATCCGGCAGCCGGGCACCCATCTCCCTGAGCACTTCGACCGGCATGATCGAGGCGCCGTAGTAGCCCTTGCGCAGGGATGACAGGTCACGCCGGCCGAAGTCCGGGTGGCGCAGCAGCGCGATCCACACGGTCGGCGGGCAGAACAGTTTGGTGGCCCGCTCCGCCTCGATGGTCGCCAGGATCGCCGCCGGGTCGGCAGCGGGCAGCACGATATTGGTGGCGCCCAGGTAGATGCCGGGCGTAAGGAAGCAGTGCAGCTGTGCGCAGTGGTACAGCGGCAGCGAATGGACCTCGATGTCGTCCGCGCTCATCTGCCCGTCCACGATGCAGGTGACGTACTGGGCGATCAGGCTGCGGCTGGACAGCATCGCCCCCTTGGGCCGTGACTCCGTCCCGCTGGTGTAGATCAGCTGCGTCAGCTCCTCGTCGGCAACAGTCACCTCAGGAGGCGATGCGTCCTGATGGGCCATCCAGGCCGTCACCGGCTCCCATCCCGGCGGTGGCGGGGACCCGTCGCCAATGATCACGCCCCGGACGGTGAGCCGGCCGCCGACCTGTGCGATGGCTTGCTCAGCCACGCCCGCCAGCGCATCCTCGGCGATCAGGCCGCTCGCGCCGGAATGCTCCAGGACATAGCCGACCTCGTCCGCGGTAAGCATGAAGTTGACCGGCACCGACACCGCGCCCAGCCTGGCCAGCGCGAAGTAGGCGACGACGAACGCGTGGTTGTTGTGGCTCAGCAGCGCGACCCGCTCGCCCCGGGCCACCCCGCGTTCCGCCAGCGCGTTGGCCATCCGGTTGACGGTCTCGTCCAGCTCGGCATAACTCTGCCGCAGCCCCTGGTAGATGATCGCGGTCTTGCCCGGCAGGCGGGCCGCTGTCCGGCGCAGCAGGTCCCCGATCGTGTGGCTCCTGGTCAGCGTGATCTGCGCGGACAGCTCGGCGTCAAACATGAGATATCTCCCCGAACGGTGGGTCAGCTGAACTTAGCGGTCAGGATCAGCTTGCGGCAACGGAGGCTGCGCCGGGGTCGGTCCGTCCGTCATGTGGCCGCGCAGGTCCGGCCCCCGTCGGCTGGCTGCTCAGGCCGAGCTGGGCGGTCAGCGTGGCGTGATCCCACAGGACCCGTAGCGTGTTGATCTTTCCACGCTGGAAGCTGACCACGGCGATGGCCACGATCTCGGCAGGCCGGTGGGTCGGGGCGATGCCGGGCAGCAGCCAGGGCAGCTCCCGGTCGTGGGTGAACGACACTGTCGTCTCGTCGGCGATCCGGAACCGGTCCACGGTGCGGGAGATCCGGGTGATGGCCAGGTCGGCGGGCAGGCAAGGGAAAAGCTCCTCGGCGTAGAAACGCTCCATGGCGGCCCGCCCGGTGGCGCCGGCCTTCGTGGGGAGGTGGCGGACCGACGGTTCAGCCGTCATGTCCGCCATCGATGCCCCGACATCGCGGCGGACCAGCGCCGCCGCGACGTGGTCGTCCCATATCCGCTCCAGCTCCCGCATGAAACGCGCTATCTCGGTGGTCATCAGCACTGAGGGTCGCGTCTGGTGGCCAGCCCGCTGCCCATCCTCATTCCCGATCCGCTAGCCGGCGAGTGCCGCGCCGTCGCCGGGTGCGGGAGTTCTCTCACCCGCGCCTGCCCGCAGATGGGCTGGGACATCGATGTCGTAGAGCCTGGCGGCGTTCAGCCCCAGGATCTTCTTGCGCCCGGCCACGCTGAGCCGGGGGTAGTCGGAGAACTCGCTGTCATCGGGGTAGTCCCACGCGGCGAACTGCTCGACCTGCCAGCGGGGTTCCCAGATGGCGTAGTCGCTGCCGAAGAGTAGTTTGTCCTCGCCAAGGTAGAAGAGCAGTTCCCCCATGACCTTGGCGAAAAAGTGCGGCCGGGCATGCATCAGCCCGCCGAGCACGACCGAGAGCCCCGCGTAGACGTTGGGTTCCTGGGTGGCCATCCAGCAGAAATCCTCGATCCGGGGCAGGCCTACGTGCTCGACGATGAAGTTGAGATCGGGGAAGTTCGTGGCGGCGTGATCTACGTCGGCCACGTCGAAGGCGTCCTTGTCCAAGGGCCAGATGGTGGGGCCCTTGTGGACATGGATGTTCTTGATCCCCAGTTCCTGGCATTTCTCGAAGAACGGGACCGCCTCGGCGTCCTTGAGGGTCCAGCCCCGGGAACCCTGCCGCCACTCGGCGGTGTACAGCTTCACGCCTTTGAGGTTCCAGCGCGCCGCGTCGCGCTCGAGTTGCTCGAGTCCGGCCTTTCCCTCTCGTGGGTCCCAGCGGCCGTTGGGGATGAACCTGCCGGGGTACTTGTCCGCCAGCGCCCCGTCGGCCTCTAGCGTGTTGAACCCGTTGACGTACCACTCCTTGAGGTAGGTGGGCTGAAAGATCGCCTGGTCAACGTAGCCGACCTCGAAGAGGTCGTGGATCATCGTTTCTTCGGAGTACTTCTGGAACTTGCCCAACGGCCAGTGCGTGTCGGGTGGGCCCAGTCCCTGGTAAGCGTGGAAGCACTCGATCCAGCCCTTCGCGTAGCGCTCAGCCCCCGCCACCCAGTTGCCGGGACTGGCATCCCAGAAATGGCAGTGCCCGTCGAGCACGAAGTAATTGACCCCATCTTTGCTGTACACGCGTTCCTCCGATGCCTTCGGGACCACCAGAACCGGGGTGCCCTGGCACGTCGGCCCCCGGGCACCGTCTCTGGAGCCGCTAGGTCAAGGACTGCACGACCTGTTCAGCAGGTTAACAGATCATCTGATGTTTGCCGATACCCTGCGGAAGCGTACTGAGCCAGATCGCGGGAGGCGTCCCCACCGGACCGCCAGCAGGCAAGCGGTTCACTATCATCCAGGCGTGGACGATGACATCCCACGGCGGCGGGCCCAGCCCCAGCCACCGCTGACACCCGTATTCCGCGGCGGTCTCACCGACCAGGTCATCGACCAGATGCGCACGCGCATCGTCGACGGGACCTGGCCGCTCCAGCACCGGCTGCCG
The DNA here is from genome assembly GCA_003168255.1 of Actinomycetota bacterium. Lineage (GTDB taxonomy): Bacteria > Actinomycetota > Actinomycetes > Streptosporangiales > Streptosporangiaceae > PALSA-505. The sequence continues at coordinate 131,146 of PMSU01000212.1, forward strand.
ACCGAGGCGGCGCTGGCCAAGGAACTAGGCGTGGGCCGTTCCACCATCCGCGAGGCCGTCCGTGTCCTGGCCCATGCCGGCCTGCTGGAAGTCCGCCAGGGCGATGGCACCTACGTCCGTTCCCGGCGTGAGATCGACGCCGTCCTGCACCGCCGGGTCAGCGAAGCCGACCTGCTAGAGGTATACGAAGTGCGCGCCGCACTGGAGGTGCAGGCAGCCCGGCTGGCCGCCCAGTACCGGACCGATGCCGAGGCCGTCCGCCTTCGCGAACTACTCACCCGCCGTAATGCCGCTTACACCGCGAACTGGCACGATTACCGGCAAGCTGATCTTGCCTTGCGCGAGCAGATCGCGGATGCGGCCGGTAATGCCCTGCTCGCCGACCTCTACCGGGGCCTGATCAAGACCTTGCGCGCCAGCAAGGCCGGGCTGGACGACAGCGAGCTCACCCGGGACAACCCCGACCGTCCCGAGATGGACGAACTGGTCCAGGCCATCGAAAATCGTGATCCTCAGGCCGCCGTCCTGGCCGCGGAACGGCACGCGGAGAACGTCATGGCCGTCCTTCGCTTCCTGCTGCAAGTCATAGTCGCCGGACGCTGAAGTTCGATGGGCCTGGAAGGAGGTCTACGCGGTACCTCCGGCGCGTTAGCGTTGGGCGCAGCTCAAATTGAATGCAATGGTGAAGTCAATCTTTGCAAATTGACCCTGGCCCTCAGGTAGCGCCGGCTCCGGGACGGGCCGGGCGAACGGCGACAGGGGGGAAGCGATGGCAGACCGCGACGTGGCGGACCATTCGGTGCCGTTCTCCTTGTCGACGGTGCCGTTCCCGTCGGCGACACTGCACGAGGCGGCCGGCCAGATCGGGGCGCTGCCCTCGGCGATCAAGCCCGCGTTCGCGGGCGCGCGCATGGCGGGCCCGGCCTACCCGGTCAACTGCGCAGCAGGCGACAACCTGTGGATCCACCGGGCGCTCCTCGCGGCCGCCCCCGGTGACGTACTCGTGGTCAGCGTGGACGGCGCGGCCGAGTTCGGCTACTGGGGTGAGGTCCTCAGCACCGCCGCCATAGCCCGCGGGCTAGGCGGGCTGGTGATCGACGGCGGGGTCCGCGATCAGCTGGCCCTGGCCGGCCTCGCCTTCCCGGTCTTCTGCGCCGGGGTGTGCATCCGGGGTACCGGCAAGGACCCGGGGTCAGCCGGCTCGCTGGGGGCGCCGGTTCGCATCGGCGAGGTGACGGTCAGCCGCGGCGATCTGGTGGCCGGTGACGCAGATGGCGTGGTGGTGATCCCGCTGGCTGACGCGGCCGCGGTGCTGACGGCCGCCGCCGAGCGCGAGGCCAAGGAGGTCGAGCTGATGCGCCGACTCCGCGGCGGCGAGACGACCATCGACCTGCTCGGCTTGAGCTGACCCGCAGCCGCTGATCTGCTGCCGCTAACCCTGGAGGCTTGCATCTGGTCCGGCAGGTGAACTAATTTGATCCGGTAGTAGGGGCCGACTGGCTGGGTCGCCTCCTGCGTTCAGAATTGGCCTGGCAAAGAATCATACGGGGGAATCGATTGCCACATGGGCTAGTTCTAGCGTGCCGATATGACATCGGATAACGTTTCCGGTGCCCCGGGCCCATCCGGGACCGGACAGCGGCGTGGCCGCCATGTGACAGCGATTCTCGCGGTGGTGGCAGCCGCATGCCTGGCCGTCGCGATAGTGGCTGGCTCCATGGCGCATGCCGAGCTAGTGCGTAAGCCAACGGCCGAGCAGCGGTCTGCCGCCGCGGCGGCAGCCATCGCCGACCGCTGGCACACCTGGCCCGCTGGCCGGATCTTCCCGGCTGTCCTGAGCTACGGCACCGCTCTGCTCACCACCGAGACGGCAAGCCGGATCGGCATCTCACGTCAATCTCGGCGCGGCTGCCAGCGGGCGCCACCGCAGCGATCCCGTTGCAAGCGCTCGCCCTGCCTGGGACGGCAAGCGCCCGGTTCAGCCCCGAGGCGCGGCAGGCCGCCACCGCACGCCGTGACGGGCCTTTCGTCGTCTTGACTGCCGCCGGATATGCCGACGGCGAGCCGGCCGGGGCTGGCCAGGAGGCGCATCCGGCCATCTTCGGGCCGGCCGCGCAGTTGGCAGCCGCGATCATCGCTCCGCTCACCCAGCCGGTGACCGTCAACTGCCAGAGCCCGGAGTGGTCGTGCTGAGGACGATCATGCTGAAGCGGGCAGTTTTGCTGAGCCTGCTGCTCATCATGTGGCTGGCCTGCGGCCCCGGCTTGGCATCGGCGCAAGGAGTCGGCCAGCAGGTCCGAGCCGATGACCTTGCGGCGCTGCGGGCGATCGACGTGCCTGCCGTCTGGCCAGTTACCAAAGGCAGCGGCGTCATCGTCGCGGTCGTCGACACCGGCGCCAACCCAGATGCCCCGGACCTGACCGGGTCGGTCACAGTCGGCCCGGAAGGATACAACACCACTATCGGGTTTGGCCTGATCAATCCGGACGGCGCTTTGCAGGAGGCAGGCAGGCTGCTGAAGCTTCGTGCCGCCGCAGCGCCAGGACCAGCCGCGATCGGCCAGAGCGCGCGATTCGGCGGCGGCTCTAGGCCAGCAGTCATCGACGCCGTTCATCACGCGCCGATCAAGCTAGCCGGATTCTCCGCTGCCATCGTGGCAGGACTTGTCCTGCTGGTGCTCGCGCTCCTGCTTGCGCGCCGGTGGCGGCGCCCACCCGCGGTCGCCGACGGTGCTCCCGCGGCCACGAGCGAACTCCCGGTCGATGAGGCGCGCTGATAGCGGCGGAAGGCGACCTCAACAGCCTGCTTGTTCGAGGACGGGGAGCCGTTACGAGCACCTCGGCTGGGTCTCGTCGGCGGGCTGGTTCAACGTGGCGCTTCGGCTTGTCGCCGGAGAATGACCCGCGTCAGTTCGACGCGTGATCGGACATCCAGCTTCCGGAACACTTGCCGGAGATGGAAATCGATCGTGTGCGGCGAGAGGTAGAGGTGGGCCGCGGCCTCACGGTTGGTCAGGCCCTGGGCAACCTGTTCGGCAACGGCGAGCTCGGTGTCAGTGAGGCTGGACCCTCCGTAGGCTGGCGTGCTCGCCTTGTTGCGCGGCTGCGGGGCGCCACGCGTCCGTGCTGTTGCTGCGGCGAGGCGGACGAGCGCACCCACTAGGCGAATCCCATCGAGAATGGGCTCGCAGCGAATCGCGATCGACCGGCCATTGGCAAGCGAGACCCTGGACGGCTCCTGCTGCCCGCTGGCCAGGCCACGCAGCACGCTGTCCCATAGCAATTCCCGGTCAGAAGGCTCGACGATCCGGGTTGCGGCACCGTTGACCAGCATGGTGCGCCGGTTGAGCGCCAGGACTGGCCCTCTCGAGGTTCTTCGTGCCGCGGCGCAGCAGCCAGGAGGATCTCTCGTTCTGCGCCCTCGCGCTAAGTTCAGCTGATCAGCCCGCAGGCGCTATCGCAGCACGGCCCGTCCCGTCTCCTGCTCGGCCTCTGCCTCCCGGACCAGGCGTATCACGATCCGGTCGATCGCTGCCTCGATCATGCTGGTCTGGTCGGAGCTCGCCTCATGCGCCCGCAGCCAGCCCGCCAGCTCGCCCGAGAGCCACGCTCGCCACGCGGCAGCGATCTTCTCCGCCTCGCTGCGCCCCGGCTGGGTCAGCGTCAGCACGTCGCCGTCGCGAGTGAGGTAGCCAGCCGTCACGATCTCGGTGTAGAAGGGCCGCAGCACGCCGGCCGGCACGCCGAGCCTGGCCTCCACGTCGACTTCGCGGGTGGGGACGCTGAACGCCTGCTCGCGGATGAACACGCCCATAATCCCCCAGGCGGTGGCCGCGTCGAGCTTCGAGCCAGAGCTGGCGAGGATCCCGGCAAACGACGACCGGTTGTCCCTGCGCAGGATCTGCCCGACGAGGTTGGCGAGCTGGTGCTCGTTGTCGCTGCCCTCGGGCACGGCGAACCCGTCGCCCGCGCCGCTGACACTTGCCAAGCCGCGCATGGCCACCTGTGGGAGGAACAGCGCGAGTACGAAGCCGATCACCGCCATGGGCGCGGCGAAGAGGAAGACATGCTGAAGCGACTGGGCGTAGGTGGTGATGACTGGGTCCCTGGCGTGGGCGGGGAGCTTGCGCACCAGTTCGGGGCTGGCTACGGCCGTCGCCGGCAGCCGGGCGCTCATCAGCGCGGCGGCCAGCCGTCCTCTGAGCTGGTTCGAGAAGATGCTGCCCATGATCGATGCGCCGAACGAGCCGCCGAGGGTGCGGAAGAAGGTCACGCCGGATGTGGCCGTGCCGAGGTCGGAATAGTCCACGGTATTCTGCACCACCAGCGTCAGGATCTGCATGATCAGCCCAATCCCAGCGCCGAGTACAAGCAGGTAGAGCGACTCAACCCAGATACTGGTGTGCTGGTCCATCCGCGAGAGCAGGTAGAGGCCCACCGCCGTGATCGCCGACCCGGCGATCGGGAACAGGCGGTAGCGGCCGGTCTTGCTCACTATCGTGCCGCTGATGAGGGCGGTAGCGAGCAGCCCGAGCACCATCGGCAGCATGCGCAGGCCGGATGTGGTCGCCGACACCCCGTTCACGTACTGGAGGAACGTGGGCAGGAACGTGATCGAGCCAATCATCGCGAAGCCTACGATGAAGCTGAGCACGGATGCCACGCTGAAGACCCGGCTGCGGAAGAGCCGCATCGGCAGGATGGGCTCCTCCGCCCGCATCTCTACGAACACGAAAATCACCAGCGCCGCGACCGACGCGACGAACAGGCCGATGATGGTCGCCGAGCCCCACGCGTACTCCGTACCGCCCCATGACGTGGCCAGGGTCAGGCCGGTGGCACCGAGCGCCACGAACAGGCAGCCAAGATAGTCGATCTTCGGTTTCCTGTCCGAGCGCACCCGCGGGATAGTCCTGGCCGCCATCGCGATGACGATCACCGCGATCGGCACGTTGACGTAGAAGACCCAGCGCCAAGACAAGTCGTCGGTGAACACGCCGCCGAGCAGCGGCCCGATCACCGTGGTGACGCCGAAAACCGCCCCGAGCGCCCCCTGGTACTGGCCGCGCAGCCGCAGCGGGATGACGTCGGCGATCAGGGCTGTGGACGTCACGGTGAGCGCACCGCCGCCGATCCCCTGCACGGCGCGGAACGCGATCAGCAGCACCATGCTGTTGGCCAGGCCGCAGAAGAAGGACCCGATGATGAACACGAGCACGCCGAGCTGGAACACTCGCTTGCGGCCGAACAGGTCGCCGAACTTCCCCGCCAGTATGGTCGAGATCGTCTCGGCGAGCATGTACGCCGTGACCACCCAGCTCTGGTGGCCGGCGCCGCCGAGGTCGCCGACGATGGTCGGCAGTGCCGTGGACACGATCGTCTGGTCCAGCGCGGAGAGCAGCATGCCGAGCATGATCGTGACGAACACGATGTTCATCTGGGCGCGTGACAGCTGGAAACCGCCCGACGCCGCGGGTGCGGCGTCGGACTGCGCGACCGCGACCTGGCTCATGCGCCCTCCCGGGATGCCGCACCTGACGCGCCCCCGCGTCCGGCAAACATTCAGATGCCAGAATCCACCATGACGGCAGCAATGGCACGGTTTCAGCCCGCCACACGCGCCGATCGTCAGCAGGCGGCGGCGTCTGACCCAGGGGACGATGCCGTATACAAGGCGCTGTCACGGTCAGCTTCTCTTACTTTAAGTGACCGGCTATCACTTTAGGTGATCAGCCGCCTGCCATCCACACCGCCCTGGGCGGCATCCCCTGGCTGCCCACCGTCCCAGTTGCGGCCTGAGGAGCGGGTTCTCCTACCCTCAGAACATGCCGAAGGTCCTGGTCACCGGAATGTCAGGTACCGGGAAGTCGACTGCCGTGCAGATGCTGAGTGAGCGAGGTCACCGCGTCGTGGACACCGACACCGACGAGTGGAGCCACTGGATCACCCTGCCGGACGGATCCGCAGACTGGATATGGCGCGAGGATGCCATCACCAGCCTGCTGGCCAGTCACGAGCACGGCCACCTCTTCGTCGCCGGCTGCAAGACCAACCAGGGAAAGTTCTACCCGCAGTTCGACCACGTCGCACTCTTGAGCGCACCTCCCGGCATCCTTTTGGCCAGGATCACGACACGAATCAGCAACCCGTACGGGAAACGTCCAGAAGAACGAGCCCTCATCCTGCAGCATCTCGCCGAGGTAGAACCGCGGCTACGCGCGACCGCAACCATCGAGATCGATGCCTCAGCACCAATATCCCAGGTAGTCCAGCAACTCGAAGATCTCACCTAACCCGGGAGCCAACTTCGTGAATCCGCCGGCCTGGTCGGGCAGGATCTGAAGCGTCACCTGAGGCAGCTCGCTGGCCTCGATGAGGCGTCGGATCTTGGCCTGTGCAGCTTGCGCATGTATAGCTCCTTACGAGACTTGCGAGGGAAGCGAACGTTGACATGAACAAGCACGCGCGGCTGCCTTCAGTGGGCCAGCGCCGCATGCAGATGGGTCTCGGTACGCCCACCTGCTGTACGAGCATGCGGCTGGTCAAGCTGTTGATCCGTGGGCTTGGGGGCAGGCTCCGGACTGAATTGCGTGGGCCGTCATGTGGGTGATCTTGTGGGCACTCGCGTGTGGTGATCAGCCGTTCTGCTGGCCAAGGTTGAGATAGCGCCAGGAACGAGGCTTGGCGCTATCAAGGGAAAGGAACAACCAATGAATACGCACGAAAGCGTCGCCGCACTGAGGCGCAGTTTTACTAGGCGTCGCAGTACACAGCTTTTTCTGGGTGTTGCGTGTGCAGCTGCCATAGCATCGACGGCCATGGGCGGCTCGCTCGCAGCGGCGGCAACTCGATCGCCTCGGGTGCCGGCCATGACGCCCACCAGTGCGGTCGTGGGCACTGGCTTGATCAATTGCGCCGTGGCGACAGGCGAGGTCGGCTACTCGCCCGCGTCGATCAGCGGCGGGACCTCGGCCGAGACGGTGAGCATTTGGTTCAAGGCAACGAAGTGCTCACCGGCCTCATCCACCACCACGCCGGTCCCCAAATCAGTGATCGGCAGCATGAGCTTCAGCGCGATTCAGGGCAGCACTTGCCCGCAGCTTGGCGCGCTCGGGTCAGGGACTCTAAACCTCGCGTACAACTATCCTCCGGTGGCAGGGACCGTGATTGACCCCAGCGTGGCAACGCCGGTAACCGTCACCGAATCAGGGCCGTACTGGGATCTGGCAGGCGCAGTGACCCAGGGTTCCTATCCCGACCCGAGTCCCACGACCTTCACGATAGATCTGAAGCCCAACGTTATCGGCGGGCAAAGCTGCTCGATCGGGATCACCTCGGAATACATCGCCAGGGCTCAGGGTCTCCTCACGAACATCTGACGTCCGGACTCTCAGAGCCCGCCAGCCACGAACGGCAAGGTGAGCACTGCTGGCCGACGATGCGTGGGAGGTGTACGCCAGCCGTACACTTCCCACGCAGGCGCGTTTCGCGGGCACCGCGATATCGGACTGCGGCCCCGGGTGCGCGATGGGCGTTAGTGGTAAGGGGTACCGCACTTCCCGCCCGCGTTCACGAAACCGTTCAGAGCCTGGAAACCGTAGTTCTTGATGTCTTTTTGGGCCGTGGAGCTAGAGCAGACCCACCCGGCCGTGCTCGCTGACTTAGCGGCAAAGAACGGCTCGAGGTAGGGCGGGATGTCGTCGGGGGTTGAGGCGTAGCGGACCACGATGAAGACCGTGCGCTGGAACTGCGACTTGAACTGCGGGTTGATCTTGCACTGCTTGCACGGGGGATTGGACGGGGGCCAGGGCAACATCGGCCTGCCGCCGCCGATCTCGTTGATGCCGAGCACGCCGTGCTGGTCGCAGCCGAACCGGTTCTCCGAGCCGGTGGGGGTGCAGGCCGGGGAGCCGGTGCAGGAGGTGTTGGCGCACGGGGCATCGTGGTAAACCTGGGCAATGTAGTCGGCGACCGAGTACGGGAAGATCGCCTCGGGGCTGTCGAGCACGGGGTTGATGCCCTGGTTGTCTTGCAGCGTGTTGCCTACGTCGCTGACGCACGCGCCGGGGGTGATCGGGGTGACGCCGCCGCCGAGCGCGGTGAGCCAGAACGTCCTGGTGCCTGAGGAAGCCTGCGGCAGGAAGGCCTCGATGGGGGCGTTCTCGCCGCCGACCTTGACCCAGTTAGTGATCTTGCACAGGTAGATGTCCTTGAGCTGGGCGAGGGTCAGGCTGGCAGGGGCGTCGGTGCCGCCGCTGGCGACATCCCGGGAGGCCCAGGTGACCGCGTCGTCGGCTAGCTGGATGAAGCAGATGCCATCAGCGGCGCACGGCGGGTCACTGGCCGAGGGCGCGCGCGACGATCCGGCGTAGTCGATGCAATAGTCGCTGGGGTCGGACGGGTCGGTGGTGTTGGCTTCGAGCGCTGAGATGCCCGCTGAGGAGCCGTCCGGGCGCGCGATGGCCTCGCAGCTGGCCTTTGTCGCGATCTGGTCGCCGATCTCGCCGGTGGCCGGGTTGGTGGCGTCCCAGCTGTAGAGCAGCGACGGGGCTCCCGGGTGCGCCTTGTTGTAGTCCTGCGAGAACTGGTCGAGCAAATACTGGATGGTGTCGGAGCCGACGCCTACCACGTCACTCGCCCGGGGGGTGATCCCGCTAGGCGGGTCAGCCAACGCGGGACCCGTGGATACCGCGACCAGGGCCAGGGTCATGCAGCCGGCTAGCAGCTTGCTGATTAAGCGCATTCTCTACCGTCCCCTCATAGACAAGGCGCGCGCGGGACAGTGATCTGCGCTGCCTGCGCGGCTCGGCCTGGCAGCTCCTCCCCAGCCAGGTAAGGCCAAGCTTGATGGTGACTAGCGTGCCTGAGCAATCCCTGATCTACCGGCATTTGCCGGCCCGATGGCGCGAGTGCCCGCCGATCACCCACGCAGCAGCGCACGCGACCTGCGTACGCTTGCTGAGAATGGGACGCTCGGGGTGGCGCGACCCGGGCGCGACGAGGGAGCGGTGGGACAGTGACCGGGCAGCCTGCATCGGATTTCGCTGATTTGCTACGGCAGCTGAGGAGAGAAGCCCGGCTGACACAGGAGGAATTAGCAGAGGAGGCGGCCCTCAGCCTGCGGACGATTCAGGACCTGGAGGAGCGCCGCCACCGGACAGCGCATAAGCCCACCGCAGAGAGGCTGGCGGGTGCGCTGAGCTTGACCGGGCAGGTGCACGTGTTGTTCGTCAAGGCTGCCACGGGCCGGGTCCTGGCCGGCGAGGTCTTGACCGCCAAGACAGCAGACACGCCAGCAGCGATCTCCGCCGCAGCGATCCCCGGCCCGGCCGCTTCCGCGCTTGTGCCGCGGGAGCTGCCGGCTGATGTCGGTGCCTTTACCGGCAGGGCCGGCGAGCTGGCTGAGCTGGACGCCCTGCTGCCCGCTGCCACCGGGCAGGACGGGGCGCCGGGTCCGGTGGTGATCTCGGCGGTATCCGGGACGGCGGGAGCCGGCAAGACCGCGCTGGCGGTGCACTGGGCGCATCAGGCGGCCGAGCACTTCCCGGACGGCCAGCTATATGTCAACCTGCGCGGCTATGACCCCGATCAGCCGGTGCCGGCCGCGGAGGCGCTGGCAGGGTTCCTGGGCGCGCTGGGGGCCGCCGGTCCCGATATCCCGCTGGGGGAAGCGGCGCGAGCTGCCAGGTACCGGTCGCTGCTGACGGGCCGGCGGCTGCTGGTGGTGCTGGACAACGCGGCCACCGAGGAACAGGTACGGCCGCTGCTGCCCGGCAGCCCGTCCGTGATGGTCGTAGTGACCAGCCGCGACATGCTCCCTGGGCTGGTGGCGCGGGACGGTGCCCGCCGCCTGGATCTGGACCTGCTACCCGTCGCGGACGCGGTCGCGCTGCTGCGCACTCTGATCGGGGACCGGGTGGACGCCGACCCAACGGCTGCGCAGGCATTGGCCAGCCTGTGCGCCCGGCTGCCGCTGGCGTTGCGGGTAGCCGCCGAACTGGCCGGCATCCGCCCGGACCGGCCGCTGGCCGAGCTAGCCGCTGAGCTCGCCGATGAGGCGGACCGGCTGGAGCTCCTGGATGCGGGTGGGGACCCACGGGGCGCCGTGGCCAGCGTGCTCTCCTGGTCTTACCGCCACCTGGCACCTGATGCCGCCCGGATGTTCCGGCTGCTGGGCCTGCATCCTGGCCAGGACTGGGATCGGTACGCGGCTGCTGCGCTCGGCGGCACCACCCTGGGCCAGGCCGGGCAGTTGCTCGGCTTGCTGGCCCGGGCGCACCTGATCCAGCCCGCCAGCGCCGGCCGGTACGGCATGCATGATCTGCTGCGCGCCTACGCGGCCGGTCAGGCTGTCGCCCGCGATCAAGACGAGACACGGCGGGCGGCGCTGACCAGGTTGTTCGACTATTACTTGGCTGCCTGCGCCGCCGCGATGGACTGCCTGGCGCCGGCCGAACGCCACCACCGGCCTGACCCCCCGCCGGCCGCCACGCCCGTCCCAGAACTCGATGACCCGGCCACCGCCCGGGCCTGGCTGGATGCCGAGCTGGCCACCCTGGAGGCGGTCGCCGCGCACACTGCCAGCCACGGCTGGCCCGCGCACACCATCCGCCTGGCCCAGACGCTGCACCGGTATTTCGACGGCGTTCATGACACCGCAGGCCTGACCATCTGCCGCCACGCCCTCGCTGCGGCCCGGGACTGCGACGACCGCGCCGCCCAGGCTCGCACGCTCACCACCCTGGGCGTCATCTACGGCCGGCAGGGCCGTTACCCGCAGGCCACGGACTGCCACCAGCAGGCCTTCGCCTTGGCCCGCGATGCCGGCGACAGGCTCACGCAGGGGTGGGCGCTGGGCAACCTCGGCCTCATCCACGATCAGCAGGGCCGCTACCAGCAGGCCGCCCGGTGCCACCGGCAGACCCTCGCCCTGTGGCGCGAACTCGGCGACGTCAACGGCGAGGCCATCGCCCTGTCCAACCTGGGCTTGGTATACCTCCGGCAGGGCCACTATCAGCAGGCCGCCAGCCACATGCAGCAGGCCATCAGCCTGTACCGCAAGGTCGGTCACCGATTCGGCGAGGCCATCGCGCTGACCAACTTCGGGGAAGTGTGCTACCGGCTGGGCGATTATCAGCAGGCCGCTAGCCACCAGGAACAGGCACTGGCCTTGTCGCGGGAGATCGGCGGCCGACGTGTGGAAGCCTGGGCGCTGACCAGGCTCGGCGAGGTCAGGCACCGCCAGGGCCTTCATGAGCAGGCGATTGGCGGCCACCAGCAGGCACTGGACCTGTTCCGGGAGATCGGCGACCGCGATGGCGAAGCCGAGGCACTCAATGGCGTCGGGGAGACCCTGCTGGCTACCGGCCAGCTCGACCAGGCCCGCGCCTGCCACAACACCGCGCTCATCCTCACTCGCCAGACCGGCGACAAGCACGAGCAAGCCCACGCGCTGAGCCAACTCAGCGAGATCTGCCACCGGCAGGGCCAGCATGACAAGGCCGCCAGCTACCACCAGCAGGCACTGGACCTCTACCGGGAGATCGGCGACCCCGGCGGGGAAGCCGAGGCACTCAACGGTGCCGGGGAAACCCTGCTGGCCACCGGCCAGTACGACCAGGCCCGCGGCTGCCACGCCACCGCGCTCACCCTCACCCGGCAGACCGGCGACCGCTACCAGCAGGCCCGCGCCCACCACGGCCTGGCCAGCGCCTGCCACGCCACCGGCCAGCCCGCCCAGGCACACCAGCACTGGCAGCAGGCCCTGGACATATACACCGCCCTCGACGTCCCGGAAGCCTCCCAAATGCGCACCATCATCTCCAAGCTTCCGCCGATGTGACGACAGGCCTCATGGATGACCTGCCCGGGTCCGGCGCCACGTGGTCTGCCGAAGGGTCTTTGAGCCGGGCGACTCAACTGCCGTTGCGATGCCTTTTGTCGCGAACATAGGTGATCTCCGGCTTGCCGTCGCCGGGGCTGCGCCGGTCGATCTCGAACAACGTGGTCGCCGTGACAAGCTCGCCGAGCTTCCCGTAGCCGTAGCTGCGGGAATCGAAGTCGGGTTGCTGCTTGGAGATCAGGCCGCCGACAGTGCCAAGATGAGCCCAGCCGTCGTCGTCGGAGGCTGCCTCGACCGCGCCTTGCAGCAGGTTGACGAGCCTGGTGTCACCCTTGAGCCCGGCGGCCGCGGCCCGCCGCGGCGGCGGGGCGGCCGTGGCCGCGGCCGGGGCGGTGAGGTTTTCGGTGTGCACGAACTTGTCGCAGGCGGCGACGAACGCTTTGGGCGTCTTGCGCTGGCCGAACCCGTAAACAGTGAGGCCGGATTCGCGGATGCGCGCGGCGAGCCGGGTGAAGTCGCTGTCACTGGAGACGATGCAGAACCCGTCAAAGCGCCCCGAGTACAGCAGGTCCATCGCATCGATGATCATCGCCGAATCGGTGGCGTTCTTCCCCGTGGTGTAGGCGAACTGCTGGATCGGCTGGATCGACAGGGCCAGCAGCCAGTCCTTCCAGCCAGTCAGGTTCGTGGCGGTCCAGTCGCCATAGGCACGTTTGACGTGTGCCGTACCGTACTTGGCGATCTCAGCCAGCAGGCCTTCAGCGATAGCCGGTGACGTGTTATCGGCGTCGATGAGAACCGCGAGCCTCGCAGCCTGGTCATCGACCATGTTCCCTCCAGGGTTGTCGCGTGCTGCGCATCGTAACGCGCCATGCCCTAGCATCGCGCGGCCGGGAAACCTGTCACTGGCCCTTCGCATCCATCAACCTGATACCGGGTGGCGTCGTCTAAGGGGTAACGGCGACAGTCAGGGGACCAGGTGGACAGGAAGCAGACTCGCGCTTTCGAGGGATTTGTCACCGAGTCGGGTGACGTGTTGCTGCGGATGGCAACGCTCCTGACCTCCGATCCTCATGCCGCCGAGGATGTCTACCAGGAGACATTGCAGCGACTCGCCGCGCGGTGGTCGCGCGTCGTCAATCCGATGGCGTTCTGCCGCCGCGTGCTGCATAACCTCGTCATCGACCAGGCACGGGCGCGGCAGCGAAGAGTACCCGAGCTCGGGCTCTTCGACACCCGCGACAGCGGCGACCCTCGCTCCGGCGATCCGCTGGCGGCAATCGAGCTGCGCCCAGCGTTGCTCGCCGCGCTCGACACGCTCACCCCGCAGCAGCGCGCGATCGTTGTCCTGCGCTACTTCGATGACCGCAGCGAAGCCGACGTCGCCGACTTGCTCGGCGTCTCGCCAGGAACCGTCAAGAGCACCGCATCACGCGCCATGGCGCAGCTGCGTGTCCAGCCCGGGCTCACCCTGTTCTGCACCACCGACACCACCACGCGATAAGGGGACCCTAATGCCTGCACTCGACGAAGACATCTTGCGTGACCTGATGCACCGCTGCACGGACGATCTGCATGCCCCGCCGGGGGTCGCCGCTGGCATCGTCACCCGCCACCGGCGCCGGCGCAACACTCGCGCCCTGAGCGTCGCCACAGTCGGCGTCGCGGCCGGGACCGCCGTCGCCCTCGTAGCATCCGGTTCCGGCGGCGGGTACCGCGCGCCTACCATGCCCGCGCTCAAGCTGACCGCCGCGCAGCACGCGCTCGACCAGCTCAGCACGGTTGCGGCCAGTGCGCCGCAGCCGACCGGCCGGTACGTCGTGCTCGCCGAGAAGCAGGGCAGCACGCGCTCAGGATCAAGAAGCTGCAAGCCGTGTCGCAGCCGAAGGTGAGCGATGACGACCTGCTCTTCGACCAGGCCTACGACATGCTGTGGAGCCCAATGGTCGGCCCGGACCTGCGGTCCGCCCTGTTCCACGTGCTGGCCAGCACACCCGGAGTCGTCGTCAACACCCACGCCACCGACAGCGTCGGCCGGCCCGCGGTGGAGATCAGCCGCGTCAGCACCGTGGCCGGGGATACCCTCGCGGTCTTCGAGAACCCCGCCACCGCCCGCGTGCTCGAAGAAACCGACACCTTCCCTGCGAACAAGTCCACCGGGGAGGCCCGCACCGTCTACGGCGACTTGTACCTCTCCATCACCCGCACCAACACCCTCCCGGTCAACCCGTATCACGGCTGAGCCAGCGGCCACCGGCCCGCGCACCTGGCCGCCACGATGGCGCGGGCCGTGCCCTAGCCCCTTTCCCTTCCTAAGGACACGTCGTGGCATAAACGGTCGTTTCCTGATCCGGACCGATCGCGCGGTGCCCGCGGACCCTGCCGGCCGGATTACTCCCGTCACACCAGCACCACCGACCCCGCGAGCCACGTCTTCGGTAGCGCCGCCGAAGATCGATGNNCACATCGATCATGGAAACGACGCGGAAGCTTGGAAACGATGCGGAAGGAGGCACCGCCTGGCGCTGGCGCGACCTGTGGTCGGGTGGCCTAGGACTGTGCTTACTCCTCGGCGAGAAGGTGCGCGGCCGGCAGGCGGCGTAGTGCCTGGGCCGGCAGCAGGGCGGCGGCCGCAGTGACGAGCACTCCGGCGACGACAGCGGCAGCGGCTACGAAGTAGAGGCCGGCTGGCAGCTGACCGGCGAAGTTGGCTGCTGCGGCCAGACCGAGCGCGGCACCGGCGAGCGAGCCGGTCAGGCCGATGATCACGCCTTCGGTGACGACGAGCCGGCTGAGCGCCGACTCTCGCCAGCCGAACGCGCGGATGGTGGCGAGCTCGGCGGCCCGCTCGCGGATGTTCAGGAAAACCACGTCGGCGACGGCCAGCACGCCGAGCGCGACGGTCGCGATAACCGCGACGTAATCAACGCCTCGGACCTGGACGGCCACCGCATCGCCGAGCAGTGACCCCACGAGAACGCCGTGGAAGGCGAAGGTCACCGCCGTGAGCATGGTCAGCGCGGTGACGCCGACCGCCAGGCTTATCGCCCCGACCAGCGCGCGGCCCGGAGTGCGCAGCACGTTCACGGCGGCCAGCGCGGTGATCCCGCCTGGCTGGTACGCGCGCCGGACTGCCAGCACCGGCGGGCGGACCGAAGCCACCGGGTCGGCGCGGGCCGCCAGCCAGGCAGGGACCACGCCCGCGACGACCGCCACGGCTACCGCAATCGGCACGGCCAGCGCCGCCCGCCCCGGTGAGGCGTGCAGGCCAAGTGCGGATGACAGCGGCAGCGCGGCAGCCGAGCCCAGGATGCCCGCGGTCAGGCCGATCGCCGCGAGTTCGCCGAGCACGGCGGTGAACAGCCGGGGCCGGGTCCAGCCCAGGCAGGCAAGCACCCCGAGCTCGCGCCGCCGGCCCCGGATCGCCGCCGACGCTGAATTGGCGACGAACAGCACGCAGACAATCAGGATCAGCGCGAACAGCACCACGCTGTTCTTATCGACGGCCTGCAAGATCGCTAGCGCGACACCCTTCTTCACCCAGCCTTCGTTCAGCGTCAGGACCGGCTGGCCGAACTTCCCGGCGGGCAGGTCGATGGTCGTGGGCGATGGGGAGGATCCGGCCACGATGTCGACGTCCAGGTGGGTGCGCAGGTCAATCTCCTGCGCGACCTCTCTGATCCGCTCCAGCGACAGCGCGTTCGGCCCGGTGACGCCCGCGACCCGGACCCGGATCACGCTGATCGGATCGCTGATCGGCAGGTTCCCGCCGTAGTAGCCGCTGTTATGCAGCACCGGCAGCGCCGAGAGTGTCGTGATCAGGTCGACCGGCTGGCTGACATAGCCGCCCAGGTTCTGATTGGGCAGCAGGTCGCCGCCGTGCAGCGCTTTGCGGGTGGCCGCGTTGGCTGGGGCTGCGGCGACCGGCTGATAGGCGCCAAGGGGCACTTCCGACAGCGGATCGAACGACTTGATCGCGGCCGGGTTGAAGATCCCGACGAGCTGCGGGCTTGCCGATACTGTGCTGGCCGTTGTCAACGGAGCATGAACGGCGAGCGCACGGTACTGGTTGTCCGCTTCATCCATCGGGGTGATGGAAGCAGGCCCGTTGGAGACCTGTCCCGTGTACCAGACGGAGGCCGGGTTGCGCACGAGCAGCGGGCGGAGCGTCCCGCCCCTGCTGCGCTGGTAGCTCGTCGGACCGACGCTCCAGTAGCCGTCAATGGTAACCCGCTCGCCCAGGCCGGTCTTGGTGCTCATGGTATGAAGCAGCCCCTGGTAGGCCTGCTGAGCTGTGGTCCGCTCGGTGACCAGGGTCCGGCCTGGCACCGAGGCCTCTTTCGTCCGCCATCCGACGTTGATGTCCGGCGGAGTCTTGGGCGGCGTGAGCAGCTGGAGTCGCGTCACGGCGTCTTCGTCCATCCCGCTGCTGGAGGCGGCCAGCACCGGGAAGGTGGACTCCCCGCCTGCGGCCGGGCCGTCACCTGCGTGCTCGGTCAGGTAACGGCCCGAGATCACCGCATGGTTGAGCCCGTCCAGCTTCGCCTCGGCGGCCGGATCCACAGCCGCGATCAGCACCGGAATCACCCAGCTGGTGCCCCATCCTGGATTTGATACACGGGGGCGCCTGCGCCGAGACCCAGGCCGTTGACCTTGGACCAGCACTGGCCAGTTGACTGGACAGCTACGCCGAAGGGATTTTCGGTCGGCGTGGCCAGCTCTGAGGGGCAGGCCGGCACGCTGCTGCCGCCAGGCAGTACCTCCTGGGTCCCGGCCGCCGCGTTCACGAACCTGACCGGGCGTGGCGTGACGTAGTCGTACGAGGCAGGCTGGGAAATGCGGCTGGTACCCGCGTCACTCACCCAGGTCGTGCTGACCCGGTAGAGCTGGCGGCCTGGCTTGGACAAGTCGGCAGTCGGCAGCGGCCAGCCCAGGTTCGCGACGAGCAGGGTATAGCCGACCATGGCGATCGGCGCGGCGACCTGCACGCCGGGGGCCTGCTGGATCTGGTGGTACTGCGCCATGGTGATGCCGCCGTAGCTGCCGGACAGGAAGTTGGGCTGGACGGTGCCGGTCTGCGTCTCGAGCTTGGTCCTGGCTCCCCTGGGCCGGACCAGGATGTCGTAGGCAGGTACGAAATGCGCAGACACCGTGCCGACAGTGCGCAGCTGGGAGGTTCGCGAGGCGGCAGTCAGCACGGTGAATGCCGTGGTCGCCAGCAACATCCCGGCCAGCAGCGCGATGAGCCGGATCCGCCGGAACCTCATCTGCGACCAGGCGAGCCGTCCCATCGCTGTCACCCCTCGGTACTCCGGCACTCCTGGTTTGCTCCGGTCGGCGCGCTGGCGCCGCGTGGTGCCTGCGACCACCTTGGCTTCTTACCTAGTAACAATGCAAGTCTGGTGCAGCCGATTACCTAGCGGCAAGGCAAGATGAAACTGTTCCGTTACCTACCATCCGAGTTTGGTTAAATGTCACAGATGATCACTCGTGGTGGCCCTGGCCGATGAAGGGGATGCTCGCGACTAGACGGCCACTTGGCCGTTCGGCCGTCACGGTCTGCCGGATCGCGCTGGGCTGCGGCAATTTCGGCGGGATCGGCTCGGCGCCGGAGTTCTTCGGCCAGGGGCTGAGCGAGGACCAGGCGGTTGAGCTGATGGACGCTGCCTGGGAGCGCGGCATCACCCACTTCGACACTGCCGACGCCTACGGCGGCGGGCGCAGTGAGGTGTGGATCGGCCGCTGGATCCGATCTCGCGGGGTCCGGCCACAGCTGACGACCAAGACATACAACCCGATGCAGGCCCGGGCGGATCGGGGCCTGCGGCCCGAGCGGATCGCCCGCCAGCTGCGGATGAGCCTCGAACGGCTCGGGGTCGAGCACGTCGAGTTGTACCTCGCGCACGAGTTCGACCCGCAGGTGCCGCTGCCGGAGTCGTTCGGTGCCTTCGATCAAGCCCAGGCCGAGGGCACGATCCGGGCCTACGGAGTCAGCAACTTTGACGCTCCCCAGCTAGCCGCCGCGCTGGCGGCAGGCGAGCCGCAGGCCATCCAGAACAGCTATTCGCTGCTGGCGCGGCAGGACTCCCGCGAGCTCCTCGCGCTGTGCGCCGAGCGAGATGTCGGCTACCTGGCGTTCAGCCCGCTCGCGGGCGGCTGGCTCACCGGCAAGTACCGTCGCGGCGAGCCGTTCCCGGCGGGCTCGCGGATGACCCAGCGCCCCGGGCCGTATCAGGGATTCGTCGCCGGACAGACCTTCGACGCTCTCGACCGGCTGCAAGCGATTGCCTCGTCCCGCGATACGTCGATGGCCGGCCTCGCGCTCGCCTGGCTGCTCGCCGACGCACGGGTCACCCAGATAGTGATCGGCCCCGGCCGCCCGGAGCACCTGGCGATCGCCGGCGAGGCGCTGGAGCGTCCGCTGACGGACAAGGAGCGGATCGCGGTCGAGGGCGCGCTAGCGGCCGGAGCGGGGCGCGGAACCGAGCGGGGCACGGACACGGAGGCCAAGCGGTGACCGAACTGGCGGAGATCGAAGCGGCGCGGGAACGGATCGCCGGTGCGGCGGTACGCACGCCGCTGCTGCGCCTGCACGTCGAGGATGCCCCGGCCGAGATATACCTCAAGCTCGAGAATCTCCAGCCGATCAACTCGTTCAAGATCCGTGGCGCGACCAATGCGATCATGCTCGCGTCCGCGAGCGAGCGGGCGAAAGGGCTGGTCACCGCCAGTGCGGGGAATATGGCCCAGGGAGTCGCGTGGGTGGCGCGCTCGCTCGGGCTGCCGGCCACGATCGTGGTGCCCGAGCACGCACCCCAGGCGAAGCTCGCGGCGATCGAACGGCTGGGCGGCCGGGTGCTGAAGCTGCCCTACGACGACTGGTGGAACGTGATCGTCACGGGCCATGCCGACGGGATCGACGGACTGTTCGTGCACCCGGTCCAGGACCCCGGGGTAATGGCGGGCAACGGCACGATCGGGCTCGAGATTCTCGATGACCTGCCGGACCCGGACGCGGTGGTGATCCCGTACGGCGGCGGCGGCCTGACCGCCGGGATCGCCAGCGCGATCAAGGCGCTGCGTCCGCAGACGAGGATCATCACCGCCGAGCCCGAGGGCGGATCCGCCCTGGCCGCCGCGGTCGACGCCGGACACCCGGTCACTGTCGACTTCCGCGCGTCGTTCGTTGACGGCGCCGGAAGCCGCCGCGTGCTGGACAGCATGTGGCCGCTGGTCGCGCCGCTCGTCGATCGCGCCCTGGTGATCGGTATCGGCGAGGTCGCCGCTGCCGTGCGCACGCTCGCCGAGCGAGCCCGGGTGATCGCCGAAGGTGCGGGCGCGCTGGCACCGGCCGCAGCGCTGACCGGCCGGGCCGGGACCGGGAAGATCGTGTGCGTGGTCTCCGGTGGCAACATCAACCTGACCAAGCTGGCCGAGATTCTTCTTAACGGCGCTTCGGATAACGTGCACGAGGCCGAAACGGTCCCGCAGCGCCGTTCGGAATAGAAGGGCCTACTTGTCGCATGGGCGCAAGCGGCGCGCGACAGCATGAAGTTCAGCGAGGTCATGTTGGGCAGGGCGATGGTTTGATCAGCGTGGACATTCGCGGCCGGGGAGGGCTGACCGGATGACAGGGGCCGAGGATGTTGTCGTGCGCACCGTCCTGGATACCGGTGCGGGGCGAGATGGGCTGCTCAGGCGGCTGGTGGAGGTGTTCCCCGGGTCGCAGTTCGAGGGCACTGCAGGGCCGGGCGGCGAACTCTGGTTCGTGATCGCCGGGATTGGCCGGCTGGAGTCCGGGGCCAAGCCGGCCGCGCAGGTCCGGCGCCACACCGGGCTGTGGTTGCCGCCTGGCGCACCTTATCGCCTGCATGCCGACGGGCCGGCCGCGCTGAGGCTGGACAGTGTCTCGCTGCCCGCCAGGGCCGCTGATCGAGGCAGCGCTGGAACGGCGGGCCGGGCCGGCGCCGCGGGCAATGCCGCAGTGCCTCGGCTGTCCGAGCTGCATGACTGCCCGCTGCAGGTCACCGGGGATCGCCGGTTCTGGGTGCTACACGGGCCCGGCAACGGATGCGCCGCGGCCACCCAGTTCGTGGGTGAGATTCCGCCGGGCCGGGCGCCAGAGCACAGCCACCCGTACGACGAGGTGGTGCTGGTCCTAGCGGGCGACGGCGTGCTGCACGCTGGACCGGCTGACCACCCGCTTGCCCCGGGCAGCTGTGTGCACCTGCCGCCTGGAAGGCCGCACTGCCTGGAGAACACCGGGCCGGCCACGCTGCGGGTGCTCGGCGTATTCCACCCCGGCGGTAGCCCGGCAGCTAAACAGGATCGGCGTTGAGGAACTCCGCCGCGAGGGGAGCCATCCGCTTGGGCTCCCCTCGACGAGGTCAAGGTGCCCGCCGTGGTAGACGGTCAGCTCGCGGCCGCCTGACGCAGCGTCGTGCCATTTTCCAGCACCTGGAGGAATGCCGGACCGGCCACCTCGAATGACCGGGACCGGGACCGGGATCGGACCGGGACCGGGATCGGACCGGGACCGGGACCGGGGAAGGCGGCCCGGAGGCGCCTCCTTCCGCATCGTTTCCATGATCGATGTGGCAGAGCCCACCACCGGTGGNNGGTGGGCTCTGCCACATCGATCTTCAGCGGCGCTACGGGGGACGTGGCTCAGGGGGGCGATGGTGCTGGTGTGACGGGAGTAGTCCGGCCGGCAGGGTCCGCGGGCACTGCACTATCGTCCGGGATCAGGAAACGACCGTTTTGTTCCACGACGCGCGTTAGGAGGCGTGACCGTGGGCCAAACGTGCCGATAGCACGAGGATCCGCCGCTTTCTTGGGCCAGCGGTACAACAGCCGATGAGGCCGGCCTCACGAGGCCCCTTGGTCGGGCCCAGAGGCCCCTTGGTCGGGCCCAGAGGCCCCTTGGTCGGGCCCAGAGGCCCCCGGCACGGGCGGCTGGGGAGTCGGGAGCCGAGGCCGCAGCGCCGTCAGCAACATGGTCACCGGCAGCCGCACGATGTGAGCGAACTCGTCCGATACCCGGATCAGCCGCCGGAGGGGGGCGGGGACGCTCACGATCTCGCCGCGGGCCGCTGCAATCAGCAGGTTCATCAGTTCGCGCCGGGCTTGCTGGGGGGGCTCGGCGATCTCGATGCGAGCGGTGACCACTGAGCCGTGGGACTCGGTCTCGACCCGGCCCAGGCTGGGCAGTATCGCTAGCATCGTCCGGTTCTCCGCGAGAACCTCGGCGGTGAAGTACTCGATCCCGACCTCGAGCGCGCGCTCACTCAGGCGCGCGAGCAATGCGGAACCAAGCCCGCGGCCCTGCCAGGCATCGACCACCGTCACCGCCAGGTCGGCGGTGTCGGGACGCTCCGGGAGGCGGATGAACCGGCACTCCCCGACGATCTCAGCGGACAGCAGCGGCAAGGCGACCAGCGCCTCGTGGTGCTCGTGGTCGACCTCGGTCGCCCCCTTGAGGATGGTCTCGGAGAGTTCGGGCATGATCGTGAAGAAGCGCCGGTAGCGTGACTGCTCGCCGAGGTTCGCGTAGGCCCGGGCCAGAGCCGACGCGTCACCGGGTCGCACCTGGCGCAATCGCACAACATCCCCCGAGCGGAGCCTGACGGCCTGCGGCCCGCTCGCTGCGGTCATAGACAGATCCTCTCACCCCCTGGGGCACGGCTTCGCTGATCATCGACACATGACCTGCTTGACAAATGAAGCATACGCGTTAACTATAGTTACCACAGACCAATTCTAGGAGGAGTCATGACCGAGTCCCGCATCGTGGGCCACGAACTGCCGGAAGAGATCCTGAGCACCGTCCGCAAGAGCCAGGCCGCAGTGCTCGATGCGATCCAGGGCTGGGCCAGCACGGTCCAGTCGATCACGCCGTCGCTGCCTGACGTGAGCGTGCCCTTTGCCGAGAAGCTGCCCAAGCCGCAGGACCTCGTCACGGGCGCATACGACTTCGCCGAGCAACTGCTGGCCAGCCAGCGGAACTTCGCCGAGGAAGTCATGACGGCGACCGCGTCGCTGCTTCCCGGCAAACAAGACGCCCCGGCCTAGAAGAGCGGCACTGCAGCCAGGTAACCCCGTGCGCGTGGTGGTCCAGCCAGCTCGGCCATGCGGTCAGCAAGACGCGGGCGGGCCAGCCGCGTACAGGGCACCGAGCCCGGTTGCGGCGGCCATCATCTGGCTGCGCAGTTCCACGGGCCGCAGGACCTCGACATCCGGGCCGAAACCGAGCAGCGCGACCCGGGCGAACTCCAGCTTCTCGAACGGCAGCAGCAGCCGGACCCAGCCCGCCTCATCCGGCGGGGCATCCCAGTCGACCCGGTCGCCGTAGGCAGGCTCGACTACCCGCCGCAGCCGCCGAACGCATCCGGCGCGCGCCCGGACGATGACTGTCAGCACGGGCAGCCCGCGCTCGAACTCCTCGCGCCACGCCACCCAGAATGCGCTGAGATCGAACCCCTCGGGACGGCTGAAGTGCCGATCGGACGCGGCAACGTACTCGAATCGGGCGGCGCGGTAACCCCGCACCGTGTCGCCCTGCTGAGCGACCACGTACCAGGTTCCGGCCTTCAGCACCAGGCCGAGAGGCTCCAGGCGGCAGTCGCGCGTGCCGCTCCTGCCCCGGTAACGCGCCTCGACAGCCAGGTCGCCGAAGACGCCTGCGGCCAGGGCCGCAAGGAACGGCGCGGGCGGCCGCCGGACGAACCAGCCCGGGGCGTCCAGGTGGAACCGGCCAGCTGCGGCGGACATCTTCTCGCGGAGACTGGCCGGCAGCGAGGCGGCTAGCTTCAGCCTCGCCGACATCAGGGCCTGGCCGAGCCCTAGCTCCCGCGCCGGGCCTGCCGCCCCGAACGCGACGAGCGCCTGCGCCTCGTCTGCGCGCAGGCCGGTCAGGCGGCTCCGGTAGCCGTCCACGAGACGATAGCCGCCGTCCCGGCCCCGTTCGGAATAGACCGGGACGCCGGCGGCAGCCAGCGACTCGATGTCCCGCTGGATGGTCCGGACCGACACCTCCAGCTCGTCGGCCAGCCCGGCCGCGCTCAGCTGGCCCCGCGCCTGGAGAAGGAGGAGCAACGCGACCAGCCGACTCGCGCGCACGACAGCGAGAATACCGGACAGATTCTGGCGGGTTAGCGCCCTACGCTCGCATCGACGTGACTGACGGGAGCTTTGGATGGATCGCATGGGTAACCGGGTGGTGCTTGTCACCGGCGCCAGCCGTGGCGCAGGAAAGGGAATAGCGCTCGCGCTGGGCGAGCAGGGCGCGACGGTCTACCTGACCGGTCGCAGCGTGCGCGGCAAACCGACGACGCTGGAGCGACCGGGAACGATCGATGACACCGCCGAGCAGGTCACCGCGCGCGGCGGCACCGGCATCGCGGTGCGCTGCGACCACACTGACGACGCGCAGGTCGAGGCGGTGTTCGAGCGCATCATGCAGGAGCAAGGGCGGCTCGACGTGCTGGTCAATAACGCATGGAGCGGCTATGAGATCTCGCCCGACCCATCGCTTGCGTTCTGGGAGATCGAGTGGCGGCACTGGGACCTGATGTTCACCGGCGGCCTGCGCGCCGCGGCGTTCGCATCCCGCCTGGCGGCGCCCATGATGGTCGAGGCGGGGCGCGGGCTGATCGTGAACATGACGTGGGTCCTGGACCGCCCGCACGGTCACGCGTACTACGAGGTCGTCAAGAACGGGACGAACAAGCTGACCGAGCAGATGGCCGATGATCTCCGCCGGTACGGCGTCGCGTGCGTGGCCCTGTCGCCAGGCTTCATGCGGCTGGAGAGGATGAACCTCACGCCGGAGGAGACCATGATGACCGAATCGGCCGAGTTGCCTGGGCGGGCCATCGTCGCTCTCGCCACCGGCGACGACGTAATCGCGAAGTCAGGGCACGTTTTCACGACGCCAGGACTCGCTCGCGAATACGGCTTCACCGATATCGACGAGACGCAGCAATCGCCGTTCTGGGACGAGCATTGGGCAGCGGGCGGGTGAGCAGCGCGCCCTGAACGGGTTAACGTGTCATCGGACCCTGGATAAGGAACGCTTCGTGGAACTGACCCTGCTGACAGTCCCGGGATGCCCTGGTGCTGTCATGTTCCAGGAGCGGCTGGCGGCCGCGCTGGCTGACCGTCCTGGCGCGGTCCTGCACCACCGCGAGGTTGCCGACGAGCCCGAGGCGGTGCAGGCGGGCATGCACGGGTCGCCGACGCTGCTGATCGACGGCGTTGACCCGTTGGCCGGGCCGCAAGCGCGTCCCAGCCTGTCGTGCCGGCTGTACCGGGACCCGGCAGAGCGTACCAGCGCGGCACCGTCGGTGCAGGCACTGCGCCGGGCGCTCGCGGAAGCCGGCGGCGACCTCGCTAAGCCTGGGGCATGACGAAGCGGAGATCGTCGTACCTCTCCCCCGTCGCCGCTACCTGGGACACGACCCGGCCGGCCGGCCGGAAGCCCGCCGCCGCGGCAACCCGCTGGCTCTCGATGTTGTCCCGGCCGATTCGGAGCTCAACCTGGCCGGCCAGCCCTTCCGCCAGCAACCAGCGAGCGGCGAGCCGGGCCGCACGGGACGCATAGCCGCGGCCACGGCGATCCGGGGCGACCCCGTAGACGAGTTCCACCGCGTTGTCGCCCCGGCCGGCGAAGCCGACCTGGCCGATCAACTGGGTATGGCCCGCCGCCACGATGACCAGCGCCGGGCCGTGAAAGCTCTGCTGGTTCCGCCATCCGGCCAGCCAGTCGCCGATCAATGCCTCGCAAGTCTCGAGGCTGGCACCCTCGGTGAGCGGAACCCACGTTCCGCCGAGACCGCCGGCTTTCGACGCGTAAGCATGCAGCGCCGCCACGTCCGACAGGTCAGGCAGGCGGAGTTGGATCCGATCATCGGCCAGCGGGAACCGAGGTTCCGGCCACCTCGGGAGGTTCGACAGCTCAGGGACCGATGCCTTGCCTGGCGCGGGTAACGGCCGCCGCCAAGGCGATCCTGACCTGTTGCGCAGCCCGCTCCGTAGCTTCCATCTGCTCCGGCATCGATCCCCCCGAAGAGTTCTGGGAGATCCAGGATGCTCCGCTGCCGGCCGGTGAACAAGCCGCCGGCTCGGCGTAGTCCGCTGCCGACGCCAGGATGCCCTATTGACGGCCCGGCCGGCCGGTGTTACTTACTTACTAGTAAGTCCGGTTATCCGGTTCGCGTCTGACAGGGAGAATGCTTGTGCTGCCCCGTGCCATTTCCCGTCACCGTCTGCTGCTCGTAGCCGTCACCGCAAGCGCTGCCGCCTTGCCCGCCGTGGCCATCGCGGCCCCGGCTGCCGCGCAGAGCACCGTCCACTATGTTGCCCTCGGCGACTCGTACTCCTCCGGTGTCGGAGCTGGGGACTACTACAGCTCTAGCGGCTCCTGCGACCGGAGCGCCAACGCGTACTCCGTCCTGTGGGCGAACGCCAACGCTCCGGCCTCCTACACCTCGGTGGCCTGCTCAGGCGCGACGACGAGTTCGGTCATCGCCAGCCAGCTCTCCGCGCTCAGCAGCGCGACCACGCTGGTGTCGATCACGGTCGGCGGAAACGACGTCGGGTTCAGCAGTGTCATGGAGACCTGCGTGCTCGACTCCACCAGCGCCTGCGTCAGCGCGATCGACACGGCTGAGGGCGAGATCAGCGCCGACCTGCCCGGCGAGCTCAACAACGTGCTGACCGCGATATCCGCTGACGCCCCGGGCGCGAGGGTCGTCGTGCTCGACTACCCGGACCTCTACGATCTGTCCCAGTCATCAGGCTGCATCGGCCTGAGCACCACCGACCGCACCGACCTCAACCAGGCGGCGGACCAGCTCGACAGCCAGATACAGGCGGCGGCCGGACGTTACAGCGATGTGTTCGCCGATGTCCGGTCCACCTTCGCCGGCCACGAGATCTGTGACTCTAGTAGCTGGCTGCACTCGGTGAACTTCTTCGACATCGACGAGTCCTACCACCCGACCGCGACCGGCCAGGCCGACGGCTACTACCCGGTGTTCAGCGCTCACGCCTGACCGAAAAGGCGCTTGACATCCCGCAGCAACCTGGACAAGACCGTATTCAGAGGTCGTCTTGATGATTTCCTGGCGCATCGGGGCTGACCAGCTTGGCGTCCTGCTCTATCGCCGCGACGTCCGCGGCCGCGGACTCCTTGATCGTTTCACTACGCACCGAGGGTGGCCCTGCGCGCCATGGACCCAAGGTGAGCCGCCGACGGAGCGGTGTCACCATCAGCAGCGTCATCACGACGACAGCGACCAGGACCACGATCACGTCCACTGTTGTCATCGGCCTGCCTCCAGCCCCTCAGGACCAGATAGTGTCGTGCGGCGCAATCGCGCGCTCTCATCCCAGCTTACGCTCGCACAGGTGTGCGAGACGGAGAGCTGACGCACCGTAATTTTTGAACGCGCCGCTTGTGCGGCGGCTGGCAGCCTGCCACGATCAAGGTCCGATTGATGGTGAATTGCGTAAGGGGCCTGGACATGGCGAGGTCGTGGCTAGCCGGAGTTTGCGCTGTCGTATTAGTCTCCGGATCCCTTCTCCTGGCAGCAGCTCCGGCGGGCGCTGCCCGGGGCAGGCCTGACCAGGGCTCGCCGGTATCGGGGACGCTGAACGCCGTCTCCTGCACGAGCCCGACCTCGTGCACCGCGGTCGGCTCCTATGCCAGCGCGGGCAACACGGTGACGCTGGCGGAGTCGTGGAACGGCACCGCCTGGACCATCCAGGCCACCCCCAGCCCCGCGGGCTTCGGTA
Organism: Actinomycetota bacterium; assembly: GCA_003168255.1. GTDB lineage: Bacteria > Actinomycetota > Actinomycetes > Streptosporangiales > Streptosporangiaceae > PALSA-505. Next base: position 157,784 of record PMSU01000212.1, read on the forward strand.
CCAGCATCCTGGACGGGGTGTCCTGCAACTCATCCACCGCGTGCACCGCCGTCGGGTACTCGGACAACCCGGGCGAATCCCTGCTGGCGGAATCGTGGAACGGCACCGCCTGGACCATCCAGGCCACCCCGCTCCCCGCCGGCGGCCTGGGCGGCATCCTGGTCGGCGTGTCGTGCAGCTCGTCGAGCGCCTGCATAGCCGTCGGGCACTACGCCAACAGCGCGAACACCAACGTGTCGCTGGCGGAGGGGTGGAACGGCACCGCCTGGAGCGTTCAGACCGTTCCCGCTCCCCCGGACGCCACCACCAACGTGCTGAACGGGGTGTCGTGCACCTCGTCGGTGGCCTGCAAAGCATTCGGCTGGAATTACCTCGGCGGCGGGGAGATCCCGGTGCCGCTGGCGGAGGTGTGGAAGGGTACCTCGTGGTCGATCAAGAACACGCCGCCGCCGCCGGACAATACCGGCACCTACCCGACCGGCGTGTCGTGCAGCACGTCGAAATCCTGCATGGCCGCCGGCTTCTACTTCAACGCATCGGACGCCGAAGTGAACTTCGGGGAGAAGTGGAACGGCACGTCGTGGTCTGTCCATAACCCACGCCAGAAGGACGGGTTCGCCGACGCTATGTACGGGGTTTCGTGCAGCTCGGCGACCGCGTGCACCGCTACCGGCGGGTACTCCAACGGCACGGCCTTCGTGGCCTTGACCGAACGCTGGAACGGCACCTCGTGGGCCGTCCAGAAGACAGCCAAGACCGGCACCGCCAGCATTTTGTACGGGGTGTCGTGCAGCGCGCCCGCCGCGTGCACCGCCGTCGGGGACTACACCAACAGCTCGGGCACCGTGCTGACCCTGGCCGAAGGGTGGAATGGCACGTCATGGGCCATCCAGGCGACGCCCAACCCGTAAGGGCTGCCGGGCTGGGGACGGCT
>PMSU01000011.1 GCA_003168255.1 Actinomycetota bacterium
CTAGATCGTTGACCGGGGATTCTGGGCAGCTCAGTGGTCGTAGGCGATGAGGGATCGTTTGACGGGTGCGCCGATTTGCCAGTTGAACCAGATGACGGCGTTGAGCGCCAGCAGCCGCTGCACGATGCGGGCCCATAGCCCGGCCGGGACCCGGCCGCCGTGGCGTTCCAGGCCGAGCTGGTTCTTCAGGGTCCAGATGATGGCCTCAACCCGCTGCCGCAGCCAGCCCGGGAAATACCGGGCCGGCTCGTTCTTGCGGGCCGGGCGGATCAAGGTCAGGTCCAGGCCGGGGGCGGCGAAGAACTCCTCGGTGCCCTCCCCGGCAAAGCCCTTGTCCGCGACCACGGCCGTGCCGGGCGCCGGGCGGTTGGCGGGATGATCGCGCAGCATCTGCCGGGCCTGGTCCCGCTCCCCGCAGAGTTTGGGGTTGGCCAGGCCGAACCCGGTCACTGTGCCCTCGCAGGTGCACATCAGCATCAGCTTGGATCCCCAGTACCAGCGCGAATGGCTGGGGCAGTAGCCATACCCGGCCCAGCCGAACAGGCCAGAACGCTTCGCGGTGACCACAGACTGGCCACACGGCACCGGGGTGGCATCCAGCAGCCGCACCAGCTCCGCGGTGGCCGGGGTGCGATCAGCCAGCCAGCGCAGCGCCGCCTCCAGCAGCGGCGCGGCGTTCTTCACCCGCGCGTTGTACTCGCTTTGCCCCAGCAGCCGCGGGAACAAGTGCCCCACCCGCTGGGGGGCCGCCCGCAGCCAGTGCCGCTCATCGTCGAAACGCAGCAGCACCTGCGCCACCGCCAGGCAGGCCAGCTCCGCATCGGTCACCTCCGGCCGCTGCCCCGGCCCGCAGCGGGCCAGCCCCAGTAACGGGATGATCCGGTCGGTCAGTTCCACATACAGTGCGATCAGGAGAGTGTCCAGGTCGGCGATCATGACGGGCTCCAGGGTCCGGACGTGTGTCAACACGCCGATCCTGGGCACTCTTCGCCCGATCCCGCAACCTGCACCTAATCCCCGGTCAACGATCTAGGTGAGGCGCCAGGCCAGTCCCCAGACCACGTGACCATTCGCGGCCTGTCGCCCGGTCTGCGCTACCGCGCTGCCGTTGACGACTTCGGTGAAGGCAGCCGATGTGCTCGCGGCGTGATTGCCGTCGCCGCTATAACTGGCGGTGATCGAGTCCGTCCCGGTGGGCAGGCTGGACAGGGGAAGCTTCGCCTGCCTGGTAGCTGACAAGGGCAGGCTGGGCTGGGGCACGCCGTTGACGGTGAAGGTCACGGTGCCGGTCGGCAGGCCGCTCCGGGTGAGATGTTCCTGACTGTCGCTGCCAGGTTTCCGCTCGCTCCGGCCTGGACCGGGTTCCTGGACGAGCTGATCGACGTCGTGGTGCTGGCCTGGTTCACCACCTGCGTAAACGTATCTGACTGGTTGAACTCGTAGTTGGGCGTGTCGGGGTCCCGCACCGTCGCGATGACGTTGCCCCGCTGGCCGCTGGCTGACGGGGCGACGGTCGACGTCAGGGTGACGCTTGTATTGTCCGGGTCGATCTCCTGATTCAGCTGCGCCGACGTGACCGGCAGGTAGGTGGCGTCGCCCGAATAGTCGGCCGTGATGCTGTCGTAGCCCACGGGCAGCGAGGTGAGCTTGAACTTCGCCAGCCCGGCCGGGGTCAGCGTGACCGGTGCCGTCAGGTTGCCGCCGCCGAGGTCGAGCACCACCGAGCCGGCTGGTACGCCGAGTCCGCTGTGGTTCGAGCCGACCGTCACGGTGACCGCGCCGCGCTGACCGTAGAAGGCGGGGTTGCGCGAGCTGCTGATGGTGATCTTGGGCAGCGTGCCGGTCTGTATCGACAGTTGCTGGCTGGCACTGGCAGGCGGGCTGTTCGCGTCGTTGACCCCGACGGTGAAGCTGGATGTCCCAGCAGGCCCGCTGGGCGTGCCCGAGATGACCCCGCTATCCGGGTCCAGGCCGAGGCCGGCGGGCAGCGATCCGGAGATTATCGAGTAGCTGAACGGGGGGAGCCCTCCGCTGGTGCTGATCGTCTGCGAGTAGTTCTGCCCTAGGGGCGCGCCAGGCAGCGAGGTCGTGCCGATCGTCAAAGGCGCGACCGGGATCACGGCGTTGGACGACCCCGAGGAGGGCCCGGTGCCGGCCAGGTTGGTGGCCGTCGCACTGAACGTGTAGGAGTCCCGGTCGGTCAGGTTGTAGATGGTGACCGGATTGCTGGGATACACGTTGACCTGGCCGCTGTTGGCCGCGTTGGTCGAGTCGGTGTAGGTCACTGTGTAGTACTCGATCTGGCTGCCGCCGTCGTCGGTGGGCGGCGTGATAGTCAGCGTGGCCAGGCCGTCGCCCGGGCTGGCGCTGATGCCCGCAGGGGCGCCGGGCGCGACCACTGGGGTGACCACCGCGAGGAATCCGTCGCCGCCACCTCCACTGAACGCTACGTAGATCTCTCCTGTGACCGGGTTGGCCATCACCGCCGTCGCGGTCTGGGTATAGGGGGAGAGGCTGGCGATAACGTTGTCGGTGGCCTCGTCGATGACGGAGAGGCTGGAGCCGCCTTGCACCAGGCTGTCACCCGCCACGAGCAGTGTCCCGGCGGCCGTGTTGACCCCGACCGCGGAGACCCCGGGCGTGCTGAGCGTGCTGGTCACGGTGTTGCTGGCCGCGCTGATCACCGACACGCTGCCGCTCTCGGAGTTGGCTACGTAGACCAGGCCGGTCGAGTCCACGGCCACCGACTGCGGATTCTCACCGACGTCGAGGGTCGCCGTGACCGTGTTGGTGGCGCCGTCGATCACCGAGACGGTGTTCCCTTCCTCGTTCACCACGTAGACCGTGTCGGTGGCCGGATCAACGGCCAGCCGGTTCGGGAAGGTACCCACGTTGACGGTCGCCGTGACGGTCTGGGTGGCTTCGTCCACCACCGACACGGTGTTGTCGCTGGCGTTGGCCACGTACAGCGTGCCGGTGTCCGGATCCACCGCCACCCCAAAAGGACCGCTCCCCACGCCGATCGTGCCCGTAACTGTGCCGCTGGCCTCGCTGACCACCGACACGTCGTTGTCGTAGGCGTCGGCCACGTAGGCGGTGCCGGTCGTGGGGTCGACCGCCACGTCCCAGGGGTTGTGTCCGACGGTCACCTTGGTGACCGCGTTGGTGGCCCCGTTGACCAGGGACAAGGTGCCGTCCTGAGGGTAGTCCCGGTCCACCGCGAAGATCGTGTTCGTGGTCGGATCGACGGCCACCGACACCGTGCCCGGCGCACCCAAATCGATCGTCGCGGTGTTGGTGTAAACGGGCCCGGAGGCGGTCGCGCGTTCGACACTGACCAGCGCCGGGCCCAGACCGCCAGAGATCATCAGCAGGGCGGCGGCGCACAGCCGCCCCAGGCCACCCGGTGGACGCGACCGCGACAAGAGAGTCCCACTTTCCTGACTGCTGGAAAGCCCCAGCGTGACCGTCTGCCCGAGGGTCCTCTGCTAGTTCCCCGCACGCCTCGGAACGGATGACCGATTACTCCAGCTTGTCCAGATATTCACCGACGCGCGGGCCCCGCCTCTCGAACCTGACCTGGCGGGCATCCGCTCCGTCTGCAGGCCGATTCGCTGGCCCGAGCGGGCTGATCGTGGTCCGCGTCGTTAAGGACAGCTTGGCTATCGGGTGGATATCGTGGGTTCATGATGCCTATGGCCTCCTCCTCCGGTGGTGAGCAGCCCGTTGCAGCGTCTACTCCCCGTGAGATCCGGGCTGCGCTGAGAGGGCAGGAGGTGGCGGACTTTGATCGGGAGTACCGGCGGACGATGGCGGATGCCGCAGAGTCTCTCGATCTATCCGGCGTTGTGTCTATGCTGCGACGCTGGCAGCGGGTCGCCTGGTCTACTCAGGATGACCTGGACGCGCACCGGCACATGTTGGCTAGCGTCGTCAAGCTCGGCGCAGGCGGTGGCGTCGTTACCGAGTCCTGGCAGCAGACTAAGGCCAGGCTGGGCTTGTAGGTGTATTCGGTTGAATCTGAGCAGCTCGCGGGTGAACAGGTCGCCGGGCTGCCTGCGGAGGCACTGCCTTTCTACGCGGAGCTGATGGCCTTGCTTGAAACCGCACCATGGAGCGGTGAGGCCTACAGCAGGCAGCGGCCTGATGCGAATATGCGGACGCATGCCTTTGGCCAGCACGACCAGGGCTTGGCCATCTATCTCATTCTTGACGACGAGCGCCGGGTGGTCGTCCTGCGCGTCTTGTGGACGGGGTAGCAGCAGTACGAGTGCGGCGCCAAGGCAAAGTTCGCTGGGACAGGGTCATTAGTCGGTGAAGCCGCCATAAGTCTGCGGAAGTCTGCCACCGTTGGCTCCCCGGACGGGGAGACTAGCAGATGCGGGCTCTGGCAACACTCACCGAAACCCTGTCTGACCTGCGAAAACGACTGGTGGGCCGTACTGGATTTGAACCAGTGACCTCTTCCGTGTCAGAGTGCCGCTCTGGCCGCCTAGGTAGCGCCATTGAGGCTCTGACCTGCGGCCTGGCGTCGCGTGACCCTAACGATTCCTCTGCGTTCCCCTCGGTTCCCCCACGTGTCCTAGGGCCGATGTAGGGCCAACTCTAGGGCCAGCCGGGCAGGGCTGTGAGCTGGCCAAAGGCCGCAGAGACGGCACTCTGCCCGTTGATTGCCCGCATTTCCCACAGGAGGCATCGTGTCGTACATACTTGATGGTGTGGAAGAGAAGCTGATCGGCGACGCGGACGGGCTCGAAGCGATCGCCGACGAGGTGGAGTCCGGTGCTGGGCCGGTTGCGCTCGTGCGTCCCGGCCATCGTCCGGTGGTGCTTGTCTCGGCCGAGGAGTGGCAGCGTCTGGACGAGCTGGAGTCGGCGGAGTCAACCGCCTGGTGGCGGCGTGACGCGGCCGAACGACGTGCGGTCACTGATGAGGAGATCCACGAGGGCGAGGACGAGCCGGGTCTCAATGAGGACGAGTTCCGGCGCCGCTTCGATTACCTGTTCCGCAGCACCGGCGCCGCGTGACCGATGCTGGCGGGCGCTGGCGCCTCGACGTGCGCCCGCGCGCTCAAAGGCAGCTCTCGCGTCTTCCTGAGAAGATCGCCACGGCTGTCGCTGAGTTCATCGTCGGCCCGCTGCTCGACAACCCTTATCGCGTCGGCCATCTGCTTCACGACGAATACGCTGGCCAGCACTCTGCGCGCCGTGGACAGGAATGGCGTATCCGCTACCGGATCGAAGAGCAGGCCCACACCGTCGCTGTGCTCGACATATCGCACCGTTCGGACACCTACGGCACGTGAAGTCCTAGCACACCGGGCATTCGGCGGAGTTCCTCTCGCGGTGCATCCGGCTCGGGTCCCACCCCTGGTTCTCGCCCCGCTCGAACGTGACCCAGATGTTGCCATCATCCATGCGGGTAGCTGTCCCTGTCCTAGTCGTTCCGCCTGGCGTGTGCACAGTTACGCGGTCACCCTGGCTCGGTTCCTCTGAAGCTGCCATGGCACGAGTATGGCCCTGACGTTGTATCCCGTTCAGGTACATCGCGGGCGTGGCTGCGCTGCTCCGTTCACGACATCGTGCACTTCCAGCGGGTGGACCTGGTGACATTCGAGGAGCCGGGACCGAGGAACGAGGTCTCGGCTCGGCGATCGCCCCGGCCCGCGATGAGGTCAGCCATACCGGCGATCGTCATGGCCAGCATGACGACGGCAGGGTCTTGCTTCTCCCTATGAAGGCATCCTCATGAAGGCATCCTCGGGAAGTATCGCTATTAGGTGGATAGTGTCACCGAGATGAGTGTGATTGTCACGGCGATCGCTGCCCTTGTTGGCGTCGTGCTTCGTGCTGCGCTGCCTTCTTGGCTTCAGCGGCGGACCGAGATACGCAAGATCTTCTTCGATGCACTGGCTGGGCTGGCGAAGGTGGCAGTCACAGAGACCTGGCCGACCAAATCAGCGCCAGGAGAACCGAAGACCCAGAGCTGAGCGCCGATCTCAAGCGGCGCATGCACGACCAGTATGTGGATGCGCTGCTGGAAGCTCAAACCACGCTGGGCCTTGCAAGCACAATGTGCCCTGAGCTTCAGGAATACCTACCTCGGTGGTCACAAACAGTCACGTCCAAGGACGGTCGGACCGAGCTTGAGGTAGTGCTCAAGCGCGGCATCCGCCGAGCGACGATCCGCAGGCGTTTTCGGTGAGTCGCCCGGGAACCAGCCAGGAGGTTGCCGATTGGAACGGCCCCTCACCACGGATGTTGGCAGACAGGCCAGCGGTGGCTGCATACGCATTGCCCGCCGTGCCGCGCCGGGCGGCCCCCAGGCCGCAGCCCGGCGCGTGTGCGGCGGGCGCGGCGGCGCGAAGCACGTGATCGTCAGCGCCANNGCGGCGGCGCTATGCGGCGCCGCCTCTTGATCTAATACGGCCCAACTCGGCAACGCAGAGCACGCGAGCACGCGAACACCTTCGTAGATCTGGGTGTTCTCGGCCGTGGAAAGCCACGACTAGGAGATATATTCGAAAGCTGTCAAGTGACCTCGCTGACCGCTTCTGGTTACCGATGGTCAGCTTTCATCGTCTTCCTGGGCCTCACGGAACAGAGACGGAACAGCG
>PMSU01000205.1 GCA_003168255.1 Actinomycetota bacterium
GTGGGCGCGGCGCACCACGGGACAAGCGGCGTGGGCTCTGCGCGGCACGGGACAAGCGGCGTGGGCTCCGCGCGGCACGGGACAAGCGGCGTGAGCTCCGCGCGGCACGGGACAAGCGGCGTGGGCTCCGCGCTGGTGCGGGCCGCTTGCGCGCGGGCGGAGATGGAGGGGGCGCTGCGGTTCGACGCCACGGTCCAGGCCCGCAACGAGCCGTTGTTCACGCGTCTCGGCTGGCATGCGGTGCGGCCGGTAACCGTGGCGGGTGCGCCGCATGTGCTGATGCGGTGGCCGATCGGGCGGATCGCGGCGCTGGCCGCCGCGACCAAGAGCGCGCTCGGGCCGCTGCTGGCCGGCCTGCCGGCGCCGCCGGCCGGGTTCGGCGGGGATGACGGTGCGCCGGTGCCCGGCAGCGACCTGGTGGCGGCCTGCGACGCGATCCTGCCCTCGATGGTGGAGCGCGACCCGGCCTGGGCCGGGTGGTGCGGCGTGCTGGCGAACCTGAACGACCTGGCCGCCATGGGCGCCGAGCCGGTCGGCCTGCTGGACGCCGTCGCGGCGCGAGATGCCGCGCGGGCCGCCCAGGTGCTGGGCGGGCTGCGGGACGCGTGCCTGGCGTACGACGTTCCGGTGCTCGGCGGGCATACTCAGCTAGGCGTCGCCGCCGCGCTGTCGGTGACCGCGCTCGGCCGGGCTGCGTCGCCGGTTCCCGGCGGCGGCGGCCGGCCGGGGCACCGGATCCGGCTGACCGCCGACACCGGCGGCGGCTGGCGGCCCGGGTATCACGGACGGCAGTGGGACTCCACTACTCATCGCCGCACCGCTGAGCTCCGGGCCATGCTCGGCTCGGTGGCGGCCGCCGCGCCCGCGGCGGCGAAGGACGTGTCGATGGCCGGCATCGCCGGGACGCTGGGGATGCTGGCCGAGGCCAGTGGCTGCGCCGCCGTACTCGAGGTGGCGAAGGTGCCCAGGCCCGTCGGCGCGGCGGTCGGTGACTGGCTGACGTGCTTTCCTGGGTTTGGGATGCTGACGGCCGGCCGGGCCGGCGCGGCGGCGCTGCCGGCTGGGCCTGCGGTCGGGGCGGAGTGCGGTGAGCTTACCGCCGGCAGCGGGGTCGCGCTGCGCTGGCCGGACGGGGAAGAGACCATCGTGATCGGCGGGCCGGTGACCGGCCTCGGAGCGGCATGAGCATGCTCAGGATGGTGGCTGCCGCAGCGCCGTTCGGACGAAATCTTGAGGAAGACTTTAACCGGATCGGGCGGCTGATCTCGGCTGCCAGGGCGGACGGGGCCGGGCTGCTGGCGCTGCCGGAGGCATGCCTCGGCGGTTACCTCGCCGACCTGGATGGCGGCGCCGAGGGGCCGCCGGCGCTGGATCCCGGCGGGCCGGAGATCCGGCGGCTGGCCGCGCTGGCCGGGGACATGGTGGTGTGTGCCGGGTATTGCGAGGCGGCCGGCGGGCTGCGGTACAACAGCGCGGTGTGCGTGACCGGCGACGGGATTCTCGGCCGGCATCGCAAGGTGCACCAGCCGCTCAGCGAGGATGATAGCTATGCGGCCGGCAGCGGTTTTGCCGCGTTCGATACGCCGGCCGGGCGGATCGGGATGATGATCTGCTACGACAAGGCGTTTCCTGAGTCCGCGCGGGCGCTGGCGCTGGACGGGGCGGAGATCATCGTGTGCATGTCGGCGTGGCCGGCCAGCCGCACCAATCCGGCTCCGTCCCTGGCCGAGGACCGGTGGACCCGCCGGTTTGACCTGTTCGACCAGGCGCGGGCGCTGGAAAATCAGGTCGTCTGGCTGTCGGCTAATCAGTCGGGATCATTTGGCTCGCTGCGGTTCGTCGCGAGTGCCAAGGTGGTCGGGCCTGGCGGTGACGTGCTGGCCTGCACCGGTACCGACGAGGGCATGGCCGTGGCCGGGCTGGATGTGCGGCGCGTGATCGAGGAGGCGCGGCAGTACATGGGGCATCTGCGGGACCGCAGGCCCGACGCGTACCTGCCGGGGCTTGGCGCGGGATTCTGGGCGGCCGGGCGGAGTTTTCGCCGATAGCGGAGGGTGATGATGGCTGTTGTCCGGATCGCGGCGGCCGCTGCGCACTTTGGCCGTGACCTGGAGTTCGACCTTGCCCGGATCGGGAAGCTGATCGAGGACGCGCGCCGGTCCGGGGCTGGGCTGCTGGTGCTGCCCGACGCGGCTTTCGGCGGCTACCTGACTGACTTGCGGCACCCTGATCCCGAGGCGCTGCCGCCCGCGCTCGCGGCTGATGACCCGATGCTCAAGCGGGTGGCCGTTCTGGCGGCGGACATGGTGGTGTGCGTGGGCTTCTGCGAAGCTGACGGCGCCGCGCGGTACAACGCGGCGGCGTGCCTGAGCGGGGACGGGATTCTCGGCGGGCACCGTAAGGTGCATCTGCCGGCTGGGGAGACGGCGGCGTACGCGGCGGGGGACGGGTTCGCCGCCTTCGACACGCCGGTCGGGCGGATCGGCATGCTGATCGATTACGACAAGACCTTTCCCGAGTCGGCCCGGAGCCTGGCGCTGGACGGGGCGCAGATCATCGCGTGCCTGTCGGCGTGGCCGGCCAGCATTACCGACCGGGCGGCGCGGGTCACCCAGGACCGCCAAGCGCGGCTGTTCGACCTGTACGATTGCGCCCGCGCGGCCGAGAACCAGGTCGTGCTCGCCTCGTCCAATCAGACCGGGGCCATCGGCGGGATGCGGTTTCTCGGACAGGCCAAAGTGGTCGGTCCTGGGGGGAACATCCTGGCTCGTACCTGGTCGAAGGCCGGGCTCGCTGTTGCCGAGCTGGACGTGGCCGCGGAGATCGAGCGGGCGCGGCGGGTGCTGCGGCATCTGAGCGAGCGTCGGCCTGAGACCTATCGCAGCGCGGAGGCTTGATGGCCGGGCGGCCGCTGGCCATTGCCCTGCTGACGTATTCCACCAGGCCGCGCGGCGGGGTGGTGCATACGCTCGCGCTGGCCGAGGCGCTGGCGGCGGGCGGGCAGGATGTGACTGTCTGGACTCTCGGGCGGGGCGGCGATAGCGGGTTCTTCCGGCCGGTGGATGAGGCCGTGCGGTTGCGTGTCGTACCTTTCCCTGATGCTGAGGGCGAGGGCGTCGGGGAGCGGGTGCTGCGGTCCATCGCCTTGCTGCGCGCGGCGTTCGACCCGGCGGGCTACGACGTCGTGCATGCGCAGGACTGCATCAGCGCCAACGCGGCCGGCCGCTGCCTGCGGACCGTTCACCACATCGACCACTTCACCACCGCCGAGCTGGTTCGCTGCCATGAGCGGGCTATTCGCAGGCCAATGGGCCACGTGTGCGTGTCCGCGGCAGTGGCGGCTGAACTGCGGGACGGCTGGGGAATCGGGGCCGAGGTGATCCCCAACGGGGTGGACGCCGGCCGGTTCGCCGCGGCGGCTGGCCCGGCTGGCCAGGCTGCGGCGGCGCGTGAACGGTGGCGGGACAAGTTCGGGAGGTTCGTGCTGTCTGTCGGCGGGATCGAGCCGCGCAAGGGCTCCGTCGAGCTGCTGGAGGCCTTCGCGCTACTGCGGGCCGATGACCCGGAGGCGGCGCTGGTGGTGGCTGGCGGCGAGACGCTGTTCGACTACCGGCCTTATCGGGCGCAGTGGGAGGCCCGCGCGGCAGAGCTTGGCCTGGAACCGGTGGTCCTCGGGCCGGTCAATCACGACGAGCTGCCGTCGCTGGTCGCCGCGGCGGACGTGTTCGCGTTTCCGTCTACTCGCGAGGGGTTCGGGCTGGCTGCCATGGAGGCGCTGGCGGCCGGCGTCCCGGTGGTCGCCAGTGACCTGCCGGTGCTGCGGGAGGTGTTTGGCGACGCGGTTCGGTTCGCTGACGGGGCTACTAGCTTCGCTGACGGGCTGCGGGATGCCCTAGGCCGGCCCGATCCGCAGCGGCGGGCCGCCGGGCAGGCACTTGCCGCCCGGTACACCTGGCAGGCGGCTGCCCAGCGCCATCTCGCCCTCTACCGCAAGGTTGTGTACGACGAGACCCTCAGCGGTGCGTCGAGGGACTGAACGTGAGGAGCGCCGGCATCCCGTCAGCCGTGCTGCTCGTTTCCTGGATCCGGGTGGCCGTTCGTCTCGTGCCGGGGGACTTTCAGCACCAGCGTGACGGTGTCGTCGCTGCTGTCTCCGCCGGTGAAGGCCAGCGCGGCTTGCTGGATGGAGTCGGCGATCCGCGCCGCGGGCACATCGCCCAGGCCAGCGATGAGGTCGCGGAGTCGGTCGTCGCCGTAGAGATCACGGTCGATGTGGCCCCGGGCCTCGGTGACGCCATCGGAGAACAGGACCAGGCTGTCGCCCGCTCGCAGCTGCGTGCGTGAGTCATGAAGGTCGGGATCGGGGACTATCCCGAGCAGGGTCCCCGGCCGGCCGGATGCCTGCACGCGCCCGTCCGCGCGGCGTACCAGCGCCAGGGGGTGACCCGCGGAGCTGATCTGCACTGAGGCCCCGGCGACAGTGGGCCGCACGGTGGCATAGATCGCGGTCAGGAACCGCGGGTCATCGGTAATCCACTCCAGCAGCGCCTGGTTCAAGGCAGCCAAGATCAGCCGCGGCCTCGTCTCCCGGTGTGCCTCCGCCCGGAGGGTATAGCGGGCTAGCGCGGTGCTCTTGGCAGCCGGGACCCCCTTGCCGCACACGTCGCCGACCACCATCCCCCAGCTCCCCCGGACCGACGGGAACACGTCGTAGAAGTCCCCGAGAACCTCGGCGCCGATACCCCCGGCCACATACCGCGCCGCCACTTGCAGGCCCGGGATGACCGGCAGTCGCGACGGCAGCAGGCTCTCCTGAAGGGTCTGCGCCAGAGCCGCGCGCTCCGCGCCGTGCTGCACGGCGACCTGTAGCGCGGCTTCACCCGAGGCGACGTAGGCCAAGGTCTCCAGAACCTCGACGTCGCCCGTACTCCACCGGCGCGGCCGGTGATCGGCCACGCACAGCGCGCCCACTACGCGGCCGTCCGGGCCGCGCACCGGGAACCCGGCCCAAGCGATGACGCCCGCCGGCCCTGACGGGCAACTGGCGATGGTGCGCGAGTCCAGCCGGACGTCATCGATGACCAGCTTGTCCGCGGAGTCGATCACGTGCTGGCACAACGACTGCTCGGCCGGGCTCTGCCGATCGGCCATGCCCAGGGGGCCGGGACGGATCCGCCAGGAGAAAGGGCGCTCACCGACCATCATCACGGACGCCAGCGGCGTGCCCATGACCATCGCGGCCAGCCGCGCAACACGGTCGAAAGGCTCCTCCGCGCGGGTGCCCGGCATGCCAGCCTGACATGCCGCAGCGGGCCCAGGCACTGCGGGCACGTCCGGCATGTCCAGGGGGTCCGGGGGGTCCGAGGGGTCCGGGGGGTCCGGCACGTTCGCCGGGACGAGCCCGGTCACCGTACTGGCGCTGGCGGGAACTGGAACGGAGGCATTACCGAGGACTCTCATATCGCCGCTTTCCACCGGGGTTGTGACAGTGCATCCCGAAATCCGGGTGAAGCGGGGTCCAGGCCTCAAGTTTTTTAATCTAACCACAGAACCTGTAGTCCACATCAGCCTTTGTCCGAATCCCTTGCCTGCCGTCCAATTGGGCAGGTTGGGGTGTCCACTTTCCGCCTTTGCGTCGCAGCGCCCTCGGTCATACTCGCGCCGATACAGGCGACCATTACTGTCGACTCCGCAGTCGGGGTGAAGTTTTCGCTACCCCGTTCAGGTTTGGGTGGAGGGACAAAACAGGTGTGATACGGTTCCGTCCGCTCGGACACTATTAAGCAATCTTTGTGCGGTGTTGCGTAATATGCCGGACGTACGCCGGTCGCAGCATGGGAGCCGGTTTTGGCATTATTTCTGTATTGTTTTGGCATCTTCCTGATGATGGCTAGGACGGCGGGCCGACGCGGGCGTGATCGTGATGCTCGCCGCCGGTTTCGGGTGCGCCGCCCATCATGCGGAGCATCGGGATGCCGCCGCTGCGGACGAACCGACAGCACAGTGCGGCGGCGAGGAGCAGGAAGATGATGTTGAGCACGGTGGTGTAGTTCCACTGAATGGATGCCTCGAACACCTTGGCGTGCCGGCCGGCCGGGATGAGGCCGAGGCCGCCGAAGATCAGCTCGATCAGGTATCCGGCGGCGACCATGGTGGCGTACAAGGCGGCCAGGATGAACAGCATCATCTTGGTGCCGTAGTACTTCCGGTAAATCACCAGGATCGGCACGATGAGCAGGTCGGCGAAGATGAACGCCACGACGCCGCCGAAGCTGATCCCGCCGTTCCAGAGCACCCCGGCCAGCGGGACGTTCCCGATCGAGCAGACGAAGCTGAGCAGGCTGACGACTGGCCCGATCAGCGGCCCCCAGAGCTTCGACGCCAGCGGGTGCCCGGACAGGAACAGGTGGCCCCAGAAGCTGTTCGGCACCCAGGCGGCGACCGCGCCGGCGATCAGCAGGCCGATCACGATGTCGCGGATGACGGCCGCCCACTCCATCACGAAGATGTGCGACACCGAGGTAAACGCCTGCCGCGACCTGAGCCGCTGCCACAGGCTCCCCTCGGCCGCGATGGTCATGTCCATCGCGGCGTGCCCCTCCATCGATCCGGCCAGGCCCCTTTCCGCCTGGGTCCTGGCGGCGTCGAGCAGTCGCGGGCGCAGGAAGAGGCGAAACAGCAGCGCCATCAGGATGATCATGATCGGGCCGCCGATGAACTCCGCCAGGGTGAACTGCCAGCCGATGAGCAAGGCCAGGATGATGCCGAGCTCGATGACCAGATTGGTGGAGGCGATCTCGAAGGCCATGGCGGCGGTGAAGCTTGCTCCCTTGCGGAACAGCGACCGCGCCAGTGCCACGGCAGCGTAGGAGCACGACGACGAGGCGGCGCCAAGGCCTGCCGCCAGCGCCAGCGTCCTTGGCCGGTCGTCGCCCAGCAGCCGGATGATCGTGGCGCGGCGCACCACAGCCTGCACCACAGCGGACAGGGCAAAGCCCAGGATCAGCGCCCAGAGGATCTCCCAGGTCATCGAGCCGGTGATGGCCAGGGCATGCCCCAGGGCGTGCAGCCACCTCATGGCTCCTCTTTCCCTGCGGGCTGTCGCGTTATCGCGCTGACCGGGCCGTCGTCAGTCGCGTCGGTCAGCCAGTGCTGGGGCGCCAGCAGCGGCCTGGCTTACCGTACGGTACTCATCGGGCGCTGCCTTGGCGCGTACCCCCGCCTACGCGGGCCTGCGCCGCGGCGGACGGCTGGCGCTGGTCGCGCTGCCCGCGGCCGGAACGCTGAGCATCCCCGTGTTCGACACGGTCCTGAACGGCGTCTCGGTCATCGGGTCGATCGTCGGAACCCGCGCGGACCTGCTGGATGTGTTCGCGCTGCAGGCCGCCGGGCAGACCCGGGTTAGCTACGAGACCAGGCCCCTGGGCTCGGTCGGAAGCGATTCGCCCGCAATGACCCCGATACGGACCCGGGACGCCGTCGCAGGTGCAGCGGACCGGGACCAGCGGGCCAATGCGCGAGAGCCGCACCCCCGACCGGCGATGTGAATGTGAAATTACCCCCCATGGGTGGTAGGCCACGCCGCATTCATCTGGGCTGCCGGACCTGGCTGTTCGCCTGGCCCGGCGCCTGGCTCGCGGGCGGGGCTCGCCGGCCGGGCTCAGGAGGGCTGGGCGCGTCCTGTCACGAATGCGTCCGGGATCAGCTTGGTGAGCTCGTCGAGCCGTGCTCGAGAGCGATCCATGTGCGCCCGCACTGCCTTCTCCACTCGGTCAGGGTCGCCTCGGCGCAAGCCGGTGACCATGGCGCGGTGCTCGATCAAAGCAGCACTGAGATCCTGCTTGGGCTGATGCTTGAGATACCGGACGCGGTTGACATGAATCCAGCTGCGGCGGATTGCTTCGAAAGCTGGCCGGTTGCCCGCAGTGGCGGCAAGCACCAGATGGAATTCCTCGTCCGCTTCCAGGAAGGCGACGGCGTCTGGCTCCTCGAGGGAGTGCTCCATGCGCGCCAGCAAATCGTCAAGCTGCGTGTAGTCGATTGGAACCTTATTCACGATGACTCGGCGAAGCACTTCGGACTCGACAGCTTCGCGAACAACCGTATTGTCGTAGATCTCCTTGGGATCGAGTAGCGCTACGAAGATTCCTCGTTGCGGAACGGTCTCGACGAGGTCTTCCAAGGCCAATCGGTGCAGCGCTTCGCGTAGCGGTGTCCGGCTCATGCCAAGTAGAGCAGCCTGGTCGCGTTCGTTGAAAGCATCACCGGGGCAAGCTCGCAGGTCGCGATGAGGCGGACGAGTATCTTATATGCGCGCGCCGCCGCACTGCCCTCGTCTGACGACTTGCGAGGGTCTTCACCGGGCTTCAGCGAGAGGCCCGCGTCGAAACGTTGAGCCATGTGCCGCTCAGAGTACACCACGTGGGGTCTCCCGGAAGGTAGGCCGAGACGGCGGGATCGCAGGACACAACGGTGACTCGGTCAGTGCCAGATGGCCTGCTCGGTCTCGGCGTCGAAGACCTGCATGCGCTCGACGTCGACCGTGAAGCGGGCCCTGGTTCCCGGCTTCATCAGCGTACTGGGATCCGCACGTGCCACACCGGCACCGCGGCTCGTGAACTGCCTGAGCGCCGATACGCAATGACCCGCCCCTTCGCCGACGACGGCCTCGTAGAGGTTCATCGACGGCGATCCGATAAATGCGGCCACGAACAGATTGCCTGGATGATCGTAGCGGGACTGTGGCTAGTCGCATTGTTGTAGCAGTCCGTTTCGCATGACCGCTACCCGACTGCCGATGGTCATTGCAGACGATCCGCTAAGGGACGAGGCGCTCCAATTCGGATGCCGCCTCATTGAGGCTGGTATTCCCACGAAGCTCCATCATTTCCCTGATGGGTTCCACGGCTTCGACCTTGCTGTACCCAAACAGCTGGGCAGTCGGCTGTTCAGGTGTGGCGGGGAGGCCAGTGCGGTGCGAGCAGGCGGCCGGCGAGTTCTTGCAGCAGGCCGGCTTCGTGGCTGTTGAGCGGGGCGAGGAGCTTGCTCTCGGCCTCCTCGATCACGGTGAGCGCGCGCTGAAGCGTGCGCTGCCCGGCAGGGGTCAGCTGGAGCACGTACCGCCTGCGGTCTTTTTGGCTGCGCTCTCTGCGCAGGAAGCCGCGGCGCTCCAGATCGTCGACGAGGGCAACCATGATCGTGGGGTCTAGTCCGAGCTGGCCGCTCAGGTCCTGCTGGGACAGGGTGATGTCAGCCGCGACCATGGTCATGACGTTGAAGTGGCGGGCGCGGAGGTTGAGGGGGGCGAGTGCCCGCTCGGCGATCGCGAGCGTGACTTCCCCGAGTTTGATCAGCAGGTAGCCGGTGTGCTGCGCAAGCGGCTGGCCTGCTGGCGCGGCCGGTACGCCGGTGGCGGGCATGGTCACGCGGCGGACTTTACCAGATCATCGATTGATTAGATCGTAGATAATTTTAATGATTGAAGATCACGATGATATAGTGATCGCATGACCCGACATCAGGCCAGCATCATGAAACTCACCGGCCGCACCGCGCTGATCACCGGTGCCTCCTCTGGTCTCGGCGCCGCCTTCGCCGAGGAACTAGCCCGCCGACAGGCCAACCTGGTGCTGGTGGCCCGTTCCGAGCAGGTCCTCACCGCCACCGCC
Source organism: Actinomycetota bacterium (assembly GCA_003168255.1). Taxonomy (GTDB): domain Bacteria; phylum Actinomycetota; class Actinomycetes; order Streptosporangiales; family Streptosporangiaceae; genus PALSA-505. Next base: position 9,669 of record PMSU01000205.1, read on the forward strand.
GGCCGGCTCCGCGACGACTACGGGATCCGCGCCGACGTCATCGCGGGAGACCTCGCCGTCGAAGGCGCCGCCACCGCCGTGGCCCAGCGGATTGGCGAGCTCGGGAGACGGGTCGACCTGCTCATCAACAACGCCGGGTTCGCCACCCAGGGCCGGTTCGAGACGATCCCGGCCGACCGCGACCACCAGCAGGTCATGCTCAACGTCACCGCCGCCGTCGATCTCACCCACGCCCTGCTACCCGCCATGCTCGCCGAAGGGACCGGCGGGATCATCAACGTGGCATCTCTCGGCGGCTTCCAGCCCGCCCCCTACCTGGCCGTCTACGCCGCCACCAAAGCATTCATGATCTCTTTCAGCCAGGCACTGTCCGCTGAGCTACACGGCCGCGGGATCGCGGTACTGACACTGTGCCCCGGCCCCGTCGACACCCGGTTCTTCGAGGTCCTGGGCTCCCGCGCCGCCGCGATCGGCCAGCAACTCGACCCGGCAACGATCATCACAGCAACCCTGGACGCGCTCATCACAGGTGACACAATCCTGGTGCCCGGCTGGCGCAACCGTCTCACCGCCCGCGCCGCCACCCTCCTGCCGCGCCGCCTTGTCCTGGCCACCGCCGAACGCGCCACCCGCCGCGTCGTCGCCCCCTAGAACCCGCAAGGACCGGCCATCTCACCCCGGGCGTCGCGGACGCCGCCGTCGAGCGGAGCCTGGCGCCCGAAGTCACCCCGGGCGTCGCGGACGCCGCCATCGAAGGGAGCCTGGCGCCCGAAGTCACCCCGGGCGTCGCGGACGCCGCCATCGAGCGGAGCCTGGCGCCCGAAGTCACCCCGGGCGTCGCGGACGCCGCCATCGAAGGGAGCCTGGCGCCCGAAGAACCCGCGTCCCGGCAGAACGTTCCTTTTACGTGACGGGTTCGGACGGTGTTATCAGATTCTCAAGGACGCGGCCGAGAAGGTCTCCGGGAACCGCGTCGGGGTCGGTCAGGCGTTCGATGGCCAGGCCGTTTGACAGCGCAAGGATGATCGTGGCGAGCGCGTTGGCGTCGAGCGCGGCTTCGTTGCCACCAAGGAGATCTCGGGCCGCCTCAGCGATGAGCTGACGGACACGCCGACGGTGGGCCACGAACTGGACGCGGACAGCAGGATCCCGGACGGCACGTCCGACGTAGTCCAGGAAAAGCAGCTGCCAGTCCCGATCGTCGGTGAGGGCGGCGGTGAGACGGCGGCCGACGAGCTGCGCGGACTCAGCGGGATCGTGCGGGGCCGTCAGAACATCCCTGGCCTGGTTGATGCGCGCCTGCACCTTGGCGTCCATCAGGGCAAGGAACAGGTCATCTTTGCTGGCGAAGTTCGAGTAGACGGCGCCCTTGCTGAAGCCGGCCGCGGCGGCGACCTGCTCCAGCGAGGTCCCGTCGTACCCCTGTTCGCTGAACAGCTTGAGTGCGGCAGTGAGCAGTCGGCGACGGACGTCGCCCCTGGGCGGGCGGCGCATCCGAGCCGGCGGCTCGCCCGGACCAGCAGTTCGCGCCCTTGACATAGCCACGCCTGCAGCATACTACTGGTACTCAATACCATCGGTATCCAGTAGGAGGGTCTTATGACACGATTGCCCGATACCGACACGGCAAGCGGACCGTCGCAGGTCCGCGACACCCTGGCGGCGCTGCCGGACCTGTCGCTGTTCCGCGTGATCGCGCATGCCGAGACCGCTTTCGTGCCGTGGCTGACCCTGGGCGGCGCCCTGCTCGGCTCGCTGGCGCTAGACCCGATGCTGCGTGAGCTGGTGATCCTCCAGGTGGCCACCTCGACCGGCAGCGACTACGAACGCGTCCAGCACGAAGCCATCGCCGCCGGGACCGGCGTATCCGCCGAGCAGGTCGCTGCCGTCGTCGGCGCCCGGCTCGATGACCCGAGCCTGGCCCACTCTGCACCGGTGCTGCGTGTCGTCGCCGAGCTCGTCCGCATCCACACCACCAGTCCCGCCGGGCTCGACACTCTGCGGACCCGGCTCGGCGACCGCCAGACCGTCGAGGTGCTGCTCGTTGTCGGCTTCTACCTGGGCGTCGCGCTGCTCGCCGCCGCGGTCGACCTCGACCCTGACCCGCCTGCGCAGATGGCGGTCATCGACGCTGCCGCCACAACCGGCCAAGACAAGCCGTGACCACCCATTCCGTCGAAGCCCCGCTGCCGACTCTCCCCGCTCATCTGCCCGCCGCTGCCCTGGGTACCGCACCCGGGCGAGGGCTGCTGGCCGGGCGCCGGCTGCTCGTCGTCGGCGGCGGGCAGCAAACCTACGGCCAGACCGACCCGCCGATCGGCATCGGCCGCGCGGTCAGCATCCTGGCTGCCCGCGAAGGCGCCGCAGTTGCCGTCGCCGATGTCGACCCCGCGGCGGCGCAGTCCACCGCCGACCGCATCCACGCCGAAGGCGGGAACGCGCACGCCGTGGCCGGCGACGCCGCTAACCCCGACCAGGCCGCCAGCATGGTCACCGCGGCCGCCAGCGCACTTGGCGGCCTCGACGCGCTCGTCTTGAACACTGGCATCGCCGCCGGCATCGGCCTGGCCGGCACCAGCGGGACCGACTGGGACCGGGTGATGGCCGTCAATGTCAGAGCCCACTTCCTGGCCCTGCAAGCCGCGCTTCCCCTGCTGCCACCCGGCAGCGCCATCACCCTCACCTCCTCGGCTGCGGCCCAGGTCGTCACCGCCACCGAGATTCCCGCCTACACCACCAGCAAGGCCGCGCTCGGCGGGCTGTGTGCTTATGCCGCAAAGGAGTACGCCCCCCGCCGGGTCCGGGTCAACGTCGTCATGGCCGGACTGATCGACACCAGCCTGGGTCGCCTCGCCAGCCAGATCCGCCCCGACCGCGACAACACGCCCATCCCGCTGGGACGCCAGGGCACCGCCTGGGAGATCGCCGCCGCCACGGTCTTCCTGCTCTCCGACAGCGCCTCTTACATCACCGGTGTCACCCTGCCCGTCGATGGCGGGCTCACCGGCGTCCAATGACCGCGCAGCGTTACTGGCAGGCGGGCGCTTCACGCCGGCTTCGCGGGCAGCGGCGGATCGGCGGCGGCCGCGATGGGCGGAAGACCGAGGCAGTTTCGCAGCGTATTTTCCAGCGCTTCTCCCCGGTCGTGGTTCCCGACGCTGCCGGTCACGAACCCGATCGTGTAGCCGCCGGCCGTGCTCGTGCCCCCGTAGTTTCCGCCCAGCCCGCCCATCCCGTAGCCGTCGTCGTCGATGCCGAAGCCAAGTCCCCAGGCGTTGTCGTGCCCGAACACCCGGTCCGGGCCGGCGCACTGCGGGGCGACGCCGCGTCCGTCCACCCGGCGCACCAGCTCGCCGACCAGGTGCCCGTAAAACAAGGGCGATTCCCCGTGCGCGGTCCCGGGCTCCCACGACGGTTCCTGCGCCGCCAGCAGGCCGCAGAGGCGGTGCCAGTCGTAGAAGACTCCGGTCGGCGCCGGCCGGCTTAGCATCACCACCCCGGCCTGATGTGAGAGGACGTGACGCACCGTCGCCGGGGCAAAAAACTCCGGCCAGTACCGCTGCACGGGCGCGTCCAGGTCGAGCCGCCCGGCTTCGACGAGGAGCAGGGCGCACACCGCCGCGAACGGCTTGCTGACCGAGTAAGGCTGGACCAGGCTGCGGGCATCCCACGGCCGGCGCCGTCCCAGGTCGGCGCCGTCCCAGGTCGGCGTGACCGCCGCACAGATCTATCACCAGCCGGCCGTCGCACCACGCAGCCAAGGCCGCGCCGGTGCCTGTCTGCACCTCGAGAATCTCGGCGAAGCAGTCGCGCACCGGGCCAAACAGCGCGTCGGCGAACCCCCGGACTTCCATGCCGCCATCATGGCCCCGGGTTCGACGGCTAGGTCAGGAGGCCGTCGGCCTGTCGCGGGCCGGTCCCGCCGACGTTTTTCAGGGCGAGCCAGGAGCCGCGCGTCGGCGCCGACACCGTGGCTTTGATGTCGCCCATGAGCTCGATGCTGAGCAGCACCTCGTCTCCCGCGGCAAGCCACGGATATTCCTCGGCTGAGTGCCTGATGGACAGCTCGAGAATGCAGCCGCCCTGGCATGTACCGCTGCCGATGATTGACGCCGCTTCCAGCCGCGAGTTCCAGGAGGAGTACGAGATCAGTTCCTCGAATGACCAGTACGCCGAAGACCAGCGATCACTGCCGTAACGGCGTCCGTTCACGGCGGACGTCATCAGGAGGTCGTAGCCCTTCCCGCTGCGGCGGCCTTCGAGTTCGTCGGGCGTGACGAACACCGGCCCCAGCGATGAGCCGAAGTCCTTTCCCTTGAACGGGCCGAGCCGGCCGTCCATCTCGCGGAATTGCAGGTCGCGGGCGGACCAGTCACAGAGAATGAGGAATCCAGCTATGTAATCGGCTGCCTGATCTGGGGTGACCGAGCATGCATCCCGGCCTATGACGGCGCCCACCTCGAGCTCGAAATCGAGCCGCTGCGAGCCGCCAGGGATCTCGATCGGGTCGCGTGGCCCGCCGATCGTCGCCGCGTTGCTGAAGTAGCCGACGGGCTGCTCGTACCAGACGTCTGGCCCCCGGCTCATCCCGGCTTGACGCCAGGCCGGCAGAATGTGTTGCTCGAAGACCATGAAATCGCGCATCGCCACCGGGTCCACGGGCTTCAGCAGGCTGAGGCGGTCAAGCTCGAACTCGCCGGCCGGCGCGGCATGTATCGCCTCCGCCAGCCGACGGAGTGACTCGCCGTCGTCCCCGAAGTGGGGTTCCAGGCGAGATTCGTCGCGCGCCAGTTCCACCACGCCGTCGGGGCGAACGACTCCCAGCCGCGCACCCTGCTCTGTCTGTGCTTTGATGAATCGCACAACGCTCCAATCTGTGAGTGTGGCCAGACCCGAGGAGCTGCAAGCCGATAATGCCAGTCTCCAGGAAATTGCTGCCGATCACCCGCAAGCCGCTCTTGTAGATCACGTCACCGCGGCCCCGGTTGCCGCTTGGCCTCGCGGGTGCTTTCGCCGGCCATGACGGCGGCAGCACGCTCGGCGTGGCGGCCATCGTGACACCTGCGGCGCGCAACTCGATCAGGCCGGGATCGAACCTCGACCGTCCGTGCCAGCGCCGCAGAGTATTACGCGATAGGAAGGTTCCTGTCATGCAGATGCTGCCAATTCGTGCGTTCGGAAGAAATGATCTTCTAAATATGATAAGTGGTATCGTAGGAATATGAACAGCGAGGAACCTGACGGCGGGCCGGGTGCCCCGGCCGACATCCGCCGGGGCGTCACCCGGCTAGCGCAGCGTCTGCGGGTGCAGCGACCGCCCGGGGCGCTGAGCACCAACAAGATCAGCGTGCTCAGCCATCTCTACCGGCACGGGCCGAGCACTCCAGGGCAGGTCGCTGCCGCGGAACATCAGCACCCGCAGTCACTCACCCGGACCTTCGCCGAGCTCCAGCTCGCAGGCATGGTGTCCCGGTCGCGCAGCGAGCGGGATGGCCGAGAGTCCGTGCTGGCCCTCAGGCCCGCTGGCCGGGACGCGCTGACCCGCGACATGGCCCAGCGCGACAGCTGGCTCGGCGAAGCGTTGTCCAGCCTCACTGCCGCCGAGGTCGGGCTGCTCGAGATCGCGGCAAGGCTGCTGGAACAGATCTCCGACTTCCCCGCCGCGGACGTGACCAGCCACGGCCAGACCGCGTGAGCGACGACTCACCGGCCGGCTCCGGCCCTGCTGCGGGACGGGAGCCGGGCTGGGTGGCGGATGCGATCTGGTGGCAGGTATACCCGCTCGGCTTCACCGGCGCAGATGTCACGGGTGCGGACCGCCGACCGGTCGCAGGGCTGGGGCACATCACGAGCTGGCTCGACTACGCGGTCGGCCTCGGCGCCTCCGGTCTCGCGCTCGGCCCGATCTTCGCCTCGTCCACCCATGGGTACGACACCATCGACCACTACCGCATCGACGAGCGCCTCGGCGGCGGCCCCGACTTCGAGCAGCTGGTGACCGCGGCGCACGATCGCGGGCTGCGGGTCTTGCTCGACGGAGTGTTCAACCACGTCGGCCGGGGCTTCCCCGCCTTCCGCCGGGTCATCGAGGCCGGCCCCGGCGCCGCCGGGGCCGACTGGTTCCGGCTGTCCTGGCCCGAAGGCAGCGGGCGTGCAGCCGAGCCCGGCTACGCCACCTTCGAAGGCCACCACGGCCTGGTCGTCCTCAACCACGACAACCCCGCCGTGGTGAGTTACGTCGCCGATGTCATGGCCTACTGGCTGGACCGGGGCGCGGACGGCTGGCGCCTGGACGCCGCCTACGCGGCACCGCGCCGCTTCTGGGCTGACGTGCTGCCGCGAGTGCGTGCCGGGCACCCGGACGCCTACCTGATCGGCGAGGTCATCCACGGCGACTACGCCGCGATGGTGACCGACACCGGCCTGGACGCTGTCACCCAGTACGAGCTGTGGAAGGCCATCTGGAGCTCGCTCAACGACCGCAACCTCTTCGAGCTGGCCTGGGCGCTCGACCGGCACAACACCTACCTTGACACCTTCGTGCCGATGACCTTCGTCGGCAACCACGACGTAACCCGGCTCGCCAGCAAGCTGCTCGACGAGCGCCACCTCCCCCACGCCCTCGTCGTGTTGCTCACTACCGGAGGCACACCGTCGATCTACTACGGCGACGAACAAGCCTGCCGCGGGATCAAAGAGGACCGGCCCGGCGGTGACGACGCCGTCCGCCCCGGCTACCCGGCCAGACCAGCAGACCTAGCCGCCGACGGCTGGCCGGTCTATCGCCTCCACCAGGACCTCATCGGCCTGCGTCGACGCCACCCCTGGCTGCACACCGCCCGCACGCAGGTCCTTGAGCTGACCAACGAACACCTCGTCTACGCCGCGACCAGCAAGGACGGCCGGCTCGTCGTCGCGCTCAACCTCGCCGACACCAGCTCGAGACACCACGCTGGCCAGCATTCCCAGGTCATCGCTGGCAGCCCCGGCGCTCACCTCGACGAAGAGCACCTCACCCTGCCCGCATACGGCTGGGCCGTTGCCCACTCAGCCTGACCCGCGGGCCTAGGCAATATCGATGGTGACGCCGGTGAGCGTCTGCGACAGGGTCCAGAGTGCAGCCGCGGTGGTCTCGTCGTAGGAGGCCTTGCTGGATTTCACGATCTTGGGGTGGCCGCGCTGCTCGAACAGCCCGTCTGGCCCGATGAAGGAACCGCCGGCTAGCTCGGGCACGGTGGCTGCGTACAGCGCAGGCAGCGCGCCCATCCGAGCGCTCTGCGCGATGATGCGGTTGGTGACATTCATCAACCGGTCCTGGATTGAGTCGGTATGTGACTGTAGGTTGGTTGCCGCGTAGCCAGGGTGTGCAGCGAATGCCTTGCGCGTTGATCCCGCCGCGGTAAGCCGGCGCTGGAGCTCGTAGGTGAACAACAGGTTGGCCAGCTTGGACTGACCGTAGGCTGGCCAGCGCTGGTAGCGGCGATGCTCCCAGTTCAAGTCCTGAAGATCAATGCGGCCCGTGCGGTGGGCCGCGCTCGACATCGTCACGACGCGGTCGGTGATCCGATCCAGGAGAAGGCCGGTCAGGGCGAAGTGGCCGAGATGGTTGGTGCCAATCTGAAGCTCGAAGCCGTCCTTCGTCTGACGCTTCGGTGTGGCCATGACACCTGCGTTGTTGACCAGCACGGCGATCTCACCCAGGCCTGCGGCGAATTCGCGCACCGAGGTCAGGTCAGCGAGATCCAGCTGGCGGACCTCGACATCGCCTGGCATCGCAGCAGCGGCCTGCTTGCCCTTTGCCGTGTCGCGGCAGGCAACGACGACGTGCGCGCCCGATCGTGCCAGTTCCGTCGCGGTCACCGCGCCGAGCCCGCTGTTCGCCCCGGTGACGACGAAGGTTCGTCCGCTTTGTTTGGCGATGTCGGCGGCAGACCATTTACTCATGGCGCCACAGTACGGGTCTGTCAGGCGGATCACGTACCCTCCGCACTTGATCAACCGGATTAATCCAGACGCGAGTAGCCACCGACGCCTGCCGGCCCGACAGGAGAAGGTGCTCCATGTACGCCGCAGAGCCTTCGGCTGAACCGACCCCTCGCCTGGCACGCCCCCCGCGGGCGAGACCGGCGGGGGTTTGGTGTCCTAAGCGGACCGGAACTCTCCGCAGATCATCGCGCAGCGGCGCGGTTTCGACTGGAATGCCCTGGTATATGGCATTGGGGGACGGTGGCAGACGGCTCACCTAGCGGAGCCGCACCCGCCAGCGGGGGATGGATGTGGCAGAGCCCCCCACGGGTGGTAGGTAACGCCACATTCATCCGTGGCCCTGGCGCTGCGCGTCCCGTCATCACGCCCAGCAGTCACCGCCTGCCCCGCCTGCCCCAAGTATCCCTCCCGGCTTCACCCCGCCAGAGAGATCGACGCCGATACCACGACGAAGTAAGGAAGCCGGGCACGTCCATGCCACGACGATATTCCAGCTGAGCCGACCCGGCCGATGGGGCGGTGGCCGGTGAGAGGCGCTTCGGCATGGGTCCGGGGCACGGCGCAGCCTGGCAGCGCAGTAGGCTTGCGGGCCTATGACGAGCGAGTTCAGCCTCATTGTGCAGTTGCGGCGCGACGGAGCGGTCGACCGCAACTTTCGCGCGGACCCGCCGCCCAGCGTCGTGAGCGGCCAGGTTGTCCTGGATCACGTCGCGGCTGATATCTCTGGCCGCCTCGGGCCACCGGAAGTCGGTGAGGTCGTCATGTCGGTACTGTCCCCGGAGGCCTTGACCCGGGAACAGCAGGAAGTCCAGGACGTTATCCGCGAGGCTGCCGCCGGTGACGAGCCGCTGGTCATCATCGTGCAGGCGGCTGAGGAACTGCGCGAGGATGAGCTTGGCGTGGTGCTGGCCGCGGCTGTTCACGCGCGTCGCCCTGTCATCTTGCGTGTCATGGCGGACGCCTAAATTGGCGTCCGGCGCCCCGGGCGCCGGACGATCGCAGCGACGGTCGGGAGAACAGATGGACGAGGACCGGGCGCGAGCACTGGTGCGTGCCGAGCGAGCTGAGGTACAGAAGCTGGTCATCGACACCGAGGCTGCCGGGCGGCAAGACCGGGAAGCGGAAAACGAGACGGGAGACATCGCCGATCCCGCGCAGTCACTAACCGCCCAGGGCATGGACGACGCCATTGCGGTCAGTTTGCGCGATCGACTGGCCGCGCTCGTCCGCGCCGAGCAGCGGCTGGACAACGGGACATACGGACGGTCCGTCCGCAGCGGGCTGCCGATCCCGGACGAGCGACTGGAGGCCGACCCTGCGGCGGAGCTCACCGTCGAGGAGGCCCAGGCCCGGCCGTGAGTTCCGGCAAGCGCCGCTGTGGAACATCGACGCGGTCGCCCGGCACCTGGGCGTAACGGCCTGTCTCTGTCTCCGAGACGGCCGCGACGGTCAGTCCTGCTGGCCCTTGGCCCCGGCTTCCTCACCCTCGGCTCGGTAGCCAGCAGCGTTCAGCATCCGGCGCAGGTCCACAACCGTCTGGGTATCGATGTCCTTCTGCGTGGGAGGGTCGAAGAACTCGGTCTCTGACCCGACAGTAACGGCAACCTTGCCGTCGTGGTGCTCCACCACCGAGCCGACCACCTCGAGCAACGAGACCACAGCGCGCCACTCGATGTTATGGCTCACGGGATGCTGGAAGATTTGGCGCAGTGTGTTGCGGTGATGGTTGCTGAGGTGGGCCGGCTCTGACGTCGATGACATCCATGCACCCTACCGCTGCCCCTGCTCTGGTAGCCCGGAGCCGGGCGCTGCTGACAGCAGTTCGGTCCGCCGACGGCACTACCCTGGATCTGCCCGGGGCAGACGGAAGCGGTCGGTCGCCTCGATCAGCTCGTGGACGATGCCGGGCTCGGTTGCCGCGTGGCCGGCGTCGGCCACGATGCGCAGGTCTGCCTGCGGGAAGGCGCGGTGCAGGGTCCACGCGCTCGTCATGGGGCAGCAGAGGTCGTAGCGTCCCTGGACGATTACGGCGGGGATGTGCCGGATGCGTCCGATGTTGGTGAGGAGCTGACCATCGTGGTCGAAGAAGGCGCCGTTGACGAAATAGTGGCATTCGATGCGGGAACGCGCGCGAGAGAACTCGTCACCGGCGCTGCGGGTGACAATGCCGGGATTCGGGTACAGGGTGCTGGTCGTGCCCTCCCAGACGCTCCACGCTCTGGCGGCCGGCTGCTGGATGGCAGGATCGTCGCTGGTGAGCCTGGCGTGATAGGCGTGCAGCAGATCCCCGTGCTCGCCGACAGGGATCGGGGCTAGGAAGTCTTCCCATGCGTCGGGGAAGAGGGCGTCCGCTCCCTGCTGGTAGAACCAGTCGATCTCCTGCCGGCGGAGCAGGAAGATCCCGCGGAGCACCAGCTCGGTCACGCGATCGGGGTGTTCTTCGGCGTAGGCGAGGGCCAGTGTGCTGCCCCAGGATCCGCCGAACAGCTGCCACCGCTCGATGCCCAGGTGCTCGCGGATCCGTTCCATGTCGGCGACCAGATGCCAGGTGGTGTTGTCAATCAGGCACGCGTGTGGCGTGCTCTTGCCGGAACCGCGCTGGTCGAACAGCACGATGCGATAGGCGGCGGGATCGAAGAAACGGCGCAGCTTGGGCTCCGTGCAACCCCCCGGCCCGCCGTGAATGAATAAGACTGGCTTCCCCCGCGGGTTGCCTGATTCCTCGATGTAGATCTCGTGCAGATCGGAGACCCGCAGGGTACCCGTCCGGTAAGGCTCGATCTCGGGGTACAGCGTGCGGCGCCGGGAGCTGTCGGCGGTCATGGTGGCCGAGTCCTTTCCGTTGATTGATGCCCCCGGGTTCCGGCGCATCGTCAAGAACAGCATCAGGCATTGATGACCACGCTGACCAGGATGCTGCCCGGCGAGCGCGGCGGGCAGCCCGCACCTTGTCACGTGGGCTCCAGCCGATATTAAAGACGAGCGTAAGCCGCATAAAGAGCTACAATGACGCTTGTGATCGGCGTTAGAGAGATAGACAAAGCGGCTGTGACGCCACTTGCGGTGGCTCGCTCGCTGAGGCTGCTCGGAACCCATGTCTCGAACTGGCGGAAACTACAGCGGCTGACCGCCGCCCAGCTTGCGGAGCGGGCCGGAATCTCCCGGGATACGCTGCGCGCCATCGAGCAGGGCAAGGGCACGGTGAGCACCGAGAACTTGCTCCGGGTGCTGCGCATCATCGGGATCCTCGACAGCGTCGTCGCGTCAGCTGACCCGTACCGGACCGACGTAGGCCGCCTGCGTGCGGACGAGATCCTGCCCCGGCGGGTGCGGGGTGATCGCTGATGGCACGCGAGCCGGTCGAGGTCACCGTAGAGACTGACCGGCAGGAGATCACTGCGGGGACCCTGTGGATTCACGACCGGAGCGGGCAGAGCGCAACGTTTCGCTACACCGACGAGTACCTGACCAACCCGTACTCCTACGATCTCGACCCAGCGCTGCCCAAGTCGTCCGGCGTGTTCCAGACGCCCGCCGGAAAGCCGATGTTCAACGCCTTCGCCGACAGCGCGCCCGACCGGTGGGGCCAGAATCTCATGCGCCGGGGCGAAAGGGAGCGTGCGGAGGCAGCCCACGCCATCTCGCGCACGCTGCACGAATCCGACTTCCTGCTGGGCGCGCGTGACGATGCCCGGCAAGGTGCTATCCGGTTCAGGATGCCCGGCACCCGCACGTATTACGCGGCCCATCGCAAACCCGTCCCGCGCCTGCTCGCGATGCCCAGGCTGCTGCACGCTGCCGACCGGCTCAATACCGAAGGATCGGCAGGCCCTGACATCGACGATCTCATCGACGCCGGCAGTTCGCTCGGCGGCGCCCGGCCCAAAGCCGCTGTCATCGACAGCTCCGGGCGGCTGGCAATCGCGAAGTTCCCGCGTTCAGGCAGCGACGGCTGGGATATGGGCGGGTGGGAGAAACTGGAGCTGAACCTGGCCCGGCGGGCAGGGTTGCATGTGGCCGAGTCCGAGCTCGTGCTCGTTGACGGCCGTCATGTGCACATCGTGAGCCGTTTCGATCGGGAGGACGGGAAGCGGATCGGGTTTGCCAGCGCGCTCACCATGCTGGAGGCCTCAGATCGCGAGCAGCACAGTTACCTGGAGATAGCCGACGTGATCGAGCGTCACTCCGATCGCCCCGAGGCCGACCTTCATGAGCTCTATCGCCGCATTGTCTTCTCTATCCTCACCGGCAACACCGATGACCACCTGCGCAACCACGGGTTCCTGCGGTGCCGGCGAGGGTGGACCCTCTCCCCCGGTTACGACCTGAACCCCAACCCCGATTCTCCGGGCCGGCTGCAAACCGCGATCGACCTCGACAACTCCGACGCCAGCATCGAGACGACGCTGTCGGTCGCCGGCTATTTCCGGCTGTCCGCCAGGGCGGCGAGTTCCGTCATCTCCGGAATCGAGGAGGCGACCCGCTACTGGCAGCGCGAGGCAGCGGAACTCGGTCTGGCTGGGCAGGAGATTGACCGGATGGCGATCGCGTTCGACTCTGATCAGCGCGGCGTTGCCCGCACGCTACGTGCTTAGCGGGCGTTGGCCCGGCCAGGATGCACCCAGCCCGGCGTGCAGGGAGTTCACGAACGCGGTCATGTCCTGAATCAGGGTGGCGACGTCGCATGGCTGGGGGTCCAGGTACCAGTCGATGATGATCTCGAAGAAGGCGCCGATCACGCCCAGGGCGAGGCGTCGCGGGCTGGCCTGGGGGGTGGCGCCTATCCGCGCCCAGGTTGCCTGCACCAGGGCAGCTCCCTGGTGCCGGGCCTCTCGCCGCCGCTGGTCGACCGCAGGCGAGATGCACATCCCTTCAATGCTGGTGACTCGCAGCACCCGGATGTCGTCGACCATGGCGTGCACGAAGGCGGCGACCATGCGGGCAACCACGTCGGCGCTGCTGTCGTCGGCGGGCGCCAGCCGTTCGGTAATGGCGGCTTCTAGCTGGCGGTGCAGGGCTAGATAGCAGGCCTCCTTGTTTCCGAACAGCTCGTAGAAACTGCGCGTGCTCACGTAAGCGGCCTGGCAGAGCTGCTCGACGGAGGTGGCCGCGTAGCCGCGCGTCCCGAACAGCTCGAGGGCGGCGTCCAGCAGCAGGCGGCGCCGCTCGTCCAGCCGCTGCCGGGGGTCCAGGCCGCGGATGCGCCGCTGGCCGACCGCGGTCTGTGCGCCGACCAGGAAGCCGGATCCGCGGTCATCCGGCAACTCGACAACGGCCCCATCGCCCAGCCCGGCGTCAACTACACCATCATCGAGACCCTGGACGAGTTCGTCGTCACGCCGGTCGGATCCTCCTTCATCCGCGAGCCCGGCGTCACCAACGAGTACGTCCAGCAGGCCTGCCCGTTCGACCCGGTGGACCACGCCGACCTCTCCTACGACCCGGTGGTCTTCCAGGAGGTTTTCAACGCCCTGGATCCGGCCGCGGCGCAGGCGCCCGACTGCTTCGACGCCTTCCCCGCACCGGCGTGAAAGCGTCAGACCCGGGCGAGCCGTATCACCGTGAGCCCGCCCCACCGAGCCAGGACCGTGATGCTCAGATGATTCTCGGTGCCCGTTGACTTGTGCTCCAGATCAGGCTTGGTGCGGGTCGTTATCTGGCCCGGGTGCGGTGGCCGGGCGGGCCGACGCTGCCGGGAGGAGGGCGATGGCGCCGGCCCGGAGCAGCGGCGACGTCCTGATGCCGCGCCGTAGCCCTGGTATCGCGAGGGGCAGGGCGATCCCGGCGATCAGGCTGATCGCGGCAGCCAGGGCATCCCACCGGTAGGGAGCCGACGGCAGCGGGATGAACGTGTCCTTGACGACGTACCCGAGGACGGCCAGGCCGGCGAGCAGGACGAGGATCGTGACAGCCGACATGCGCCGCCGGACGGCGAAGACGATCGCGGCAGCCACTACCAGCGTGTACGCCGCGATGATCAGGTCGGCGCCGTAGCTGAGGCTGATGGCGACCGCGCGGGTGGCGGTGGGCTCGCCGACGAACAGCAGCAGTGTGACCAGGCTGCCGGCCCCGACCCAGATCAGCGCGCCGCCCGGCGACCCGGTCCGCCGGCTGGTCCGGCGCAGCATGCGCGGCCCAAAGCCATCGCGGCCGAGCGCGAACAGGATCCGCGACCCGGCCACGGCGCAGGCCAGCGCCGCGCCGAACGAGCTGATGACCGCGGCGAAGTTCACCAGATCGCCCATCCACGGCGCGACGTAGCGGTCGGTGATGCTGACGAGCGGGACCGGGGCCGCGGCCAGCCGCGCCGTGGCGGGATAGGCGTTCGTGACCACAGCCGTCACCCCGATCTCGAAGATCGCCACCACGGCCAGCGAGATCGCGATAGCCGCCGGGATGACCCGCTGCGGCTGGCGGGCCTCCTCGCCGAGGGTCGCCGCCGCCTCGAACCCGGAGAAGGCCGAGAACGAGAGCACCACGCCCAGGCCCAGGGTCGCCACGCCGACGCCGTCGGGCCGCAGCGGCGCGGTGCTGAACGCATGCCCGTGGTAGCCGCCCTTCGCCACGATGATGGCGCTGGCGATCACGACCAGCAGCATCGAGGCGGCCTCCACCGCGAGGATGACCGCCGCGGACAGCCTGATGTCGGCACCGGCGAACGCCATGACCAGGACGAACGCGATCACCGCGTAAACCGGCCAGGGCAGGTGGAGGCCGATCGCGGCGAAGGCCGGCCGTGCCTCGTCGGCGGTGCTGATATACACGCCGCCGGCGAAGTTCACGTAGACGAGCAGCAGCGTCCAGGCGGACAGGAAGCCGATGGCCGACCCGGCCACCGCACCGGTGAACCCGTAGACCGAGCCGGCGCTGTTGAAGCCGCGGGTGAAGATGACGAACGCGTAGGCGACGAAGCCCATCGCGACTGCCGCGACGACCTGGACGAGCGCCGTGCCGCCGCCCGATACGCCGGCCAGCACGGCCGCTGTTATCACCACGCCGCCGGTGGGGCCCTGCACGCCGACCGACTCGGCGATCGTACGAAAAAACCGCAGCCGTCCCGCGCGCAGCCCGGCGCGCGGGTCGGCGCCGACCTTCAACGCAGCCCGCCCGCCTGCGATCGGGCCGGCGGCCCGGAGCCACGCAGCAGCCGCAGGCCGTAGCCGACCCGCTGGATCGCGGTGATGCCGACCGCCGCCGTGAATGCCCACACGATCACGACCGCATGCGCGGGCAAGGCCAGGAGCAGGATGTAGACGACGATTGTCTCGGTTCCTTCCGCGAGGCCCCCGACGAACTGGAGCGAGCGGTTGTCACCGAGTTTCTGGCGGCGCCGTTCGGAAATGGAAGAAAAGGCTAGGAACGCGGTGCCGGAGATGTAGTACGCGGTGAGCAGCGCCACACATGCCAGCCGGGTGGCTGGCAGGGCGACGGCCAGGCCGAGGATGATCCCCGCGTAGATGCTGAAGTCCGCGACGATGTCGGCGAAGCCGCCGGCGTCGGTGGACCCGCTCGCCCGCGCGACCGGGCCGTCGAGGCCGTCGGCCAGCCGGTTGGCCAGCCACAGGCCCAGCGCGAGCGGCCAGGCCTGAAGCGCGGTCGCGGCGCACGCCCCGGCGCCCGCCACCCAGCCCGCGATGGTCAGGGCGGCCGGGTGCACGCCCGCGAGGGCTAGCTTGCGGCCGGCCGCGTCCAGGACCGGGGCGAGCAGGCGCCGCATCCGCGAGTCCAGCATCCGCGTTCCTTACTCCCGGGGAACACGCGACTCCTGCCGGAGTCAACCGCGCTGACACCGTGCTGGCGGGAACTCCGGCTCGGCCGACCAGCCTCGTCTTATGCCTTGATGAGCTTAACTGGCATGCTCCTCAGGCCGCCGACGAAGTTGGTCTTGAGCCAGCGGGGCTCGCCGGTCAGCTCGATGCCCTTGATACGGGGCAGGAGCTCTTCGAAGAGGACCTTCATTTCGAGGCGCACCACGTGCATGCCGACGCAGGCGTGCGGGCCGGCGCCGAACGCGACGTGCCGCACGTCGCGCTCGATATCGAACTGGTCGGCATGGTCGAACACTTCCTCGTCGCGGTTGGCAGACGCATAGAGCAGCATGAGCCGGTCACCTTCCTTGATGCGCCGGCCCCGGAGGTCGGTGTCGCGGCTCGCCGCGCGCATGAAGTGCTTGACCGGCGATACCCAGCGCAGGCTCTCCTCGATTAGCCGGGGAATCAGCGCGGGATCTGCCCTGACCTTGGCGAGCTGGTCTGGTCGTTTCGCCAGCTCGAGGGCGGCACCGGAGATGGTCGAGGAGGTGGTGTCGTGTCCGGCGGTGGCGATCGCGATGTACCAGCCGTTGGCGTAGCCCTCGCTGATGGGCTGCCCGTCGATCTCGCTGTTGGCGATCAGTGACAGCAGATCGTCGGTAGGGTTCGCCCGCCGGTCGGCGTTCAAGGCGCTGAAATAGGCGAAGAAACCTTCGGTCGCGGCGGCGAAAGCGCGGGCGGCCGCGTCCGGCTCGGGGGCTACCTGAGGCCCGAGTTCGTCGTCGTGGACGCCGAAGAACTCCTGGGTGAGCTGGAGCATGATCGGCTCGTCCTGCTCGGGCACGCCGAACAGCGTCATGATGACGTGCAGCGGGTAGCCGAGCGCGAAGTCCTTGACGAAGTCGCACTCACCGTCGTTGGCCAGCACTCGATCCACGGCTTGCCTGGCCAGCTCGCGCATCTGTCCTTCGAACCGCCGGATGTTGCGAGGCATGAACCATTTGTTCGCCACGGCGCGCACCTTGGTGTGCTCGGGCGGGTCCATGTAGACCAGCACGTCCATCGCCCGGTAGGAGCCGCCGGTGAGGCTCCGGACGAAGGCGTCGCTGGGCTGGTCGTTGAGGATCGGGTTCAGCACCCCGCTGGTGAACAGGTCGGGCTGACGTTCGACCTCGAGCAGGTCGTGGTGCTTGGTGACCAGCCAGAGGGGGTCGAAGTTGTCGAGCTTGGCCAGGCCCAGCGGGTTGTTCTTCCGCAGCCATTCGTATGCCGGGTACGTAATGCTCGTCTCATCGGCGTAGGAGGCGGGCAGTACCGCGTGCTGCGCGATCTTGTCCGGGATCAGGTAGTCCTGCGCTGTGTCTTCGGTGATAGTCATGGCTTCGGTCTTTCAGCTGGCCGGGTCGAGGGTGAGGACGACCTTGACGGCCTCGCCCAGGTGCTGCGCGGCGATGCCGTCATTGATCTTTTCGAAGGGCATGGTCGTGACGAATTTGTCGAAGGGGAACTTGCCCTGGAGGTAGAGCTGCATGAGCTGCGGGATGAACGTGTCCGGGTCGCTGTCGCCTTCGACGATGTTCTTGACCGTCAGGCCGAGGACCAGGCCCTGGATCAGCGGCAGCGGCAGCGCCGCCGCCGGATCGCTGGGCACGGCGAGCAGCCCGAGCACGCCCTGGTTGCCAAGGGCGTTGACGGCATCGCAGAGGGCCGGCACGAGCCCGGTGGTGTCGAGGACGAAGTTCACCCCGGCGGGGAAGATCGCTCTGACCTGCTCGGCGGTGGAGCCGTCCGCAGGGTCGAGTGCATGGGTGGCGCCGAGGGCCGCGGCGAGTTCCCTGCGCCCGGCGACCGGTTCGACGACGATGATGGGATTGCAGCCTTGAACGACCGCGCCGAGAACCGCTGACAAGCCGACGGAGCCACTGCCGAGGATCAGGACCGAGGATCCGGCCGGTGCCTTGAAGCTGCGCATGATCGCCCCGGCCCCGGTCTGGATGCCGCAGCCCAGCGGGCCGGCGAGCGCCAGCGGGAAGTCGTCGGGCACCTTGACGAGGTTGCGTTCCCCGGTAATCGCATGAGTGGCGAATGAGGACTGCCCGAAGAAGCTGCTGCCGACCGTCCCGGCGGCGTTGGTGATGACGGAGCTGCCGTCCAGGCGGGTGCCGGCGTAGTTGAGTGCCATGAAGTTGTGGCAGTAGGCGGGATCGCCGGGCGTGCAGGCGAGGCACTCGCCGCAGCTGGCGAAGCTGATCGCGACCCGGTCGCCGGGCTTCACCTTGCTCACCGCGGTACCGACGGATACGACTGTGCCGCTGCCTTCGTGCCCGAGCACGCCGGGCAGCGGGAAAGGCAGTGCGCCGTCGCGGGTTGCCAGGTCGGTGTGACAGATGCCAACCGCTGCGATCTGGATCAGCACCTCGTCAGGGCGGGGGTCATCGAGCTGGACCCGCTCCAGGCTGAGTTCCGCGCCCAGCTCGGTCAGGACTGCTGCGGTGGCTTCCATGGATTCTCCTAGGTATCGGCAGGCGGTCAGAGGTAGACGGACTGGAGCACCTGATAGGCCGCCAGTCCCTCGGGCCCGAGCTCGCGGCCGAGGCCGCTGGCCTTGACTCCGCCGAAGGGCGCGGTCGGGTCGGGCAGGTAGCCGTTGATGCCGATGGTGCCGGTCTTGATCTGCTTGGCGACTGCGAGACCGCGGTCGTGATCGTCGGTCCAGACCGTCCCGCCAAGCCCGAAGTCGGAATCGTTGGCGATCGCGATGGCCTCGGCGTCATCGCCGTATGCGATCACCGACAGGACCGGCCCGAAGATCTCCTCCTGGGCGATGGTCGAGCTGTTGTCGACGTCGGCGAACACGGTCGGTTCGACGTAGAAGCCATGCTCGACGCCGGCTGGGCGGCCACCGCCGATGGTCACTCGTGCTCCGTCACTCTTGCCCTTCGCGATGTAGCCCTCGACCCGGTCGCGATGGCGTGCGCTGGACATCGGGCCGATCTGGGTGGCCGGGTCGAGGGCATCACCGAGCTTCATCACGCTCGCGAACGTGGTGAACAGCTCGACGACCTCGTCGTAGCGGCTGCGCGGGGCCAGGATCCGGGTGCCGAGATAGCACGTCTGGCCCTGGTTGAGGAGGGTGGCGCCGAACAGTTTTTCGCCGACGGCGGCCAGGTCCAGTGCGGCATCATCGAGGATGATCGTCGCGGACTTGCCGCCCAGCTCCAGGGTGACGGGCCGCAGCAGGCGCCCGCATACCTCTGCGATCGAACGCCCGGCGGCAGTGGAGCCGGTGAAGGCGACCTTGTCGACGCCAGGGTGCTGGACCAGGTAGGCACCGACCTCGCGTCCGGCCGGAACGATGTTGATCACGCCGGCCGGGACGCCTGCGGCTTCCAGCGACTCGGCGAACAGGTAACTGTCGAGCACCGTCTCGGGTGAGGGCTTGACGACGAGCGTGCAGCCCGCAGCGAAGGCCGGCGCGTACTTGAAGGCGGCCAGCGCCTGGGGAAAGTTCCACGGCACGATGGCGGCGACCACGCCGACCGGCTGACGGCGGACCAGGGTGGTCCCGCCGAGCAGGCCCGGTCGCTCCTCGTCGGTCGGCGTGCCCTTTGCCAGTCCGGCGTAGTAGCGCAGCAGGATCTGCGGAAACACCACTTCGAGTGCGCCGGAGACGGCCACCGGCATCCCGTTCTGGCTGCTGACCCGCTGCGCCATCTCACCGGCACGCTTGTCCATCTCATCGGCCAGCCGCTCCATCACCTCGGCCCGGCGCGCAGGGTGCCAGCTGGACCAGCCGGCCGGGTCGTCGAAGGCGGCACGGGCGGCGCTCACCGCGGCGTCGACGTCGGCCTCGAGCCCTTCGGGGACGCTGCCGATGACGTCCTCGGTGCTGGGTGAGACGACGGTGATCGTGGCGCTGGAGGACGGCTTCTGCCAGGCCCCGCCGAGGTAGAGCTTGTCGTAGGTCAGTGTCATGGCACTCCTTCTGCAAACGGTCGCCCTGGTCTGGTCCGGTTCGGTCCGGTCCGCGGCTCCGGGTTCTGGCCTGCGGCTCCGGGTTCTGGCCTGCTGCTCCGGGTCCTGGCCTGCGGCTCCGGGTTCTGGCTGCCGCACCGGTGTAAGTCCGCTGCTAAAGCTACGCCGAATGCTCTAGTCCCCGATGTTCAGTTCCTGGACATTCTGTGAGCAGGCTCACAGTCTGCGACGGCGGTGCAGGTGACCGCTCGCAGGCCAGCCGGCGGTTGGCCTGCGGTTGGCTCAGGCCGAGATGCCGAGGGTGCGCAGCGCCTTATACAGGGTGGTGCGGCTGATTCCGAGGTAGGCGGCCGTCTTGACTTTGTTCCCGCCGTTGGCCCGCAAGGCGGCGCGGATGGCCTCGTGCTCGGCCTGCTCCAGCCGGGTGAGGCGGCCCGGCATGCCAGGCTGGCGGTAACCCTCTGGCAACTGCTCCGGCTGGATCTCGCCGGTCCGGCCGGCTGCGTGCAGGGCCGCGGCGACATCGGCCAGTTCGCGCAGATTCCCGGGCCAGGGCTGGCTGATCAGGATCGCCTGCGCGGCGGGAGAGATCCGGCGCGGCGACGCGCCGGATGCCGCGGCCATCGCGCGCAGGAGCTCGGGGATCTGCTCGCGGTAGCTGCGCAGCGGGGGTATCTCCACCCGTCCGGGCAGGTGGGAGACGAGCCCGAGGGTGTCGCTGCCAAGCTCTGCAAGCGGGGCAGCGGTGGCGGCTACCCACGCCGAGGACGCGGCGACCGCCTCGGCGACGAGGTGGGTAAGCCTGGGAGGGAGCAGTTGAACGCCTTCGATCACGACGAGACCGGGGTGCTCAGCCAGCAGCCGCCGCAGCTTCCTGAGCCACGCCATGGCACCGTCGCTGCCCAGTTCAGCTGGGTGCAGGGTAGCAAGCGGGTGCGGTCCGGCCAGCGACGCCAGCACGGTGGTTCGCCCGCTGCCGGGCTCACCGTGCACCAGGGTGCGGGTCCGGCTCGCCCGCAACCTCGCGAGAGCGGGCAGGGCCGGCCCCAGGGGTCCCCGGCCCGGCAGTGCCGACGCCGGGACGGCGGGCAGCCGGGCCGACGCGAGGGCCGGGCGGGCAGCTGGGGCAGGCGTGGTTTTCTCGATGCGGCACAGCACTCCGGATCCCGCGCCGGCCAGCCGGTGCAAATCGATGCAGACGGGCACGCCGCGAGACAGCACGAGGTGGCGGCTCATGGCCTGCGTCCCGCGCAGGTCGGATGCGAGGTCGGCAATCAAGGAACGGTCATCCGCGTCCAGTAGCGCCGACACCGCGGGCGTCTCCAGGTGCACGCCCTCGCCGAGCACCAGGACCAGCCCGGGCGGACCCTGGGCGGTGACACTCTGGAATACATCGAGCATGCGCTTCTGCGCGGCGCGCCCGGTTTCGAGCAAGAGCTCCTCGATGTCGCTGATGCCGCGGCTGACGAACGGCTTGAGCAGGTCGTTGTCCTGGGTGGCGGCGCAGGTGATGTCCAGGACGCCCTCGAGCCTGCGGGTGGCACGGTGGAAGATGGGCTGGCCATAGCAGCTGTAGGCCTTCAGGCCGTCCAGGAAGTGCTCTTCGCCGCGCACGAACAGGCCCCGCCGCAGCTCGAGTGCGGTCGATATCGCGTTGGTACCCGTGGCTGGCTCGGAGAACAGCTGGCCGATCACGGCCCCGGTGCGTTCGACTCTGGTGCGGACGGCTGACTCACCGCACCGTATGTCGACCAGGCGTCCCGAACTGTCGGCCACCATCAGGCTGAAGCTCGTGCCCTCCAGGTGCCGGGCCAGGCTCGCCAGCACCGGGCCTGCCGCAGCCATCAGCCGGCTGCTGCGATCGACCTCATGCAGGCGTGCGGTGTGCAGGTCATCACGGGGGTTCAGGCCGCCCTGCTGGCAGCGCTGCCACGAGCTCAGGATCTCGGCCCTGAGCGCTCCGGGGCGGCCGTGATCCGGGCCAGCTCGCGCGGCTGTGCCCATCGGCATCAGCCCTCCTTGCCAGCGCATGTCCCTCGGTTCGCGGGGACCTGGCGGGTGGAACTGGCACACAGTCGATTCATGTGATTTACCTCGCCTTAACGATAGTTGATTCTTAGAGTAATCGCCATAGCGAGACAGCTACGAGACTGGCCTGTAGCCCGCCAGCTAGGCCCTCGGCCGACCATGCGGGGCGGTGGTACACAGAATCGACGAGACGAGCAGACGAGCGCAGGGCGTCACGTGCCTTGCGTGACGCAACGACCATGACGCCGTAGTGCGCCGCATCCTTCAGGTCGAGGAGCCTCAGCAGGGCTTTCGCCAGTTCAGCCCCGTCCGGCTCATCTAGGACCGAGCCGGCGACCTCCAGGTAGGCCTGGGCAGTCCGGAGCCGGGTGCGTCCTTCTGCCACGCCGCATGGGGAAGTGCGAGACCTCTGAGACATCCCGGTCACCATGCCTCTCTATGTGGCAGGTGACTCTATGAGGAGCCACCGACAACCTGGACGGCATCGTGGCTGATTTCCATTGACAGAGCGCTCTGGTGCCGCTTGTGATCGGCCCACTGGAACGTGGACATCTCAAGAACCTGAAGCGGATTGCCCGTCCACCTACGTGCGAGCCCGCGCAAATGATCAACCTGGCGCCGCCACTTGGCCAGCTGCCGCTCGGTCAGCTGCCGCTCGGTCAATGGCACTGCCATGAACTCCGCGGCGAAGCCAGCGACCGCATTCAGGCCGCCTGAGCGGCGCCTGGGATCGCTCTCTCCAGGCAGGGGCGCGTGCACCAGCAGCAGATCGATGTCGCTCTGGGCGTCTCCGTCGCCGCGCGCAGCCGACCCGAAAACGCACCCGTACAAGGGCTTGGGGTTCCAGGTAGCGAGCGTCTTCCTGAAACGGGTCCATAGCTCAAGGCGGAGGCCAGAGAGCAGCTCCGCGGCCGGGGCGGCAAGATGCTCCCGGTTGAGCTCGTGAACCCGGTTTCTGCCCATCTCCGTCGACCGGACAATTCCCTGCTCGACCAGGCGCGACAGGCTTCTGCGCACACCGATCTCCGATCCGCGCGGCATTTGCGCGGCAACCTCGCCCACGGTCAACGGCTTGCCAGCCTGGGCCAGCACGGCCAGGACCGGCCCATCCAGGGTGGCCGTCACAGCGCGGGTTGGGTCAGTCAGGTCCATGATCAGAAAGTATAGGCACCTATCAAATAAGATAGCTAGCGATCTGATCCGATAATAACCGCCGAGGACGCACGGTCGGGAGCGGGAGCAGCACGCGCAGGTCACGGTTCTCCTGCGGGTCCAGCAGGCAGTGCTGCACGCAGGCTGGCACGAGCGTGCCGTCCTCGGGGTGGGCCATCGCGTAGTGGCAGGCCGCCAGCCGTTCCTGGGTCGCGCGGATCCGCGGATCGGGACTGGTCTCGCCGCGCTGCATCAGCTGCCAGGCGGGTGCGACGTCGACGGCATCCATGAACTGGTGCATCACGTAGCTGACCGGTCGCACCCGGCGGGTGAGCAGCCGCCGCAGCCCCACCCGGCGCACGACCCGCGCGGCCCAGCCCGCTGCCAGCACCAGCACCCGCGGATGCCGCGCGGCGATCAGCGAGAGCCTCACCGCGAGCAGCCCCGGCGGCGTGCCGGTGAAGTTCACCGGGCCGAAGTAGCGGAGGAACCCGTCCCGGACCGCCAGATCGCGCGGGTCGGCGCCGTCCAGCACCGGGTACCACGTGTCACCGGCCCAGAAACCGTAGGCGACCCGGTTGCAGCGCACGTCGCCGTGCTCGAACAGCCGGTAGTCCAGCCGCGCTCCGACACCACGCTCGATCTGGGCCCACACCTGATCGCCGGTCACGTCGCGGTACGGCTCGTGCCAGCGCCGCTCGTCGCCGACGAAAGCGGCCGGCTGGAACGAGAACATGCCGTACCCCATCGCCGCGCAGTCGGCGACCACGCCGGCGACCTGAGCCAGGTTGGCCGGGGTGACGGTCATGTTGTGGGCCAGGAAGCAGCGGACGCCGTGCTCACGCCGCAGCCGGGCGAACAGCCGCGCGAACTGCTCGCGGTAGGGGTTGAGCGAGGCCTCGTTTTCGGGCCCGGGGATGCCGCGCCGTCCAAACATCAGCATGTCGAAGTGCGCCGCGAACGACACCCGCCGCAGCCTGGGCCGGCCGTCTGGTCCCAGGACGAGCCGCCGGAGATAGTCGTAGTCGATGTCGCCGTGGGTGAAGCTCATCGGTTCCCGCCCGTGGCGTCGCATGGCCTGTAGGGCGGCGGCGTGATCGTCGGGATCCAGCAGGCTTACCTCGCCGCCGATCAGCTGGGCATGCGCCCGCGGGCCCCGCAGACGGCGGAACAGGGCCAGCTGCGCTTTTACTTGCGCGACGGTGTGCGGGCCGTCGACGCGGACCTGGTTGGCGTCGCGGGAGTGATAGCACGGCGTGCAGGCCAGGTTGCATCGCGGGAAGACACCGTGCGTGCCCTCGCAGCCCACCGCATGGCGCCCGAGGACCTGGCCTTTCGTGCGAGCCGTCTCGGGCAGCTCGGCCCAGCGGCGCGCCAGCGCCGCGGCGAACTCCGGATCGCCTGGCCGCAGAGCGCTGATCAGTGCGCTGGCCGTCGCCCTCAGCCTCACGATCGTGGCTCCTTCCCGCACGTGCCGGGTGCCGGCAGCGCCTGGCCGTGGCCAGGTCGTATCCTTCGAGCCATGCCTCGTCGTCGCAGCGTCGCCGCACTCTCAGCCGCTGCTGGCGGCGGCCTGGCCGGGCTCGGCTACTACCTCACCGTCACCGGCAAGATGACGACCGATACCGGCTGGGGCCGCCGGATGCGCCCGCTCGGGCCGTTCAGCATCCAGGTTAACGCCCCGGCGGCCACCGTCTTTGACGTGATCGCCGCGCCCTACCTGGACCGCACGCCGCGGGCCATGGCCGGCAAGCTGCACGTGCTCGAACGGGGAACCGGGATGGTGCTCGCCGAGCATTACACGCCGGTTCTCGGCGGGCGGCTCACGGCTACCACGCTGGAGACGGTGACGTTCCGGCGGCCGGACCAGGTCCGGTTCCGCCTGGTCCGGGGGCCGGTGCCGGTCGTGACCGAGAAATTCGGCCTCACCGAGCGGGACGGGGTCAGCACGCTCGCCTACGACGGGGAACTCGGCACCGACTTCTGGAGCGCCGGGCTGTGGTGGGGCGGCCAGGTAGCCGCCATCTGGGAAGCAGCGGTCCGTACTTCTTTTGAAAACATTAAAGCTGAGGCCGAACGGCGCGCCCGACCCGATCACGGATAAGCAAACCAGGCCGCGGCAGTCCGTACGCGAGCCGCCGGCGCTGAACCTTTCCGGCTGCGGGGCCGTTTCGACGATGATGACATCGATGCGGGCTGCGGCCCGGGAGAAGAGGCAGTCATCAGCAAGAGAAATGTGCTCGTCGGCGCGGGCGCGCTGATCGCACTCGCGGGAATCATCTTCACGCTGCAGGGCGTAGGCGCCCTCGGCGGAAGCTCCATGTCCGGCGTCACCTTCTGGGCCGTGGCCGGACCGGTGATCGCACTGGCGGGCCTGACCATCGCCGCCGTCGGCCTGCGCCGTCGCTCCGCCTCCTAATCGCACGGGCGAGAGGACGTTCCCACCGGCAGCGCGGCTCGCCCGCTAGCTCAGGAGGAACTTCACCAGGGCAGCTACTCCGACGACGACGATGACGCCGCGCAGCACCAGCGGTGACAGGCGGCGGCCGATGAGCCCGCCGATCTGGCCACCGATCGCCGAGCCCACCGCGATGACGGCGACATAGGTCCACTCTGGATGCGCGAGCACGATGAAGATCACGCCCGCGACCCCGTTCACCAGGCCGGTGAGCACGTTCTTCACCGCATTCATCCGCTGGAGATCCGCCTCCAGCAAGGTGGCCAGGATAGCGATCAGCAGCACACCCTGGGCAGCGCCGAAGTACCCGCCGTACACCCCGGTCAGCAGCACCGCCCCCCACAGCAAGACGGGACGCGCAGCAGAACCCTGACGCTCCGCGCCGGCCAGCCGGCGAGACAGCCACGGCTGCGCCACCACCAGGCCCAGCGCCGCGATGATCAGCACCGGGACGACCGCCTTGAACACCCCGGCCGGCAGGACCAGCAGCAGCACCGCCCCGGCGATGCCGCCGATCAGGGACGCACTGCCCAGGCGGATGAGCCGCTCACGCTGGCCCGCCAGCTCGCGGCGATAGCTCCAGGCGCCGCTGAGCGATCCCGGGACCAGGCCGATGGTGTTGGACACATTCGCGGTCACCGGCGGGACGCCCAGCGCCAGCAGGACCGGGAACGTGATCAGCGTCCCCGACCCCACGACGGTGTTCATCGCACCCGCCGCCAGCCCTGCCACGCCAGCCAGCGCGACCATGACCCAGCCCGTCACATCGATCGCTTCCCCGGCACAGACCTGTCAAGCTGACCGCGCGCGCTGATATTCCGCTGGTAGCAGCCCTGCCGCGCCAACCACGACCATGCCACTGGCTAGCCGAGGGCCGCGGTGCCTGGCGGGGAAGGGGCTGCTGCTGATTTGGGCCTGGTTGCATGGCATCGGTGGTGCCTGGCCGCGGTCACGGCCAGCCGCGGGCAACGGCACCCGGATAGTTAATTAGTCTTGTCTAATCACGAGATTAGATGCGCCTTCCAGACGTGTTAGATTACCCGCATGATGGCGGCAGCGGCCGGGCCCGGGTCCGCGTGCTGTGATGCGGCGCGTTCGGAGGCGATGGGGAAATACCTGCGGGCGATCTACCTGCTGAGCTTCAAGGCCCCGCCTGTCTTGACCTCTGATGTGGCGGCCCGGCTGGGAGTCGCTGCGCCCTCGGTATCGGCGATGCTGCGCCGACTCAGCGCGGCGGGCTTGCTGGCCGCATCGGGCAGCGGCGGCATCACGCTGAGCGAGCATGGCCAGTCTCATGCCCGGGACATGGTCCGGCGGCACCGGCTGATCGAGACCTTCCTGGTGCAGGCAGCCGGGATGAGCTGGGATGAAGTGCATGACGAGGCCGAAGCGCTGCAGCACGCGGTCAGCGGCCTGCTGATCGACCGGATCGACGCGGTGCTGGGGCATCCGCGGCGGGATCCGCACGGCGATCCGATTCCGCAGCCCTCCGGGGATCACGTCGAGGACTGGTCGCCGGCGCTCGCCGGCGCTGCCGCGAGCGAGTGGTTCCGGGTGGACCGGGTCAGCGACGAGGACAGCGCCGCCCTGCAGTATCTGGCCAGCCTGGGCGTGCGGCCGGGGGTCGTGCTGCGGGTGCTGGAGCGGGATCCGTTCGGCGGGCCGCTGTGGGTCGAGGTCGGCGGCCAGCGCCATGCCATCGGAATCCCGCTGGCCCATCTCGTGCATGGCGTAGCGCGGTCGTGACCGCCACCGGGGCTGCGGCCAGCGGCCAGGTCACACTGCGGCAGATGCAGGCGCGGGGCCGGATCCGCGCCACAGCCGGGCTGCTGGGCCCGGCGTTCGTGGCCTCGGTCGCCTACGTCGACCCGGGGAACTTCGCCACCAACTTCGCCGGTGGCGCCGAGCACGGTTACGAGCTGGTGTGGGTCATCGTGATGGCCGACCTGATGGCCGTCCTGGTGCAGTACCTCACCTCCAAGGCCGGGCTGTCCACCGGCCGCAGCCTGCCCGAACTGTGCCGGGAACGGTTCGGCCGCCGCGCGAACATGATGCTCTGGTTGCAGGCCGAAGTCGTCGCGATGGCCACCGACCTGGCCGAGTTCGTCGGCGCCGCGGTCGGCATCAACCTGATCTTCGGCATCCCGCTGCTGGCGGCCGGCCTGATCACCGCAGTGGTCGCCTTCGTGATCCTGGGCCTGGAACAGCGCGGCTACCGCCGCTTCGAGCTGGCGATCATCGCCCTGCTGGCGCTGGTCGGGCTCGGCTTCGCATACCTGTTCTTCGCCGTCGGCGGCCAGCACTACCCGCAACTCGCCGCGGGCTTGCTGCCCCGTCTCGGCGGCGCCGACACCCTCACCCTGACTGTCGGGATCATCGGCGCGACCGTCATGCCGCACGTGGTCTACCTGCACTCAGCGCTGCACACCAACCGGGTGCACGCAGCCGGGCAGCAGGAACGCCGCACCCTGCTGGCCTACAACAAATGGGACTGCATCACCGGCCTCGGCATCGCCGGGCTGGTCAACCTGTCCATGCTGTGCATCGCCGCAGCACTGTTCCACAAGCCGGGGTTGACCGGCATCAGCGACCTCGGGCCCGTCCACGCCCACCTTGCCACCTTGGCCGGCGGAACCGCCGCCCTCATCTTCGGCATCGCCCTGATGGCCTCGGGCCTATCATCGTCCAGTGTCGGCACCTACGCCGGCCAGGTTGTCATGTCCGGCTTCATGAACTGGCGGATCCCGCTGCTGACCCGCCGCGCGCTGACGATGCTTCCCTCGCTGATCATCCTCGCCCTCGCTGTCAACACCAGCCAGGCGCTGGTCTACTCCCAGATCGTGCTGTCCTTCGGCATCCCATTCGCCCTCATCCCGCTGCTGCTCATCACCCGCGATCCCGCCACCATGACCGACATGCCCAACCAGCGCCTGACCAGCACCCTGATGCTCCTGACCACGATCATCATCACCGGCCTGAACCTCTACCTGCTCTACGACGCCCTCACCGGCCTGCTCTGACACCGCACACCGTAGCCAGTGCGATCTTGTCGCCTGAGGCCGGCCACCCCACGAGCGCACAGAATAACCATTCACATGCGACGAACGCGGCCACCGGGCGGCGCCCGGTGGCCAGGCAGGCCTGCGGGCGCCGCTGCGGGCCGTGCGGTGGTGGTCAGGGACGCGCCTGGAACACGAGGTTGAACGGTGTCTCCGCGACCCGGCGGAACTGGCCTCGTACAGCCGAGATACGAGGTCGATGGGGGGCGCGTGGGTGACGTCCATGGCACCTGCCTTCGTCATCGACTTGGTTAGAGAAGCCCGGCCAGGCTGACCCCGGCCTGCGAACCCTGGCGTCTTGAATCTAACTCATGTTAAAGTTTAATAAACGTTAGAATCTAATGTCAATCAGGTTCTACTCACTCGACAAGGGGGCCCCACCGATGGCGGTGAGCACTACAGGCGCTGACACCGGCACTCTCGACCGCGAATTCGCGATCCGCTGGTACCAGGGCTGGATCGACGCCTGGAACAGCCACGACCCCGACCGCGTCCGAGATATTGTCACCGACGACTTCGTGCTGGACAGTCCGACGACGCGGCACACCGGATGGTTCGTCAAGGGGCCGCAGGGCGCGAGCGATTACGTCCGGTACGTGCTCTGCGCCTACCCCGACCTGATCTGGGAGATCACGGCACCGCCGATGTTCTCCGACGGGATCGCCCGCGCCGCCTTCAGCTGGCGCGGGAGCGGGCACTTCTCCGGTACCCTCGCCCCGCCCGGCATCCCCGGCACCGGCAAGCCGTTCACCTTCACCGGCCTGGAGGTCTTCGACTTCCGCGGCAGCCGCGCCTGTTACCTCTACGCCTGCTACGACCTGATCGGCCTGATGAAACAGATCGGCACCTACCGCGGCGGCTCGGCGAAAGGGGAGACGCAGTGACCCAGAGCCTGCGGGCGCTGCTTGAGGAAGGCGCCCGCACAACCCCGAACGGGCGAATCGTGGACGATCTCACCTGGGCACAGCTGCACGGACAGGCGCTGCGGGTGGCATCGGCGCTCTTGCGGGACGGGGTCGGTGTACAGGAACACGTGGTCTACCTGGGGAAAAACGACGCCCGGTTTTTCGCGTACCTTTTCGGCTGCGCTCTCATCGGCGCCGTACCGACGCCACTGAACTGGCGGCTCGCCCCGGACGAGCTGACGGCGATCGTTGCGGACTGCCGCGCACGAGTGCTCCTCGCCGATCCTGATCTTACGGGCGTGGTGCCGGTGCCGCGCGTCGTCCCGCTCGACCAACTGGAGAACTGGCTCGGCCCCGCCGAGGACCCCGGCATCCCGGCAGCGCCGGAGCACATCGCCTTCCAGCTCTACACCAGCGGTACGACCGGCCCCCCCAAGGGCGCGATGTTCGCTAACGGCACCAACCTCCGGGTACTGCTCGACGACATCGCGGTGCAGTGGGGCTTCGTCTCAAGTGACGTCAGCCTCCTCGCCATGCCACTGTTCCACATGGGCGGTCTGGCATGGGCCCTTGCCGGGATGGCCCGCGGGGCGCGGGGCGTGGTGGTGCGGGACTTCGAGCCGAGTGCCGTGCTCGACACGATGGAGCGCGAGCGCGTCACGACGGCGTTCTGCGTCCCCGCGATGCTCGCCGCCCTGTGCGCGGTCACTGGGATCGACCGGCGGGCACTCGCCTTGCGACAGATGGTCTATTCCGGTTCGCCCATCTCCACCACTGCGCTCACCACCGCGATGAAGGCGCTGCGCTGCGACTTCGTGCAGATCTACGGCATGACCGAGGCGACCGGTGCGTTCGCCCAGCTCGCGGCCGCCGAGCACGACCCCGCCCATGCCGTCGCGTTGCGCTCGGCGGGACGGCCATACCCGTGGGTCGAGGTCCGGGTCGTCGGGCGTAATGGCATCGACGTCCCGACGGGCGAGATCGGCGAGATCTGGACCCGCTCGGAGCAGAACTTCGTCGGCTACTGGAACCGGCCAGACGAGACAGCGGCCACATTCGCCGAGGACGGCTGGCTACGCACCGGCGATCTCGGCTACCTGGACGACGAGGGTCGCATCTACCTCGTCGACCGAGCCAAAGACCTGATCATCACCGGCGGCGAGAACATCTATCCGGGACAGGTGGAGGACGTGCTCGCAGCCCACCCGGACCTCTCGGAGGTCGCCGTGATCGGTGTCCCGGACGAACGATGGGGCGAGACCGTCTGGGCAGTCGTCGTGCCACGCGCCGGGTCGCGGGTCGACCCGGCCGGGGTGATCGCATTTGCGCGGGACCGGCTGGCGCACTTCAAGTGCCCCACTGGCGTCGACGTGGTGGCGTCGCTACCCCGCACCGCCACAGGCAAAGTGATAAAGGTGGCGTTGCGGGAACAGTACTGGCGCGGCCACGATCGCCGGATTGGCTAGAGGGAAAACATATGGCAGGCACAGCGGGCAAAATCGGCGCAAGCCCGCCGGGCAGGCCTTCAGCTGCCGACTCCACCAAAGGGGACCGCACCCGACGACGGCTGCTCGATGCCGCAGCCGCGCAGATCGCCCGGACCGGCCCGGCGGGCGTAAGCCTCGGCAGCATCGCCGCCGACGCCGGGCTTAAAACCGGGAGCATCTACTTTCATTTCGCCTCCAAGGACGAACTGATCGCGACGGTGCTCGCGGAAGGCCTGCGGGAGACCTTGCGGCTGCTCAATGACGCCTTGGCCGCTGTGCCGGACACTACGGACGCCCGCGCCCGGCTGCGGGCCGCGGTCCGCGCCCATCTTGTTGCGCTGCACGAACTCAACGACTACGCAACTATCGTCCTGGCCCAGTGGGCAGGCGACGAGCTCCCGGCCGCGGCGGAATTCCGCGCACTCCGCAAGTGCTACGGCAAGCTCTGGGCCGAACTGATCGCCGACGCGCAGCGCGGCGGGGTGCTACCAGGCGGCGATAGCCCGCGAGATGTGCGCGACCTGCTGTTCGGGGCAATGAACAGCGCACTCGGCCATAGGAAATGGTCGCCCGACACGCAGACGGGTGCGCTAACCCGTCTGCTCCGCCTCGACGCCCCAGATGCGTGATCGCTGACTCCGCGCCGCATAGCCGGTCAACCCCTGGCATGGTGCGCTGCCGCGTCCTTTCCAAGATCGATGTGGCGGAGCCCCCCACCGGTGGTAGGCCATGCCACATCGATCTTCGGCGGTGCTACCGATGACGTGGCTCACGGGGTCGATGGTTCCGGTGTGACGGGAGTGACCCGGTCGGCAGGGTCCGCGGGCTCCCGCGAATCTGATTTCTTGCGGACAGTTTATGTCTCAACATTGAGCCAGGCCCGAGGCCCCGAAGGTCACGGCGACGGACTGGCCTGCGGGCCGCTGTCGCCCTTCGCACGAGCGCGTCCGATGGGTAAAGTGCCTACCGAGGCTGATCCCCGCGAGCCTCTGCGGAGGTACGTGATCAGCGACGAGGAGATCCGCCATCTTGAGGCGGTGCTAGCCGGCGCAGCGCGCTCGCAGTTGCGCCCGCCCGCCGTTCTCGGCAGGCTGACCGAGCTCTACCTCCAGCCATCGGCCAGCAGGCAGCCGGACCGGGCGCTTGAGCTGGTCGAGCAGGGCCTGGCCATGGTCGCCAACGGTGACCCGCTCTACCCCAAGCTGCTGCACTACACGGCGGCAGCGCTGCGAGCCGTCCAGACGTCGCCGGCCGGAGCGCTCGGGCACGGCGGCCGGGCGGCCAGGCTCGACCGCGACGCCTGGCTGCTCAGCCTGGATCCCGTGCCGGGCGATGCGGTGCTCTTCGCCGGGCAATGGGGCGACTGGGCGTGGCAGAACGAAGTCTGGGACGAGGCGGCAGAGGCCTACGAGGGCGCCGCGCTGGCGCTGACCCGGATCGTGCTCCGGTCCACTCCCGGCATCATGGCCCGGCTGGACCTGCTCAGCCAGCACGCCAACCTGGCCCCCCGCAGCGCTTTCGCCTATGCGCGCATCGAGCGAGCGAAGGAGGCGGTCACCGTGCTCGAGCGGGCGGGTGACCTGCTGTCCGCGTTCGGCTCGCAGCGGCGGGACCTCGACAAGCTCGGCGCGATGGGCAAGACGGAGCTGCGCGACCGGCTTCTCGCGGTCAACAGCGAGTCCGTGGCGCAGAACTCCGCACAGCCCGACTCCTACGGTCGTTCGCCAGTCAGCAAGCAGCAGGCCCAGACGCGGGTGGACGCCATGGTCAAGGAGATCCGCGCGATCCCTGGAATGGCCAGGTTCGCCACGCCCGCCGGGTGGGCCGACGTCAGCGACGTGGCGCAGGCCCAGCCCATCGCCTATCTCGCGACGACAGACAAGGGGACGGTGGTCCTGACCGTCACGCCAGCGGCGAAGAGCATCGCATGCCTGCCGGTGACGCAACAGGACATCCTGTCCGCGGTGCGCGAGTTCTTCCTGTCCGAATACGAAGACGGTCCCGCGGATTCACACGATGCGCTGATGAAGGCGCTTGACTGGCTCAGCCGGCTCATGTTCAGCGTGTTCCAGGCGGTTGGCGGCGACCATCGGGTCCTCCTGGTGCCGTTCGGCCTGCTGGCCCAGCTGCCGCTGCACGCCGCATGCGCGATGCTCCCCGCCACCGACACCCAGCCCGCCCGTAACCATTTCTGGTTCCACCCGTCGCATGTGACCTACGTGGGATCCGCGCGCTCGTGGCTGGCCTGCAAGGAGCGCTCCAGACAGGTCCGCGTCCCGGGTGCGCTCGTCGTCAACAGTCCCGCGCCGCTGCCCGCGGAATTCGACGAGCTGCTGCTGTCCGACTTCGAGCGAGACGTGGTCGCCAGCCATTTCCCTGTCACCGAGCTGACCGGTACGGACGCGACCGATGACCGGATACTCGCTGCGCTGCCCGAGGCCGACGTCGCCCACTTCATCTGCCATGGCCAGATCGACAAGAGGCTCCGCTACACGGGGGTGCTCATTGTCGCCGATCAGAAGATCTTGACGGTCAGGCACCTGGAGAACTTGCCGGGGCTGACCGCCCGGCTCGTTTTCCTGTCGGCCTGCACCAGCGGCATGACCGCCCTCGGGGTCGCGCAGCTGGCGAGCATCCCGACGGCGCTCGTGGGCGTCGGCGCGGCCGCCGTGATCGCCACGTTCTGGAAGACGGACGAGATGGCGACCCTGCTGGTCGTGACCCGGTTCCACGACCTCTGGCAGGGCGGCCGCGGAGCTGACCTCGCCGAGGCTCTCGGGCAGGCTCGGGTATGGCTGGCCACGTCGCGGGCCGATGTGCTCCGCGCCGCGGTCCCGGCGGCCGCGCTGGCCGGCCGGGCGGGACAGCGGCTCGCCAGCTGCCAGGATGAGGACCAGCCGTACAGTCACCCGTGGTTCTGGGCGCCTTTCTTCCTCCTCGGAGCATGAAAAGGAGATCATCAATGGCACCACTTCCGGTGGCCTACATGAAGGCGGTCAGGGACATCACCGGCTTCTGGGGGGCATATCCCCTGGCCCAGGAACTGTCGCCGGGAGCCTACGGCCGCCGGGTCCAGGGCGTGTTCATCGGTGACGGCCAGCTGTCCGATTTCCCTGGCTACGACGCGGCCGCCTACGCAGTGGCGGAAGCGCCGGTGCGCAGCCCGGCGGACGCCTGGCTGTCCGAGGGCGCCAGCGTGGAGCAGCTTGCCGCCGCAGCAGGCGGCCCCGCCCTGCCGGCCGCCGCGGGCCTGCGGCTGCGTTTCAGCCGGGCCGAACAGGCGGCTTTCGCCTGCCGCAACGGACGCCAGTGGGCCTTCAAGAACCTCCGCCAGGTGAAGGATCACTTGCTATGGCTGCACCAGCAAGGCCAGTGGGATCCCAGGGACATCCTGGTGACGCACGTGATGAAGACAGACGCGGCGTGGCTGTTCTACTCCAGCCAGAGCGGTCAGTCGGTGGATCTGTCGCTGGAGGTCACCCCGGGTCCGGCGGCCGCGGCGGAGCTGCTCAAGGCGGCCGTAGGCAGCGGCAAGGTCGAGATCGGGTACGGCGGGCTGGCCTCCTCGGGCTACTCGTCGGTGATAGACGGGCCAGCCACACCGCTGTTCCAGGCAATCCGGATCAAGAGATTCCCGCGAGCGCACGCGGACGTCGTCGTGAGAGGACCGGGAGACTTCGACGAGGCGACCTTCGGCGACCCTGACGAGACCGAAGGCGAGTAGGCCGATGAGCACGACCTCGGCCCAGCCGCACGGGCGGATCCTGCCCGCTCCCGTAGCCCGGGCCGGCGAACGACCCGGGTTCGACATGCGGGCTATCGCGTCGTACTACGCGTTCCCGGCCCGTTTCGACGGGACGGGGACGACGATCGCCATCCTCAGCCTCTACGGCGGATTCCGCCGGTCCGATCTCGACGCGTACTTCTCGTCGGTAGGACTTGGCACCCCGGCGATCGACGTCATTCCGGTCGGCGGCGCGGCCAACAACCCGGTCGCCGACCCTCGTGCCAACGTCGAGCTGGTGATGAGCCTGGAGATGCTCGGCTCGATCGCTCCGGGAGCCCGGCTGGCCGTCTACATCGCCCCCAACACCGAGCAGGGTGTGGTCGATGGCCTCAGTAAGGCCATCTTCGACCAGGAGCACCACGCGGACATTCTCTGCCTGACATGGGCAGCCGACGAGGCCGGCGCCAGCGGCATGCTCGCCAGGATGATCGACGACAGCATGAAGACCGCCCTCGTCCGGGGCCTCCCGGTCTGCGCGCCGGCCGGCCTCTGGGCTGACGGGAAACTCCGGCCGACGTACCCCGGCTCGCACCCGCTGGTACTGGCGTGCGGCGCCACCCGCGCGGTGCGCCAGGGGTCAGGACTGACCGAGCAGCCGATGATGGCCACGGCGAGCCAGCCGGCAGGCAGCGTCCTGTGGCCGATGGACCGCTGGCAGGCCAAGGGGATCAAGCGGGCCGTCCGCCGAGCCGTGCGCGGACGGCTGGTGCCCGACGTGAGCGCACTGGCCGACCCGGAGATCGGCTACCGGTGCTACGTCAACGGCCAGTGGGTCAGCGTCAGTGACCCGGGGATAGCGTCCTGCCTGTGGGCGGGCCTGCTCGCCCGCCTGCACCAGGCTCGCGGCCGTCCCTGGGGCATGGTAGGTAGCCTTTACTCGACGCTCGGGCCGGCCGGCACCCTGACCGCGGTGCCCGCGGCCAAGGCGGGATCGAGGCCGGCGCCAGCCTGGGACAGCCGCGTCGGCTGGGGAAGCCCGGACGGAGAACGCATGCTGGCGAAGCTCACGGCAGTCAGCCGCCGATGAGGCCGTTCGGCTGGAGGGCTTAATATTTTCCGAACGCACGCCCGGTCGACAATCCGCCTGGCGACCCCTGGCCGGACCGAGTGAACTACGCTGTAGGCCTACGCGAAACGCTCTGACCGCCAGCCTCGATCACAGGGGAGCAGGTGCTACCGCGATGAACACACCGCCGGCCGCCCGGGACGCCGCGGCCAACGGGGACCGCAAGATCACCCGTGATGTCGTGCTGGCCACGGCGCTGGAACTCATCGACCGCGACGGCGCCGACGCCCTGTCCATGCGCCGCCTCGCCCGCGCCCTGGACAGGGATCCGATGATCGTCTACCGGTATGCGCCCAACAAGGCAGCCCTGCTCGACGGCGTCGCCGAGACCGTGCTCGCCCAGCTCCATGTCGACTCCGCCGACCCCGACTGGGCGGCCCAGCTTCGCGCCGTCGCCCGCGACTACCGCGCGCTGGCACTGACCCATCCCAACATGGTGCCGCTGCTGGTCACCCGGCCGCTGGCCACCCCGCTGGGACTACGTCCCCGGGGCACGCTGCGGCCGCTCGAAGACATCCTCGCCCTGCTCACCAGCGCCGGGTTCAGCGGACCCGACGCCCTGCATATTTACCGGGCACTGTTTGGGTTCCTGCACGGCCATGTACTGAACGAGCTCCAGGAACTTGTCGAGAACCCGGACGAGACCGACGACCTGCTACGGCTGGGACTGTACCGGCTGCCGATCACCGAATTCCCGCTGCTCCGCGGCCTCGCCTCTGTGCTGGCTTCCTACGACGGCGCCGCCGAGCTTGAACGCGGTCTCGACATCCTGCTCACCGGACTCACCGCCACGATGCCCGCCCCCGGCTGAAGCGCGCCCGCCCGGCCACAAGATCGGTCCGGGCCGCCCGGGCACGTAGCGGGGGCCGGACCTGTTCGGTCCGGCCCCCGGGCTATGACTACTTGTTTACAGCTGGGCAGTGACAGCCTTGACCTCGGTGTAGGCATTGAGCGCCTCGTGGCCCATCTCGCGGCCCCAGCCGGACTGCTTGTATCCGCCGAACGGCAGTGCCGCGTCGAACACGTTGTAGCAGTTGATCCAGACCGTGCCGGCCCGGAGCTTCTTGGCCAGCGCGTGCGCCTTGGAGATGTCCTTGGTCCAGATGCCAGCGCCGAGGCCGTACTCGGAATCGTTGGCAACCGCGGCGATCTCATCCAGGTCGGTGAACGGAGCGGCGACCAGGACCGGCCCAAAGATCTCCTCGCGGACGACCTTCATGTCGGGACGGGTGTTGGTCAGCACCGTCGGCTCGATGAAGTAGCCGCGGTCCCCGTACCGGCCGCCGCCGGCCAGCGCGGTGGCGCCGTCGGCCTTGCCGGACTCCAGGAAGCCGGTCACCCGCTGGAACTGCTCGTCGGAGACCAGGGGACCCATCTGCGTACTGGGCTCCATCCCCGGTCCCATCTTGATCGACTTGGCGATCGCGGCAACGCCGTCGACGACCTCGTCGAAGCGGGACTGCTGGACGAACAGGCGCGAGCCTGCGACGCAGCACTGCCCGTGGTTGAAGAAGATCGCGTTGGCAGCACCTTCGATCGCGCCATCATCGGCGTCTTCGAAGACGATGTTGGGGCTCTTCCCGCCCAGTTCCAGGGTCAGCTTCTTGAGGTTGCTGGCCGCTGCCGCGGCGACGATCAGCTTGCCTACCTCGGTGGACCCGGTGAAGGCGACCTTGTCCACGTCGTTATGGGCGGCGAGGGCGGCGCCGGCGGTCTCGCCGAAGCCGGGCACCACGTTAACGACGCCGTCAGGCATTCCAGCCTCGGCGATGAGCCCGGCCAGCCGCAGCGCGGTCAGCGGGGTCTGCTCGGCAGGCTTGAGCACCACGCAGTTGCCGGTGGCCAGCGCCGGGCCGAGCTTCCACGCGGCCATCAGCAGCGGGAAGTTCCACGGAATGATCTGCCCGACCACGCCCAGCGGCTCGCGCAGGGTATAGGAGTGGAAGTTGGCGCCCGGCATGTAGGGAACCGAGATGTTGATCGAGTTGCCCTCGATCTTGGTGGCCCAGCCGGCCATGTAGTGGAACAGGTCGGCGGCCAGCGGCACATCGGCACCACGCGCGACCGCGAACGGCTTGCCGTTATCCAGCGACTCCAGCTGCGCGAGCTCATCGGCATGCTCAAGGATCAGGTCCCCGATCCGCCAGATGATGCGCCCGCGCTCGGACGGGGTCATCCGGCTCCACGGGCCTTCCTCGAACGCCTTGCGTGCGGCCCGCACCGCCCTGTTTACGTCCTCCGCGTCGCCCTCCGCGATCCGGGCGAGCGTCTCACCCGTCGCCGGGTTGGGTGTCTCGAACGTCTTGCCCGACGCCGCGTCGCACCACTCCCCGTTAATAAAGAGCTGCCGCGGCGTGCCGATGAAGGATTCGACATTCCGGTCCAGGGTCACAGTCATGAATTGGTTCTTCTCCCTTGCCTGCGCGGTGCAGGTAGCCACTGTTTGCGGCCAGCCAGCACCTCTTGTGCGCGTATCTGCGTATCTGCGTATCTACGTCGTAGGTCTACGTTTTCAGTCTACAGTGTAGGGCGTTAGGGCAGCTTTGTCGATCTGGATCAGCTGGCAGGCGGGCTGCGCGGGAGCGCCGTCGACCCTAGAGACGGCAGGTTCTGCTGGTGGCTTGGCGGCTGGGTGCGGCGGACCGGTTCACGTCACCCACCTGCGGAAGGAGGACCAGATCGCTGCGCGCGGGATGCCACATCCGTGAGCGCAAAGGTGTCGCCAGCTCACCCGCCGCCATGCGGTTTTCGCCGATGGTCAATCCGCCGACGGCGTAACCCGCGGGCGTGCAGCGGCGCCAGATGCGGCCAAGCGGCGCATTGGCTGCCCGCCGGATGCGCGCGCCGGCGAGGAGTCGCTGGGCACTTTCGTGGTCGCCGGCGGTTGGGCATGCTAGGACGGCGACCTGGCGGTGGGCGCCGAAGACCCAGCCGAGGCCGTCGACGACTCCTCCCAGTGGTGGTGGGCCGCCATGGCCCGCCGCACTGGCCCGACGAGGACCGCCACGGCCGAGATTCCCGCGCCCCCAAGCCAGGTCGGCAGCGCGGGCTAGGCGGGAGCAGAGGACAGCGGTCACCAGAGAGGAGGAATTCATGCAGGCAATTGAGTCCGATGATGTGACGCCTTTACCGGCATGGCGGCACAGCATTGCTGCGTGCCGCCGCGCTGTCCCTCGATTGCGCGCCCCGGGCCCGGACCTGGATGACGCCGGTGCGTGCCAGGTGTGGCTGCGCCAGGTTTGGACACTGCCGGGGTTGGCTGAGGCGGTCCGTCAGGCAACCCCGGGCCTGGCCGGCCGCATTGACGAAATAATCGCCGGCCAGGCCGCCTCCAGTAAGCCGGTCCGGCGCGCCGCCAGGTCCGCGCTGCGGTACGTGGCGCGGGCAGCCGGCCGGCCCACCCCGTTCGGGCTGTTCGCTGGCGTGTCCCCCGTCGAGGTGGCAGCCCAGACGCATGTGCGGTGGGGCACAGATCACAGGCCGGTTGCCCGCGCCGACGCGCTCTGGCTCTCGGACGTCATCGACCGCCTGGAAACCGATCCCGCACTGCTGGATCTGCTGGACGTCGTCTTCACCGACGTGGCCGCAGCACGAGGCGGGCGGCTGCAAATCTGCCACGGAGCTGGCCTGGTGAGCATCCGCGAGACCGCCGCGGTCCGCGCCGCACGGGACGCCATGGCCGCAGGCAGTCGTGAGATCGTTGTTACCGATCAGATGATCACGGCGTTCGCTGGCAGAGACAGCGCGGCGCAACTGCCGCCGCACATCGAGATGGCTGCCCGCATCCACGCCGCCAGCCCTGAGGCCCTCGACCGGGGCGAGTTCACGCTCATGATCGGGCTGGCCCGGTCGGCGGGCACCCTGACCTCGCGGTTCAGCGCTGGCGAGGCGAGCGCCAGCCTGGCGGCACCATGCACCCGCCTGGTGATCGCCTACACCTGACATGAACAACGCGCATGCACGCCCCCGGTATGGGCGCCGTCGGTCGTGGGGTCGTGGCCTGCCTCATCAGGATGTGGCTCTCCCCCGCGGCCGAGCTTGAGATTTTCCCGAACGCACGCCCCAGGTTGCGAGTTCATCGGCGCCGCTGAGAAGCTCGTCGCCCACTTTCTCAATGCTGAAGACATCCTGGCGGCGGTTGACCTCTTCGATCCAATCCCAGAACGCTGGACAGAAGTCAAAGCCGTAATTAAGGTTCTTCGCCTGTGCTGACCTTAAATTTGCGGCCTGACGATGCTGCCCTGTACGGGACACCCACCCCTGGACACGTCCTCTGGCCAGGGGTCCCGTACAGGGTTGGTGCACGGCACCGACCCACGCCAGTTACTTGACGTCGAAGACGACGGACGGGCACGGATCAGAGCTGCGGCACGCCGGCATCTGTCACCGGCTCGCTCGTGCGCGACCACTGCGCGATGGGCCGACCGTTGAGGCGCCACTGATGCTCGCCCTCGCCAACGTGGGGCCATCCCTGCGGGGAGTCCTCCCAGCGCTCCTGCCGACCGAACACCGTCAGGTCCAGCGCGTGGTAGCTCGTAATCAGTGCCTCCACGCCACGGCCGGTGGTCCAGTACGTCTCGAAGACCCGGTCGCCGTCGCGCAGATAGCACGCAATGAGCCCGAATCCGCGGCCGTCGACGAGAGCCGGATCGGAGTCCTTCACGGAGTACCACGGCCACGAATAGCCCATGAACTCACGAAAGGCGGCGCCTTCGTCATACGGGCCCTCGGAGAACACGGCGTAGGTGACGCCGCGAGCGTGGAGGTAGTCGAGCATCTGCATGTGGCAGGTCGAGGAGGTGCAGCCCTCGCACTGCTGCTCGAACGGCTTGCCGTCATGCCACATATGGAAGTAGGCCATGAGCATGCTGCGGCCCTCGAAGACGTCCAGCAGCGGGACCGCTCCGTGCGGTCCGGTCACGGTCACCTGCGGCATCTCGGTCATGGGCAGTCGCCGGCGGGCGGCGGCGATCGCATCCCCCTCGTGCGTGTGCGCCTTCTCACGGTCCAGGATCGCGTCGCGGGCGGCACGCCACTCGGCACGATCGACGACAGTTGGCATCGCTTCGGAAGTCACAGGTGCGCTCCTTCGGTATCGGGGTGTGGGTGGTCACCGTGGTGGCCCCTTCGTTGAGTGCTTGTTCATCGGTACAGACTGCACGGCTGGATCAAACTCATCGGCCTGGCTGTCTCGTCGACCGATCCCGTCACATCTCTGACGGCATCTGGTCCCGTCCTGCCGGTCAAGATGACGCTCACTGACGTCGCGGATCCGGTGGTCTGGCGGCGCATACTGATCCCGGCGGCGATCTCACTCGACACGCTGCACGACGTGATTCAGCGCGACCTGGGCTGGCAGGACTGCCGCCTGCACGTGTTCCGGATCGGCGAGGTTGCTTACGGGACCGATCCGGAGGACACGCTGGGATACCGGGATGGGACGAAGGTCCGGCTCGCCAGTGTGGCGGACGTGGATGGCCGTTCGGCTACGAATATGACTTCGGCGATGGCTGGGAACACGAACTGCTCGTCGAAGCGTCCGCCGAGGCCGAGGCTGGCCGGACCTACCCGGTCTGCATCGAAGGCGAGGGCGCCTGTCCGCCTGAGGACTGCGGTGGTTACCCGGGCTACCAGCAGCTCAAGGAGATCCTCGCCGGCCCGTCCCACGAAGAGCACTGCGAGCTGAAGATCTGGGCGGACTCCCAGGTCCGCGGCGAATTCGATCCGACCCGTTTCGATCCGGCTACAGCCGCCATGCGAATGACCCTGGCTTGACCCGGCCGGACGACGGCCTGATCCTTCCAAGATTTAGATTTCCTAACGGCGCCCTGCCCACCACGTGGCTTGTGCGAGCATCCTCGCGGAGATCGAAAGCCGCAGTGATCCTCATGACGAGCCTGGTGCCCTGCACCCCCAGACGGGGTTCGCACGGGGGGGTCACGCGGTAGTCGTGTCGCGATGCTCGAGGCGCTCGGCAATCCACACCTTGATGATCGACTGACGCGTAACGCCCAGCCGCCTCGCCTCCCGGTCAAGAGACTCGATCATCCATGCCGGGAAGTCCACATTGACCCGGCGCTGCTCGTACCCCGGCCGCCGAGCGCCGTCGAGGTCGAGGGCTGAAGTCACGTCCCCTCCCCGGTCGAAGCGCTGGTCGAACTCTTCAGCTTTCATAGATCGCCACCTCCTCATCTCGGGAGCGGCGGACCGAGATGAGCCTGACCTTCTGCTGCCGGTGTGTGATCACGGCTGACCAGTGCTTGCCCCCGATCAGGCCGATCACCAGCCACCTTGGCTCGTCCACCCAATATGCTCCCTCTCGGTATAACAACTATACCATAATGACGTTAGTGAACACCGATACGGTTGGTCAACGGCCGGGCACCCGCCACAGTAAAGGTGGG
Source organism: Actinomycetota bacterium (assembly GCA_003168255.1). Lineage (GTDB taxonomy): Bacteria > Actinomycetota > Actinomycetes > Streptosporangiales > Streptosporangiaceae > PALSA-505. The sequence goes on from PMSU01000205.1 coordinate 51,727, forward strand.
GGCGGCACTGGCCTCACCGGCCGAGCTTGGCGAGCTTGCGGTTGACTTCGGTGAGGCTGAACGGTCCGGGTTCCTGCGGGTCCTCCTCGGATGGGTACTCGACCGGGGAGTCGCCCTGGTACGCCACACAGACCGCTGCGCCCTCGTGACCACCGATGCGCGACTGGCGCGCGCAACCGGTATGCACTGTGCCGTCAACCAGATCCGATTATTGCCGAACGGCCCGGCTCCTGACGCGGCGAGGAGCTAGGCCCGTCACGCCAAAGCGGCCGAGACGGCGTGCTCGATCAGGTGAGCGGGGACACCGGCCCGCTCGCCGTTCCAGCGAACCCACTCAGGAAGCAGGGCCAGGACTGCGTCCGTGACAGGATCGTCCCTCCAGTCGCCGATGAGCTCACGGTAGAACTCCGACCGGTGGGGCGAGACCGCGTGCTCGGTACCGGGCAGCATCCCCTCCAGCCACTCCGCCGCCAGCGCCTCCACCGCGTCCCGGCCGGGAGCGTGGCCGTGCCGCGCCGAATACCAGCCGGTAAACCCGGCGGCCATCGGCGCGAAGTCGATGTCGTGGTACAGCGAACGCGGGCTCGGCAGGTCGACGCCCTGGCCGCGCAGCGCATCGGTGACATCCCGCATCCGGCGGGGGCCACGGAACCAGTTGTCCATCAGCGCTCGCGGCTCGCTGCCGCTGAGGATTTGCTCGGCATGCTCGCAGTACACCAGGCACGCCAGTGAACCGGCCGTCGCCGGGACAGGTACCAGTCCCTCAGCGCTGACGCCGACCTGTTCCCGCCAGGCCACAGCTGCCTGCTCCAGGTCGTCGAACACGCCAGCGCCGGCGAGACGGATCGTCCCGCACGCGTCAATGTCGAACAGGTACACCGACGGATCGATGCCGCCGGGATAGCAGAAGCCCGCGATCACCGCGAACCGCGTCCCGTACCCGTCCCGCATCACCCGCACATCACCGGTGGCTTCGATGTCCGGCAGCAGCTCCAGCCAGGCCGGCTGCGCCGCCAGCTCGTCGCGGGGCAGCTTCTTCGCGGCTTCCGACGCCTGCTGGCTGGCGAACGCGCCGAGCCCGTACGACCCGATCGAGGCAAGACCGCACAGCAGCCGCCACGGCCCCCGCCACCCACCGTCGCCCCGGCCCGCAGCAGCTACCATCTGGTCGACAGCACAGCCGGTAAGTTCCATCGCCCACAGGTCGAACCGCAGCCCGGAACGCTCCGCGTGCACCGCGCGGTGAAACTCGGCTCCGGTCAGCTCGGCCGTCGCCTGTTCCAGCGCCCGCGGCCCCCGTGCCGCGAGCAGGCCGCGCGAGGCTGCGAGCACGCGCTCCTGCGACGGCGTGAACCACTCCGGGCGGTCAGGTGGCCCGAAGAACGCGTCGATCCGGGACCTGCCCCCGGTACTCAGCCCGGAGAGCCCAAGTTCCGCCGCGTTCACCGGCCCAGAGCCGGGAGCGGGACGCTTGCGCTGCTTCGACTTTGCCCGCTTCTTCGGCTTGCGACCGCGAGACACCGGCGACATGCGGCGAGCCTAGCCGACAGCCGCGGTCACTCCTCCTCGCCGAGCGCGGCCAGCCTGCGGTTGACCTCAGCCATGCTGAACGGCCGGGAATCCAGGACAGCCACGCCCGCGAACAGCGGGCAATCAGCGTCCCTGTCCCCCGCCGACATCGATCCGCATCTGCCCGGCCGGCCTACAGCCGATCAGCGTGGATGAGCTCAGCCAGCTCAGCGTCAACGGAAGGAGCCGGCCGCGCAGGCAGCGCAGCCACGACAAAGAGCGCGCCGGCGAGTGCGACACCAGCGGCCACAAGACACCCGACTCGAAATCCGTCGAAGAAGGCGGTGTGCGCCGCCGTCACAAGGAGATGGGAAGCGTGGACATTCGACTGCGCGAGCCGCCGCGCTCCAATGAGGGCAGCTCCCACGGACTCCTTGGATTGCGCGAGCAGCGCGGAGGGGATGACGGCCGCGGCCCGCGAGGTCACGATGGTGTGGATGTAGATGGAAGCGAATACGCTCCCGATGACCGCGACCCCCAATGTGCCGCCGAACAGCCGGTTGGCGTCGTTCACGGCTGCCCCGACGCCCGCCTTATCCTTGTGCACCACCCCCATGATGGCTTCGGTGGCGGGAGCGGTGGCGAGACCCATCCCAGCAGAAGCCACGAGCATCTGCCCGATGATTTCCAGGTAGGACGTCCCTGCGTTCGACGTGGCGATCCAGGCGAACCCGATCGCCATCAGGGCGAGTCCCGCACCGACCACCCGGTTGTTGCCCAGTCGCACTGCGAGGGTCGGGCCAACGCCCGAAGAGACGCCCATGCCGATGGCGACGGGGATGAGGCGCAGTCCGGTCGAGAACGGGCTGTAGCCGTGCAGGAACTGGAAATACATGGTGATCAAGAAGATGAATCCGAAGAGGGCGAAGAAGGCCACGGAGATGGCGGCGCTGGCGGCCGAGAATCGGAGGTTCTTGAACAGCTCGACGTCGAGCATCGGCTCTGCCACCCGCCGCTCCCACCAGACGAAGGCGATGAGGGCCACGGCGGCGCCGGCGAATCCAGCCATCGTGCCTGGTGCGCTCCATCCACGTCCGGGGGCTTCGATGACCGTGTAGACGAGGAGCCCGATCGTCAGGGTGGATAGCGCCAGGCCGAGGCCGTCGAGTCGGGGTGCTGAAGGATTCCGGGAAGGCGGGACGAAGAGGATCACCAGAAGCATGGCAATGGCAGCGGGAGGAGCCATCGCCAAGAACACGCTGCCCCACCAGAAGTGCTCCAGCAGCCATCCCCCGATGATCGGGCCGAATGCGACGGCCATTCCTGTCGTCGCACCCCAGGCTCCGATCGCCTTGGCGCGCTCGGCGCGATCGGCGAACACGTTCGTGAGGATCGACAACGTGTTCGGGAAGATGATGGCAGCGCCGATGCCCATGGCGACACGCGCCATGATCAACTGACCGGATGTGGTTCCCAAGGCGCCGATAGTCGTCGAGGCGCCGAAGATGAACAGCCCAACCAGAAGGGCCCCTTTGCGGCCGAATCGGTCGCTCAGGCTGCCCGCCGCCAGCACCAGCGCAGCAAAGGCCAGGTTGTAGGCGTCCACGATCCATTGCAGGCTGGTCGTGGAGGACCCAAGCTGTCTCACCAGCGCCGGAAGGGCGACATTGACGATGGTCGTGTCGACATTTATCGCGAAGACGGCGAGGCACAGTACGGCCAGCACCCTCCATCGATGATCCGATGTCGAGGATGACAAGACTTTGACGTCACCCTTGAATATCTCCGACATGTCAGTTTCTCCGATCTGTCTTGCTTGTCCGGCGTCCGGTCCGTGCGGGACCGGGGATCAGGGACTGGCGACGCCCGTCTGGGGGTGAGGACCCGGCCGGTGAGCTGGCGGCCGGGTGTTATTGCGCGTTCACCGGTACCGATCCGGGCTGCCCCGGAAACTGAACGGCCGGCCGCGCCCATGCACAGGGCGCAGGCGGCGGGTCTGTGCGCCTGCATCGTGCCGCCGGTCACTTTTCCTCGTTCACCGGATCAGTACAGTGACGGCACGGGCGAGAGACGCATGCACCCGGCCAGACCTGATCACAGGAGGGGCGATGTCAGGAACGGCCAGGGCGCAACAGGGCAGCCCGCCGCCGAGTGGCGGCGACCCGGGCTGGCTCGCGATGCCGGGCAGCGAGGATTTCGGGCAGCTCACCGATCCGTTCCGGGATGAACTGCTGGCTCACTGCTACCGCATGCTCGGCTCGGTCCACGACGCCGAAGACCAGGTGCAGGAGACCCTTATCCGCGCGTGGCGGTCCTATGGCGAATTCCAGGGCCGGGCGTCGCTGCGGACCTGGCTGTACCGGATCGCGACCAACGCATGCCTGCGGGCGCTGGAGAACCGCAACCGCCGGCCGCTGCCCTCTGGCCTGGGCGGCCCGGCCCGGGACCCGGAAGCACCAGTGGGCGCAGCGCTGCCGGAGGTCCCGTGGCTACAGCCCATCCCCGACGCGCTGTTCGGCTCCGTACCCGCCGACCCGGCCTCGATCGTGGCATCACGCGCAGGCATGCGGCTGGCCCTGATCGCCGCCTTGCAGTACCTGCCCGCCCGGCAGCGCGCCGTGCTGATCCTGCGCGACGTGCTGGGATGGCGAGCGGCAGAGGCCGCCGAGCTACTCGGCACCACGACCACCGCGGTGAACGGCGTGCTGCACCGCGCCCGGGTGCAGCTCGAACAGGTCGCCCCCGCCCAGGGCGACATCCGCGAGCCCGCCGACCCCGGCGACCGCGCGCTGCTCGACCGGTACGCCGCGGCGTTCGAGAACGCCGACATCACCGCCCTCACGCAGCTACTGCACGATGACGCGGTATTCGAAATGCCGCCGGTGCCGACCTGGTTCACCGGCCGTGAGGCGATCGGGCGCTTCCTCGCCGCCAGGGTCCTCGGCGAACCTGGCGACATCCGGATGATCCCCACCATGGCCAATGGCCAGCCGGCGTTCGCGAGCTACCTGCGCGGTCACGACGGCGTGCATCGCGCGCACGCGATAAAGGTGCTCACCATCACCGCGTCGCGCGTCGCCCGGGTCGTCTCATTCGGCGACCCGGGCCTGTACGCAGCCTTCGGCCTGCCCCGCGCCCTCCCGCCCGCCACGATCGCGGCGCCGGCACCACGCCCATGATCGGGTCAGTCGCGTCGGCGCCACAGACCGACGACATGGGGCTGCTGGAACAAGCGATCAGCTACGCCCTCGGCAGCGTCCAGGCGATCACGCCGGAGCTGCTGCCGCGGCCGACGCCGTGCCAGGGCTGGGATCTGCGGATGCTGCTCAGGCACGCCAGCGAGTCCCTGGCCGCGCTCCACGAGGGCATCGGTGCCGGATACGTCCGCATGGACGCCGCCGACGATAGCGAACTGGCGGCTGACCCCGCCCGGGCCTTCCGCGATCGGGCCGGCCGGCTCGTTGCCGCATGGACCAGCCCGGGCCGCCAGCACCAGGTCATCGACATCGCCGGCTGCCCGCTGGCGGCCAGCGTCATGACCGGCGCGGGAGCCCTCGAGATCGCCGTCCACGGGTGGGACATTTCCCAGACGTGCGGGCCCCGGCAGCCCATCCCGCATGCCCTCGCCACCGGCCTCCTGCAGATAGCCCCGCTGCTCGTCCCCGGCACCGGCCGACCCTCCCTATTCGCGGCGCCCGTGATCGTCGCACCCACGGCCGGCCCCAGCGACCGGCTCGCCGCCTTCCTCGGCCGTACCCCCGGGATAGGTCCGGAGCTGACCAGGTGAGATTGGCCCGGCCAGCGTCCGCAGCCTGGGCAGCGATGTATTTACTAGGCGTTTCCATCCTCTGCATGAAAGGGCCGTGGCCCTGACGGGACCGGACCACCGGCCTTAGCTGAGGAGATTTACATGAGCCTGATCAACCGTAGGCAGCGGCGGCTGGCCCTCGTCGCGGCCGCTTGCGCCGTGGTCTTGTCACCCGCGGCCGCCCTCGCCGCGGCCGGGCATCCGGCAGCGGCGCCTGCCGTGTCGTCGTGCGCGACCTCCGATCTCAGGGTCTGGCTGGGCATCCCAGGTGACGGCGCGGCTGGCACCACGGCCTACCAGCTTGAGCTGTCCAACGTCTCCAGCCACACGTGCACGCTGATGGGCTATCCCGGCGTGTCGGCGGTGGCCATGGGCGAGCAGCAGCTCGGCAGCCCGGCGACGCGTGATGCGTCGGATCCGACGCTCCTGGTGACCCTCGCTCCCGGCGCGACCGCCCATGTCTTCCTGGAGATTGTCGATACGGCGTTCTTGCCGCCGGCGACCTGCCACCCCACCAGCGCCATTGGGCTGAAGGTCTACCCGCCGAATGACACCACCGCCACGGTGGTCCCCTTTTCATTCCAAGCCTGCAAGAAGGCGGGCCCGGTATTCCTTACCGTGCGCACCACGGTGACAGGCACGGGCATCCCAGCTTTCAGCAGCTGACCGGCTCCCCACCGGGTGAGGCGATCGTCGAGGTCGAAGCCTTCTCGTCAGCGCACACGGTCGCTGAGTTCCATGCGCCCGCTGTCGGCCGGATCCAAGACCGGGATGAGTGCTTCTCAGGTCACTAGCGTCAGTTGCCGTTCGTGATGAAACGGACCGGTCCTTCGAGGACCTTGGCCGCCGAGTCTGGATCCGCGAGGCGAGCAGCGAGTGTGGCGGTGGCCAGGCGGGGGGAAGCGCCTCGCTGGACTTTAGCCCCGCCAGTGCGCTTTCATCCACGTCTGGCAGGCAGACGCGGTCCGCCGCATCGGCGGTGCCCGCCTTCCAGATCTGTGGGGTCAGGTCGGCACGCATCCGGAGATGGGAATCCGTGAAGCGCTGGATGCCGCGCCGTAACCACATACTGCTGTTGTCAGGTCCCGTCTATCCAGTAACGCTGCAGGCGGGCGATGGCCTGGTCTTTGCTCATCACGGCGACCTCGGCCTCTGGCAGTCCGACCCGCGCGATCAGCATGTGCACCAGATCGGCGGGAAGGGCTGCGGCGGGCGGCTCGGGTGCTCCGCGGTTGGGCTTTTTATTTTCCCGAACGGCAGCCCAGAACTCAGCCTCGGTTACCTGCAACTGGTCCCGCAGGATATGACTCCACAGGCTGGGCCCGTAGCCGCTGCGGTCCACCGGGTGAGAGATCCGGGTGCGCAGGATCCGGCCATCCGGCAAACCCAGTTCGTAGGTGACGTGATGGGTGCCGGTCCGGCCGCGTGCATCCCGCACCCGCTGCCACCCCTCGGCGACGCAGAACGCCTCATGGTCCTTGCGGGTCGGCTCCGGCCAGCTCACCGCGCTGATCCGGCCAGCCAGTCCCGCAGTTGATCGTCGTCGCTGAGGCTGATCAACTGCACCAGGCCCCAGTTGTCCCGGTGGTTCGGCGCGTCCAGGAGCCGGTCCTGCCAGTCCTCGGCGTACTCCCGCAGCGCCTGCACCATCTCTTCGATCGCCCCGTCGAACGTCGCCCCGTCGGCAGCTATCGGCAGCCCGGGAATGAACACCGACCAGCCGTCAGCCTCCGGCACGACCTGAGCGCGGGAGGGTACGACGGCGGCCAGGAAGTGCTGCAGCCGGACCACATCCAGTACCGCAGCGCTAGCCGAATCGCGCCGAACAGTTGCCACCCGGCCCCGCTCAGCGGCGTCCAGCAGATTCTTCAGATGCGCCCGCGCATCACTGTAACTGTCGTAGTGAACCGCCGACATGTGTCCGCCTCCCCGTCCATCACCACCATTGTGCGATACGAGGACACGTACGTCAAGTACGCTACGTACTTGACGTAGATTTGAGTGACGGACGGCCGCGAGTGGGGGCGGCTGGTCGCCAGGCGGCCAGCTCGGCGGTGGTCTTCCCGACCTGAGCAGCGCGGGCGATGAGCTGCTCACGGCAGAACGCAGCCAGGCTGAGCCCGTAGGCCGGGTCAATCTCGCTATGCCACTGGTCCACCCACGGCTGCAACTCGGCCAGCCCAGCGACGAGCGGCACGAGCCGATCCTCGGCCCAGCCGTCCTTCTCCCGCTCGGTGACGATGACCGATAGGGCCAGCGACTGCTGGGCATGATCCCACCCGGCCCAGCCCAGCAGCGGGGTCGGGTCCGTCTCGCGGCCTGCGTCGGGATACAGAATGAACCGCTCCTTGGCACGTCCAGCTTGCCCCGCGCGTGCCAGTACGAGGGCTTGCGGAAGTCGGCGGAGGTGTACTTGGGTGGCACCGGGATCGGCCCGACCGCTGCGCGACTCTTCCTAAACGAGAACGTCAGCCTCCAGAAGCTCACCGTCGTAGATCACGGTTCGTCCGCACCGATGCATACGTCCGTAGCTCGTGTATCCGCTCCGCAGCGCCGTGCTGATGATCGAGAAGGCCGGGATCGTCGCCACGGGCGACTGACCAGCGCAGCGCTTCTCAGCGCTGACGGGACCCCGCGTTGTCTCGGGGAATCAGCGTGAAACTGCCACCCGCTAGCGGGGTGACCGCGCGGAAGTCACGTTCGTCGAACGTCAGCAGCCGCCTCGTGTGGAAACGGTGAGCAAGAATCACCACCGAAAGATCCGCCAGCCCGAGATCAAGATCGGCATACTGCTCATCCAGTCTCGCCACCGTGCCATGCTCATTAGCGGTCAGTCCCTCAACCCGGAACCGGCCAGACGCCACATCGCGCAGGAACGCGCGGGCCGCCGACGCGCTCCCGCGACGCCGGATGAGATAGTCCACCTCCGCCGACACCGGCGCGGGAACAACCAGGTCACCGGTCTCCGCACGCAGCACATCACCAACCACGGCATGCAGCCGGTCCCGGGAATCCCCGAGAGCCACCAGCGGAGCAGCGTCAACGATCAGGGTCACGCGCCGAACCCGGCCAGCAGCTCCCCCTCAGGCACATCCGCGACCGATGAGCCGTCCCCTGCCCACGCGCCCTCAAGCGCGAAGTCTCGCGGCGCCGTCCGCGCCTGCTCATACGCCGACAGCGCGGCACGCACGATCTCCGCCTGGCTACGGCCCTCCTCGGTGGCAAGGCGACGGAGCCGTTCCACGTCGGAGTCGTCGAGATAAATGCTGGTCTTCCTCACCCATGTAGGGTACCACGTAGGGTACGGCAAGGGACAAATCCTTCCCGGCTTCCGGGCGAGACCGGGGCCGCGCCCCTAGGCTGGCTGGGTGAGCGTGGCTGATCCGCGACCAGCGGGCGACCTGTCCGCGGTGCTGATGCCGTATCTGCCTCTGCTCGGCGCCCTGCGGCGAGGGGCTGCCGTCGATGCGGACCGGACGAGCCTGGTCGAAGCCGCCGCGGAGATATGGAGCAGGCCGGGATTCGACATCTTCCTGTCCAGGCCGAGCCTCGGGTTCGAGCCGTTCGACTACCAGTGGCAGACCGCGCAGACCGTGCTGCGCCGGATGCGGGGGCGGGCGATCCTGGCCGACGAGGTCGGGCTGGGCAAGACGATCGAGGCCGGGCTGGTCCTGTCGGAACTGCGGATGCGCGGCCTGGGCGACCGGGCCCTGGTGGTGGTGCCCGCGGGACTGACCGAGCAATGGCGGGAGGAGCTGGAGCGGAAGTTCGCGCTGCCAGCCACCATCGCCGCCCCGGCGGAATGGGACACCGGCAGCCACCATCCGGTGGTGATCGTCTCCCTGGCGGCCGCGCGCCGCGAGCCGCTCAAGGCGGCGCTGACGGACCAGCCGTGGGACGTCATCATCATGGATGAGGCCCACCGGCTGCGCAATCCGCGCAGCGCGTCGGGCCGGCTGGCCAGGACGCTGAGCGCGCGGTACCTGCTGCTGCTCACCGCCACTCCGGTCGAGAACAGGCTGCAGGATCTGTACGAGCTGGTGAGCCTGGTCGCCCCTGGCCTGCTCGGCACCCCGGCGCAGTTCCGCGCCCAGCATGGCAGCGGCGATCCTGGTGCGCCGCGTGACATCTCCGGGCTGCGGGCCAGGACCAGGGAGGTGATGGTCCGCCACCGGCGCAGCGAGGTGAGCCTGATGCTGCCGCAGCGGCTGGCCGAGACCGTGCTGGTAACTCCGACAGCGGCGGAAGCGGCCCTGTATACGCAGATTGCCAGCCGGATCAGGCAGGAGGCCAGGGGCGCGCCGCAAGCCAGGCGGCTGACCCTGCGCAGTCTGGCCCGGCTGGCCGGCTCGAGCCCGGCCGCGGTGGCGCCGACCCTGGCCAAGGTGGGCTGGGCTGATCTCGCCCGGCAGGCCGCCGCGATCGGCTCGCCGAGCAAGATCGCGGAGCTGGTGACCCGGCTGCGCGCTGCTGGCTCAAACAGTGCTAGCTCACCCGGCGCGGGCTCACCCGGCGCGGGCTCACCCAGTGCTGGCCCAAATAGCGCTGGCCCGGAGAAGGTGCTCGTGTTCACCGCCTTCCGGCAGACCCTGGAGCTGATGGCCGGCGAACTGGCCAGGCAGGGCATCCCGGCCGTGGCCTACCACGGGAGCCTGGCCCGGCTGGACAAGGAGAAGGCGATCGGGGCCTTCCGCGACGAGGTGCCGGTCATGCTCAGCACCGAGTCGGCCGGCGAGGGCCGCAACCTGCAGTTCTGCCACATGATGATCAACGTCGACCTGCCGTGGAATCCGATGCAGATCGAGCAGCGGCTCGGCCGGCTGCACCGGGTCGGCCAGACCCGCGAGGTGCTGCTGACCAACCTGGTCGCCCGCGGCACCATCGAGCAGCGCATCCGGTCCCGGCGCGCCGCGGATGTTCGGCAGGCTGCCCGAGCCGGACACCGATCTCGACCCGGTGGCGGTCAGGCTCTGGCGAAAAGCCCTTGCGTCGCACGGGCTCCCGCTCACCCTGCGCTGCCTGGCCGCCTGGTGGCGGATCGGCGACGGTCCCGAGCTGCTGGCCCGGCACCGGCCTGGCGTGCTGGCCGCGGCCATCCACCGGATGGTCGGCTACCGGGCGGGCGAGGCCGGGATCACCCACGACGCGATCGCCGGCCTGTACGGGGTCACCCCCGGCGAGACCCGCGCGATCACCCAGCTGCTGCAAGCCCGGCTGAAGCTGACCTCGGTCCGACCCTGGTAACGAGAGGACGGACGTGACCGTGCCGGCCCACAGGATGAACCGCGAGGAGTTCTTCGCGAAGCTGGCCCCGCTCGATGCTGCTCGACCGGCTCGAAGGGCCGGAAACCGGCCACCTGCTGGACAAGCTGGTGGCGCATCCCGCGCTCGCCGGCCCCGAGCGCACGCTGCTGGCGGCGCGCCTGGCGCAGCGGCGCGGCGACCAAGACCAGGTACCTGCCCTGGTGCGCGAGGTGCTGGAGGAACTGCCTGGCCACCGGGCAGCTCTCGCCTTCGCGGCGGAGACAGGAACGCCGCTGCCCGCCAAGGCTGCCCGGTTCGTCGCGGAGCGATCCGAATGGGATCCCACCCTGCCGTCGGCCCCGGCCGACACGGCAACCTGATCCGGATGCACGACGAGAATGCGTACGTCACGCCAGGTGGTGACCGGCAGGCCGACGGCACCCGCCGGACATTCACGACATGCCATGTGACTGTGCTCAGCGGCAGCCGATGCGTTTGGCACTATCCGCCGCAGCGGCCACCCCTTCGGTCCATGGTCCGCCGTGGCCGGGCAAGACGAGCCGAGACTCAACATCCCGAACCAGCTCCAATGAGGAAATGGCCTGTGCGCTGCTGCGGTTCGATCCCCGCGTCTGTATCTGCGGATCCACACTGCGCCCTGTGACCGGGCTGGCCATACAGAGCAAGTCACCGACGAAAGCCACGCCGTGGTCCCTGAACTCAAGCACGCAGCTTCCATCGGTGTGACCAGGAGTATGGGTGACAATGGGTCTTCCTGGAATGTCGCTCATCTCCCCCTCGGTCAGCGGGTGGGTCGACGGCATCCGCCGCGGCCTGAGAGCTCCTTTTATGACCGCATGAGCCACGAATGCTGAGGTGGCGGGGTAGCGCAGGTACGGTATTGGGCTCTTCTCGGTCTTGTTGGAGCGTGGGTTTTTGGCAAGCTCGGTATCTTCAGGATGAAGATAGAGTTGTACGCGCCAGTCGGCCAGGACGGGGGCCATGCCGATGTGGTCGATATGACCATGGGTCATCACCAGCGCGCGCACATCTTCGGGCTTTCGGCCAATGCGTTTCAGCGTGTTTACGAGCTGTCGATGATAACCGGGCAGGCCGGCGTCGACCAAGGTTACGCCGTCTTGACCGCTGTCGATGAGGTACCAGTTCACGAAGAACGTTCCTGCCCGCCAGACTCCGGCCGAGATCTTCTTCACTGTCATGTCGCTGCTCTCCTCGGGGATAGCTGCACGGCAACCGTCCACATCGCGCCAGCGTGCCGCCTCGCGTGCGTAGCGCCGATGTCGCACCCGCTCATGCGGCGCCTTGGCACGAGCCGACGCCCAGCACCGTTCGGCATAAGGTCTTTATTATTTATTGCCTCGCCGACCGAAAACAGGCTTGCCGGTACCGGCGGAGCGTGGTCACAGTGAGGAGGCTCACAGCGAACCTTCATGCAATATGCAGGGAGCCATGAGACAAGACGCCGACAATGCTGGCCCAGGGCTCCTCTGCCCAAGACATCAGAGATGCGAGATGGATGACGTCACCGGGGGCAGCCGACGGCGGATCGGGTCCGTGATGGAACCGTGCCGGGTGATCCTGCCTGGCAGTGGAGCATGATCAGCTCGGCGCCGGAGGAGGCGGCCGGGCGCACGGTCGGCCGCCGGCAGATTCTGGCGCGGACACGGCTGGACTTCTGGCTCGATGCCGCCATTTTCGTCGGCTACACGTTCGCCTACAGCTTCGGGTTCACCGGACTGGTCATCCACGAGTGGCTGGGGCTCGCCTTGGGCCTGGTCCTGGTCGTCCACCTCACCCTGCACTGGGACTGGGTGGTCCGCACGACCCGCAGGCTGGCCGGCCGACGTGGCCACGACCGGGTCATCTGGCTGGTCAACCTCGCGCTGCTGTTCGCCATGACCCTGTGCGTGGTGTCGGGCATCCTGATCTCCAGGGTGGCGATGCCCTCGTCCGGCGGCAACAGCGGCGAGCCAGGCGCGCCCGCCAAGCCTCATCGTGAGCTGCGGCTTTGACGAGCGGCGGGACATCGCGAGATTCCGCCGCCCGGTACCGGCCATACAAATATGTACTTTTGAAAAGTATGGTTTTGCAATCACGGAGTAGGAGGCCAGGCGGACTCCGCGCCGTCGTTCTCCCTGGTCGACGGCTCCGCGGTCCTCGCCGGCTAGCTCAGGAGGAACTTCACCTGAGCCGCTCGCGCTGGCCCGCCAGCTCGCGGCGGAAGCTCCAGGCGCCGCTGAGCGATCCCGGGACCAGGCCGATGGTGTTGGACACATTCGCGGTCACCGGCGGGACGCCCAGCGCCAGCAGGACCGGGAACGTGATCAGCGTCCCCGACCCCACGACGGTGTTCATCGCACCCGCCGCCAGCCCTGCCACGCCAGCCAGCGCGACCATGACCCAGCCCGTCACATCGATCGCTCCCCCGTCACAGCTGATCACGCACGCTGATATTCCGCTGGCAGCGGCCCTGCCGCGCCGCCGCGACCACGCCACTGGCGGCATCAGCCGCGGCGTCGATGTGGCCGACCGGCATGAACAGGCAGTAGCCGGGGGTGAAGCAGGCCCGCACCCTCCTGGCCGGCTGGCAGGCCCAGGTCAACGAGGCCCGGCACCGGATCGGCAAGACCGTGGCGCTCGGCACCACCGAGTTCACCCTCCGGTTCGTCGGCATCGTCTGGCAGCGGGTCGCCGAGGAGTTCGCCGCCCGGGAGATCGAGCTGAACGTGGTCCACCTGCTCTGGCAGGCGTTCGCCAGCGAAGTGGCCTCCGGCAACCCGTACCAGCTATAGCAGCTCCGCTGCTTCAGGCCCCGATGGCGGCATCCGCAGGGCGGTTCCCGGACCAGATGATGCGATCAGCGAAGCCGCCGCGTTCCTCGGCCTTGACCGCCCGTAGCTTCTCCAGCTGCTGCCGGTCGGCACCGGCCTGCTCGGCGAGGGCATACAGCACCTCAAGGATGTCGGCGAGTTCCTCCAGGTCGTTGTCGGAGGCAAGAAACTCCTCAACCTCTTCGCGGAGCTTGTCCCGCAGCCGGACGGCGTACTCTTCGGTGGTGGCCGGGTAGGTGACCGGCTCCTGGCCCTTGGACCTGATGATCTGCGGGATCTTGTCGCGCACCAGCTTGCCCTGGCTCATCGCAGCCCTCCCGGCCGCCTGCGGTGTAATAGCACCCGGCAATCAGCACCGATTCAGGGATCGTAGAGGCCCGCAGCCCTCCAGCGCGGGAGAACGCGCCGGCACGGGGTGGGCAACATCCAGAAAACTGCGGTGCGAGGGCGGGTCGGCAGCCTTCGCCGCGGTGCAGCGACGGGCAGCTCGTCCTCGGCTCGCCGCAGCTTCAACTCAGCTGTTGAGCGAGGGTTCGAGCCTGCTGAGGTAGGTTGCGGCGGCGGCGCACAGCTCTGGGAACTCCGGAGGAGTCTCGAGCCTGGCCACTTCCGCGACGGGGACCCACCGGTGGCCGCCGATCTCACCGGGCTGCTCGGTGACCTGTCCCGGCAGCGGCCGACAGAGGTAGACCATGTCGTGAACGGCACTGGGACGATGCTGACCGCCGGATGGGAGAAGCGCTGCTCGGAAACGATCTCCACGCGCAGGGCGACCTCTTCGGAGATCTCCCGAAGGGCGGCCTGGGCGGGGTCCTCGTTGTCGTTCAGATGGCCTCCGGGATAAAGCCAAAGGCCCGACTTGAGATGCCTGACCAGCAGGACGTGCCCGTCGCGCAAGATCAGGCCGGAGGCGGTGAAGTGGCGGGTCATCGGGCGTGGCGCTTCCTGGCGAGGACGGTCCCGCCAACCCTAGCGCCGCCCGGTCAGTCCGCTTACGAGACGGCGGACAGCAGCACATGCAGACGAGTGCGCTGCGGCCGGGGAGCGCTAGGCGCAGGTCTGCATGGTCGAGGCCAGGGCCTCGCGCAGCGCCACCGCAGGTGCGGCTCCGTCAGTGGACGCGACGGCACGGCAGGCAGGTTATCGCCTCCGGTCCTGGGCGCCGAGCAGCGAGGTGACCCGCTGGAGATCATCCATGGTCCTGGGTACTTGCAGGACCATGAGCATGTCGGGGTGCTCGACCGGATGAAACTGGAACATCTCCAGGTTGAGCCGCCCGACCTCGGGATGATCAACCCCGATCGTCGCCGGCCTGAAGTCGCGTACGGGGTATTCCGCCCACCATCTGCGGAATTCCGGGCTGGCCTCGGTCAGCTGTGCCACTATCGCGGCGAATCGCGGGTCGTCGGGTCTCTGGCCGGCGGCGGACCGGAACTGGCTGAGCACGGCGCGCGCGGCCGGCTCCCAGCGGACCATGCGGGCGCGGTTCCCCGCGTCGTTGAACATCATCCACAAGAGATTGCGCCGGTCGGCGGGGAGCAGCGCGGGGTCATTCCGGAACCGCTGGTAAGACGTGTTCCACACCACGTAGTCGAAATGCATGTCATAGATGGAGGCGATGTTGGGGGCGACCGCGTTGACCAGCCGCTGCAGTCGGGGAAGCACATCATCGGTGCGTGTCTCGCCCACCGCGGTTGACAGACCCGCCAGGCTACGGATGTGACGGTGCTGGTCAGGATCGAGCAGCAGTGCTCGGGCTAGTGCTTCGATCACCTGCTCCGACGCCGAGATCTTCCTGCCTTGTTCCAGCCAGGTGTACCAGGTGACGCTGATATCGGAGATCTGGGCGACCTCTTCGCGCCGCAGGCCGGGAGTCCGTCGGCGCCCCGGATCGCAGTCCTCCGGCAGGCCCACGTCGACAGGTCGTAGCCGGGTCCGCTGAGCGCGGAGAAAGGCGGCCAGCTCCGCGCGGCGCGCTGACTGCGGGGTCTCGTTTGCCATTCGTCACACCGACCCGGGTCCCCTGCGGGATGGGCTAACAGGCCGCAGGCTAGCAGTATCAGTACCCGGACCGGCCGGTCATGATCCCATTATCCTGGCGATCATAGCTGTCCAGCAAAAGGGACTCGAATGGCGGATCACCAGGAAACGGTGCTGGTCATCGCGCCACCCGGCACCAGGGCGGCGCGACCGCGCATGAACAATTTCGCCACCTACAATCGCCCGGTTCTGGATGACGGCGAGCTCGTGGTCAACCTCGCCGTGCGGCCAGAGCTTCCGATACAGCTGATCTCGGTGCGTGACATCGGCGCGTTCGCCGCGACCGCGTTCGACCGGCCGGACCAGTTCGTCGGCCGGACCGTCGAGATCGCCGGAGACGTACTCACGCCTCCGCAGATCGCCGAGACCTTTGGCCGTGTCTGCGGCCGGCCGGCACGTTTCCGCCAGACGCCCATCGAGCAGATCCGCGCCTTCGACGTGCAACTGGCCCAGATGTTCACGTTCTTCAACGAACACCCATCCGAGCTGGCCGACCTCTCGGCGCTGCGGGCTGAACACCCGGGCCTGATGCGACTGGAGACCTGGCTGCGCGAGACCGGATGGAAACCCTGAACACAGAGAGCGAGCAGATATGACCGACGGGCTCCTGCTACCGCCCGGAGGCGGCCGCAGAATCCAGACCATGACCCTGAAGGCGGGCGCCGAACAGTCAAAGACCTGGTCGGCGTTCGAGGCTGATGTCGCCCCCGGATTCGACGTCGGGGCGCACCTGCACCATCAGGCTGAAGAGATGTTCTACGTGCTGGAAGGCGAACTCGACCTGCTCGCCTTCCAGCCGGCTGCTGCGGCCAGCGGCGACTGGCGCACCTGGGAATCGGCGACCGGCACCACGGTGTTCCGGGGCGGACCGGGGAGCTTCATGTTCGTTCCCGCTGGCTGCCCGCACGCCTTCTTCAACCCGGGCCCCGAGCCGGCCCGTATGCTCTTCCTGGTATCCCCGGCCGGCCACGAGATCTACCTCCAGGAACTCACCGACCTGCTTGCCGCCGCAGGACCACCAGACCAAGCCGAGATCTCGACGCTTCGGCGCCGCCACGACATTCACCAGCTCACGCCCCTCACCAACCACCCGCTCGGGCAATAAACATCCTCCACGTCGGCCAGTTCCTGGATGCGCTGAACCGCGCGCAAAGTGGCGGCACAGCGCTCGACCCGGCTGTCGTCGCGAACTGCTTGGGTCGGCGACCGCGGCGCCCGGGCCTGCTTGCTCTCACCACTCCCGCACGCGGCCGGCCGCCTCGGCGCGGCGGTTCTGCCACGCCGGCGGTCTGCCTGCGGGGATGGGTTCGTATTACCCGAGGAACAAAAGGTGAAAAATATGCAGAAAGTTACATATCTAACGAGACTATTTATTAGATCTAGAGATAGAGGTACAGTCGCCGTACCTTGGCAGGTCAGTGACGGGTAACTGTGCCCCGGGGGCCTGGCTGCCTTTCCAGTAAAGGAGCCCCCGCGTGGTCAAGCGATGGTGTATTTCCCTGGCGGCCGTGGCGCTGGTAACGGGTTCGGTGGCCATGACCGCCCCGGCGATGGCGGCCAGTGCCGCGCAGCACCGCACCCACACAGCCGCAGGGCCGCACGGGTTCGTGCCCGGCGGCCTGTTCCATGCCGCCTCCGGCACTCCGGCCGAGCACGTCGACGGCCGCCGCAGCATCAGCTACTCGAGCAATTGGTCCGGTTATGCCGTCACCGGCAGCACCTTCAGCACGGCGACGGCGAGCTGGACACAGAACGCCATCACCTGCACCCGCGGCGACGGCGAGACCGACATGTCGCCGTGGGTCGGCCTCGACGGCTACAGCAGCAGCACCGTGGAGCAGACCGGCACCTCCGGCGACTGTGACGGCTCCTCGCCGGACTACTACGCCTGGTACGAGATGTATCCGCAGAACTACGTCACCATCAACAAGACCGTGAAGCCGGGCGACCAGTTCACCGGAACGGTGACCCACACCAGCGGCACCAGCTACACGCTCACGCTCAAGGATCTCACCCAGGGCTGGACCAACACCGTCACCAAGTCGCTGAAGGCCTCGGACAGCTCGGCTGAGGCCGTGATGGAAATGGCCGCCAACCACCTGACCAAGTTCGGCACCGACCCCTTCACCAGCTTCACCGTGGACGGGTCGCCGGTCGGCTCCTTCACCGGCTCGCCGTACACGATCGAGCAGATGGAGATCGAGAACGGCAGCACCGTTTGCGACTCGACCTCCGGGCTCACCAGCAACGAGAACTTCACCGTCACCTGGCTGAACGCCTGCTGACCGCGGCGCCCGGGCCGGCTCGCTCTCAACGGCCACCGGCCCGGACCGCACCGCCTGGCGCATTCCCGGTCTTTACCGGGGTGCCGTGCCCATCGCCGCATCTTCTGGCCTCCTGCTGCCTGGTTGCTCTTAGTCCATGATCATCGTTCACTGCCGCGTAGGTTCCTGGTGGAGGTCGTGCAGGAGGAGATCCAGATCCTGTTCTTCGTAGCGTGACTGGGTGGGAGGGCGGAGCGGGTAGCGCCATAGATGGATCCCCGGGATCGCGGCGATCAGGCCCGACACGATCTCCTGGCCGGCGGCATCGTCGTCGGCGCGGACGTGCAGCGTCGTTCCTGCTGCCGCGAGTCCGGTGAGCAGCTTACGCGTGGCGGCGGATGGGCGGCCATTGGTGCACACCAGCGGCAGCGAGCACGCGCCGAGCTGGTCGGCGGCGGCGATGAGCACGGACGGGTTCTCGCAGACATAGACGGCGGGGGCATCGCAGCGGAAGGTCCCGGACAGGGAACGCCAGGTCAGCCACAATGGTTCGGCGCCCGCGGCCTGGGTCAGCCGACAGCCGGCCGCGTCCCCGGTCAGGACCACGTTGAGCACGAGAACACGGGACGAGACCGGGTCGCAGACGACGCCGGATTCCTCCCAGACTGCGCGCCAGGCTTCGGCGGTCGCGGGCGCGTCGTGGCCCAGCAGCCGCAGCACGCCGAGCGCTGCCGCGCTCCCCCTGTCCAGGGCGTGCGGGTCGTCGAGTGCGGCGGCGGCCAGCACGGTGAGGAGCACAGTCGAGCCGGCGGAGCCGGGGAGCTCGCGCCAGACTCGCGCGCACCGCTCGGCGAGCCCGAGCAACTGACCGCTGCCGGCTCGCGGCAGGCCGCGCCGGGTCACCCAACCGTCGGCCGACTCCAGACATACACCGCCGGCCACGAGCGCTGTCACGGCGAGCGAACGCTCGTGCTGGGCGTCGCGCAGCGAGGCCGCTCGTTCGGCGGGGCGGTTCCGCAGCGGGCCGCCGGTCGAGATCAGCAGGGTTTCCAGGTCGGTGCCGAGGGTGCTGATGGCCTCGGCCAGCGCCTTGGCGCCCACTTGCCGTGCTGACAATGCCCACTTCGTGCCGAGCAGCTTGCCTACCTGGTCGCGTTCGGGGCCGGAAAGCGAGACACGCATGGGGCTGCCCGCCATGCCGTGCCCGGCTTCGAGGCGCTGCCTGGCCGCTGCGAGCACCTTGGCCGGCCCGGGCAGGCGGGCCCACTCCAGCAGCCGGGCGTCGATCACGGAACCGCCGGTCCCAACGCCGCGAGTCCCAGGGCCACTGGTCACAGCACCACCGGTCACAGCGCCGGTGGTCCCAGCATCACCGATCACAGCGTGGAGAACAGGTCGTCGGCGGGCTCGGGCGCACCCGAAGCGTCGTCGTCGATGCCACGGCTCGGCAAGTCGGCCGGGTCGGGGGTGACGACGTGGGTGAGCTCGTTACCGGTCCAGACCGCTAGTTCCAGCGAGACCCCGGGGAACGGCTGGGGAGCCCGGCGGACCTCATAAATCGAGGCCAGCGGGACGGTGGAGGAGTTAGCGATGATGCCGGGGCCGGCGATCAGCCAGTCCAGGTCGCAGGACGTCAGCAGCCGGAACATGGTCGCCTTGTTCGCCGAGTCGACGCCGCCGAACGCCTCGTCGAGCCAGATCATGCGCGGGCCGATGCCCGACTGGTCGTACATGGCGTGCAGCGCGGCGATGAACGGCTGCATGAGGGTGACGACCTTCGCGCCACCCGACAGCAGACCATGGTCTCCCCGGTCCAGCGCGCGCCAGCCGCCGGCCGGTCCGTCGGCCATGCCTGAGCGCGCCGTCCGGTACTCCATCCGCAGCTCGAACCAGCGGCGGTAGTCGAGTATCTCCGCGAGCCTGGACCGCCAGTCCGGGTCGCCCGCGGCCCGCGCCTTCTCTTGCGCGTCGCTGACCCGGCCGGCCAGGAAGCTCCGCAACTGGTCCTGGGTCGCCTCGGGCAGCAGGCTGAAGTCCCGTTCCAGTGCGGCGAGCACGTCGTTGGCCGCCCGCTCCTCCGATACGGCCACCCGGATGAGCCGGAGGGTGAGGCCGGAGACCGACGTGGGGTTCTGCGCCAGCTTGACGTTGATGTCGGCCCGCAGCCGCTCCGCCTCAGCGAGCCTGTCGCGCAGATGCTCGATGAACGTGCTGCCGAGCAGCTCGTTGATGGTCTTGGTGAGTTCCTCGTCGTAGTCGGTCTGGAGCCGCAGCAGCAGGGCCGACAGCGTGTCCACCGCCGTGGGCGGGGCCAGCGCGGCCCCGGTGGAGTCGACGACGACTTCGACGGCACCGGGGAAGTCCTCGGCGCCGTCACCGGGTGCGACGGTCCGGACGGTCCGCCCGGCGAGGGACTCCAGCCGGGAACGGAGTATCGCCACCGCATCGGCCATCCGCGCCCACTGGCCCTGCACCCGGTGCGCGGCAGCGGCCGGCTCGTCCGGCCAGTCCCGGATACTGATCTTGGCCCGGGCGGCCCTTGCGGACTCCAGTGCCGCCGTGACGTGGCGCGCTGGCGGGTCAGCAAGGCCGCGTAGCTGTGGCAGCCCCGAATCGACACAGCCAAGCCACCGGTCCACGCACCGCTGCCGTTCGTCCTCGGCCTGCTTGCGCCGTTCCTCGATCCGCTCCAGGGTCGCCTCCGCCTTGCTCCGGCGGGTGATCAGGCTCTCGTGCTCGGCGGCCAGCCGCTTCAGCGTCTTCACCGCCTGGTCGATCCGCTGGGCGAGCCGCCGCACTTCCTCGACGATGTGCTGAGCTTCCTGGGTGAGCGCGGCCCGCGCGGCGTCGGCNNCGGCCTTGGCCCGCAGGCCGACGGCGGCTTCGCCGTCGCTGGCGGCGTCCTGCGCGGCGCTCTCGTGCACCGAACGGCAGTGACCGACAGCGTCAGCCGCCTGTCCTGCGGAGTCTCGCAGCGGCGGGACCAGGCTCATCGCGCTGGCCAGGGCGCTGAGCGTGGACTGGTACCCGGCCAGCGCCGCCAGTACCGCTTCCACCTCGTCGCGGCCGCGGGGCAGGCCGTGCTCGGCGCAGTGCACGGCCACGTCGGCCGCGGCGCCGTC
>PMSU01000066.1 GCA_003168255.1 Actinomycetota bacterium
GTGGGATATGAGGATGACGGGTGCGGCTCGACGCGGGCCTGGCTGATGTGGCAGACCCGCGTCACCCGGGGGGCGGCGGCGGGGGCGTTCGGCTGGATGCGGCGGCTGCGGGGTCATCGAGCGATCTGGGCGGCGCTGGCCGCTGCGGAGATCTCGTCGTCGTGGGCGCGGCAGCTTTGTGAGTGGAACGACCGGCTGCCCGAGGAGTCCCGGGAGGACGCGGACGCGATCTTGCTGGCTGCGGCGGCGGGCGGGGCGTGCCTGGGCGATCTGGGGGCGCTGGCGCAGGAGATGTATGAGCGGTCGTGTCCCGCCGACGGGGATGAGGGCGGGCCCCGGTTCGGGGACCGGGCGCTCTACTTCGCGCAGACCTTCGGCAACGCGGGCCGTCTGGAGGGGGATCTGACTCCGGCGGCCGGGGCGGCGTTGCGGGCGGTGCTGGATTCGCTGGGGGCGAAGGCGGGCCCGGAGGATATCCGGACCAAGCCGCAGCGCGAGCATGACGCTCTTGAGGAAGCCTGCATCAGGCTGATCGGATCGGGGATGCTGCCGCAGCGGGCCGGGCAGCCGGTGCACCTTCAGCTGCAGATCACGCTGCGCCAGCTGCGGGAGATGGCCGGGGCGTCGGGTGCGGAGGCGGCCTGGGCCGACCGGGCTAGCGGCCTGACTGATGCCGAGGCGCGGGCGCTGGCGTGCGATGCGACCATCTTTCCCACGGTCATGGGCACCGTGGATGAGGAAGCCCTGGACGACTTGGTGCAGCTGTTCCTGACCATGACCGGCCATGGCCGCAATGCAGACTCTCCCGGCCACGGCGCCGACGTCCCCGGCCGCGGCCAGGACCCGTCGCAGGCCGCGGACCCGGCGGACTCGGCGGAGGATGCGGATGCCGGGGTGCCGGAGCTGGCCATCCCGCCCGCGCTGCGCTCAGCTGAGCGGTTGCTGCGGCGGGCGCTGCTGGCCAGGGCGGCTGATGTGCTGTCAGGGCCGGGCGGGCTGGCCGCGGCGCTGCGGCAGGGCCTGCTGGAGCGGCCGTTCTCGACGTACAGCCTGCCGCTGGATGTGGGCGCGGGAGTCGAGGTCATCCCCGGCCACCTGCGCCGGGCGGTCATCCTGCGGGACAAGCACTGCCGGTTCCCCGGCTGCTTGGAGCTGCCATCGGTGTGCCATGTGCATCACCTGATCCACCGCGAAGACGGCGGTCGCACCGCGCTAGACAATTGTTACCTTTTGTGCCGGTTCCATCACCTGATCGTGATCCACCGGTGGGGCTGGAAACTCACCGTCCACCCTGACGGCACCACCACCGCCACCAGCCCGACCGGCCGCACCCTGCACAGCCATAGCCCACCCGGCTCGCCACCATCCGCGATCCCGCGGGCAACACCGTCGGCATAGTCCACGGCCTCTCGGCATCAAGCCGCTGCGGCCGCACCGCGATCGAGGTCACGCGGTGCGGCCGCAGCGCCAGGCGTGGAGACGTCAGCAGCCGCACGGGCGATGTTGGTTGGTGGGGCAGCACCGCGCCGGGTTGGTAGGCGCGTCGTTGTCGCAGCCGGGTAGCAGGATGGCACCGACGCCTGGGATTGCCTGGGAATGTGCCTCGGCGAGCAGGGCAGCCGCCGCTTCCTGACCGTTTTCGCCGGTGCGGGACATGCGCGCGGCGATCAGCCCGGTCACGACAGGGGTGGAGAAGGAGGTCCCACTCCACTTCGCCATGCCGTAGAACTCCCTTTCCTTTTCTTTGTAAGGTTCGACGTAGCAGGTATACGTGCCCGTGGCGTAGGCGTTGACGAGGTCTCTCCCGGGCGCGTACACGTCGACCCACCCGCCGAAATTGGTGAATTTCGCGCGGCTGCGCCAGTCGCCTGCGAGCGCGCCGACGGAGACCACCTCCGGGAAAGCGGCCGGCCAGGACTGCCGCCGGGAGCCGCTGTTACCTGCCGCGACGACGCACACCACGCCCTTGTACTGGCGCATGCGCTTTAGCCACGCTGCGAGTCCGATAGGGCGGAGATCTTTCCTGGTCGGTGCGGCGATCGACAAGTGGAAGATATCCACCCCGTGACCGAGCGCCGCGTCGAGATGCCTCGTGAGATGCGATTCCAGAGTGCTGCCCGCGATCGCGAAGGCATTGGCGACGATGACGTCCGCTCCGGGTGCCATGCACCGTGCCACACCTGCGACGAACGTGCCATGCCCGGTGTAGGGCGGGATCGGCTGTGTACCGGGCGGGATTTCGGGCGGAAGCGGATCCAGATCCCGGGCTTCAACCCCGGCTAGCCATGAGTGAGACGAATCCGCATCTGCCAGCAGTCCGGTGTCAGCTATGTAGATCAGTACACCGGCACCGCCGCCGCCCGGGCACACTGAGGGGTAGGGCTCGATTCCGGCGTACACTTCCTGCGGTTCCGTGGCCGGGCAAGAATCCACCTCTCCTGCGACAGTCAGGACGTGATTCGGCGTCGCGATTCCCGAGCCGAGTCGCCGGTCGATCTCGTCGAGCGCAACGGGCACGGTGGGTTGCTTTTCGCTCAGCCTAAGAAGGACTACGCCCGCGATGACAGGCTCAACTCGGTCAGGATCATCCCGCTCTAGGTTGGACTCATCCGAGGGTTGCAGGATCTGCCGCACGCGATCAAGGTACTGATCGAGGACGAGGAGTTGACCCTCGGCGTACAGGTAGCCGATCCCGCGGTTGTCGGTAACGACTCCTATTTCGATTCCTTCGTCGCCGAAGGCCCTGATTATGTACTCAACCTGATCGGCGATCCTGGTTTCCAGATCGTTTCTGTAACTGTCCGATTCGGTCACGATGCCCTCCCCAAGTTTCGACATGTTGGCTTCCTCAATGCCCGGATCCGAGGCAGATCGGTGGCTGCGAGGCTAAGACGGGAACACACCTGCGGGCCGCTGCTTGTACAGAGCGATCGAGCGGCTGTGTGATACATGCTGAGGGGAGCATTCTGCAGGGTCCTGTGGTCTCGTGCAGCGGTGGTTACTGCCTGTGTGGCGTCCCTTCACAGAATGTGGCGAGAGACGTCGCGAGCATGACGTTTTTCGTGGGAAACTCATTAGACTGGGAGGATACGAGCTTCTAATATCGGCTTCGTGGCTGGGGGAGCCCTCGTGGCCGAATCCGGTCAGCGGGAAGTGGACGACTTGCTGCCGCTGGCCTTGTCCCGGCCTCGAGAGGCACTGGCCAAGGCGCGGGGGGTTCTGACGCAGCGGCCCGGCCCGTATGAGGCATCGGTGGCTCATCAGGCCGCGGGGATTGTTCTGCGCGACGTCGGTGATGTCGATGCGGGAGTCCGTGACCTGCGTGCCGCGCTGCGCCTGGCCCGCCGGACCGGCTCGGCCGAACGCGAAGCCGATGTGCTGGCCAGCCTGGGAGTAGCGCTCGTCCTCGCGGGCCGGACGGCGAACGGACTCGCCGCATTCGACCGCGCCGTGCAGTTGTCCAGCGGCGTCCTGGCGGGGCGGGTGCTGCATCGGCGTGGCACCGCGCTGTTTACTCTCGGCCGGTACGCGGCGGCCCTCGAGGACCTGAATCGTGCGGTCAGCGTGCTGCAGCGCGCCGGTGATCAGCTTTGGGCGGCTCGTGCGCTAAGCAGCCGCGGGCTGGTGTACCTGGCCGTCGGGTCGCCTGGCCGAGCGGATGCTGATCTTGCGGCCGCTGGGCGGCTGTACGGGGAGATCAGCCAGGAGCTGCGATCGATCCATACAGCGCTCAACCGTGGGACCGTCGCCTTCCGATCAGGTGACCTTCCGGCGGCGCTTTCCTACCTTGACGAGGCCAGCTCCCGCTACCGGCCGCTGAATGTGCCGACGCCAGCCCTCAGCATTGACCGGTGCGCCGTACTGCTGGCGGCTGGGCTGGTCGGCGACGCGCTGTCCGAGGCGGATGCTGCGCTACGTGATATTGAGCAGGTTCGTGGCCGATCCACCAAGAAAGCCGAATTGCTGCTGATGGCGGCCGGCTGCGCGCTGGCCGCAGCGCAGCCGCAGGCAGCCCTTGACCGGGCGCAGGCCGCTTACCGCCTATTCCGGTCTCAGCAGCGTGCCTGGTGGCAAGCCCACGCAGCGCTGGTGGTGGTCCGTGCCCAATATGCGGCTGTGCCGGTGTCGGCCCAGTTGCTTCGTGCGGCCAACCGGGCGGCTGTCCGGCTGGAGGCGCTTGGCTCCAGCGACGCGACGCAGGCGCATCTGCTGGCCGGGCGGGTGGCACTGCAACTGGGCCGCCGCGATGACGCCGATCGTCATTTCGTCGCGGCGGCACAGAGCCGGCTGCGCGGTCCGGCGATGTCACGTGCCAGCGGCTGGCTCAGTGAGGCGCTGCGGGCCGAGGCCGCGAACCAGCCGCGTCGTCTGCTCGCCGCCTGCCGCCGCGGGCTTGAGGTCTTGGACGAGCATCGATTTACCCTGGGCGCGTCGGAACTGCGGGCGCAGGCCACCGCGCATGGCGCCGAGCTCGCTGCGCTCGCGCAGCGTCATACCGCGCGTACACACCGGCCACGGCTGTTGCTCTCCTGGAGTGAACGGTGGCGGGCCACCGCGCTAGCGGTCCCCGCGGTGCGGCCCTCGGCCGACGCTGAACTTAACGCCGGTCTTGTCGCGCTGCGCGGTGTGACCAGCCGCCTGGACAATGCACGGCGCCAGGGGGGGCCGACCGCAGCGTTCCAGCGGGAACAGCTACGGCTGGAGGGCGTGGTGCGTGCCTGTTCGCTGCGCGCCCGCGGTAGTGCCGACTCCAGCCGTACCGCTGTCAACATCACGGAGCTGCTCGACGAGCTCGGCGGCGCCCAGTTGATCGAGATCGTCGACGTCGACGGCACCTTGATCGTGCTGCTCTGCGGGGCGGGACAGGTACGGCAATTCACGGCGGGCCGCACCGAGGATGTCATCCGTGCCGCTGACTTCGCCCGATTCGGTCTGCGCCGCCTGGCCCGCAGCCGGCCAGCGGACGACCAGGACAGCGCGCTGGCCATCCTGAAGGCGGCCGGACCGAAACTCCAAGACGCGCTGCTCGGCCCCGCCGCCGGTCAGCTGGGCGACGGACCCGTGGTTGTCGTCCCACCCGGCAAGCTGCACACGATCCCGTGGCCACTGCTTCCTGCCCTAGGCGACCGCGTCTTCAGCGTCGCCCCTTCGGCGGGCGCCTGGATGCGTGCGCATACCGCCTCGCCGCCGAGCCGCCGCCATGTCGCGCTCGCCCGCGGGCCTGGTCTGGTCACTGATGGCGCCGAGGTGCCCCTGGTAGCGAAGTTGTATGACGACGTCACGGTGCTAGCCGGCGCCCAGGCCACAGCCCAGCGGGTGCTGTCCGCAATCGACGGGGCCTGGCTGGCCCACATTGCCGCTCATGGCAGCTTCCGTGCCGACAGCCCGCTGTTCTCCTCATTGCGCATGCATGACGGACCGCTGACCGTCTATGACATCGAGCAGTTGCAGCGGGCGCCGTACCGGCTTGTCCTGCCGAGCTGCGACTCCGGTGTCCTGGCACCGGCCGGAGCCGATGAATTGCTCGGCCTGGTCAGCAGCCTGCTGCCACTCGGCACGGCCGGGATCATCGCCGGCGTCGTCCCGCTGAACGACTACGCTCTCGTGCCGATGATGGTGGACCTGCACCGGTACTTGCGAGCAGGGCAGAGCCTCGCCGAGTCAATGTACAACGTCCGGCGCGACCTCACCGACGATCCGATCCAGCAAGCGACCGCGCTGTCCCTCGTGGCGCTGGGCGCAGGCTGAGGCTGCTACCGCTGACCGGCGCCTTGTCCCGGAAGTCGCTCATCTGCTCCGGCTCGGGCAGGCCACGGGCGCGGAGGCTGTTCGCGATGATGTCGGTGCCCACGGCGGGCAGCGACGGCAGGCGCGGTCGTGATATGAGGAGAGTCATGACCGCTCGCGACATGCCCCCCTTCCGCGCCGACCACGTCGGCAGCCTGCTCCGGCCGCAGCAGCTGCTGCACGCCCGTGACGAGTTCGCCGCCGGACGGATGACCGCGGACGAGCTCCGCGGCATCGAGGACGAGGCGATCGCCGAAGTCGTTCGGATGCAGCAGGACGTAGGCCTCCAGTCCGCGACGGATGGCGAGTTCCGTCGCGCCTCCTGGCACATGGACTTCATCTACCAGCTGGGCGGCATCGGCAAGGCCCCGGGTAACCTGGCCGTCCAGTTCCGCAATCCCTCGGGGACCATCGAGTTCACTCCGGCCGCCCTGCATATCGACGGCAAGATCCGGCTCAACGAAACGATCTTCGGGGAAGACTTCGGCTACCTGCGCTCCGTCGCGGAAAAGGCAACGCCGAAGCTAACCATTCCGTCGCCCAGTATGGTCCACTACCGCGGCGGCCCGGCCTCCATCGATCCCGGCGTGTACCCCGACATCGAGGAGTTCTGGTCCGACCTGTCGGCCGCCTACGCAGACGAAGTCCGCCGCCTGGCCGCCCAGGGCTGCACCTACTTGCAGTTCGATGACACCAGCCTGGCCTACCTGAACGATCCGGCGCAGCGTTCGGTGATCGCCGAGCGCGGCGAAGACGCCGAGCACCTGCACCTGCGCTACATCCGCCAGCTCAACGCGGCGCTGGCCGGCCGGCCCGCCGGGATGGCAGTGACCACGCATATGTGCCGGGGTAATTTCCAGTCGTCGTGGGCGGCCGAGGGCGGCTACGACTTCGTCGCGGAGGCGCTGTTCGGCGAGCTGAATGTGGATGGCTTCTTCCTGGAGTACGACGACGCGCGGTCCGGCGGGTTCGAGCCGCTGCGGTTCGTCCCCAAGGGGAAGATGGTGGTGCTCGGCCTGGTGACCACGAAGCGGGGCGAGCTGGAGTCCAAGGACAGCCTCAAGCGCCGGATCGACGAGGCAGCTAAGTACGTCCCGCTGGACCAGCTGTGCCTCTCGCCGCAGTGCGGATTTTCCTCCACGGTCGAGGGCAACAAGCTGACCTCCGCGCAGCAGGCCGCCAAGCTCCGCCTGATCGTCGAGACCGCGGCCGACGTCTGGGGCTGAAAGCCAGCCTCAGCCCAGCGAGTAGTCGCGCTGCGTCGCCACGTAAGAGACGAAGAAGTCCAGAGCGGCCGGGTCGGCCATCGCGTTCGGGTTCGCCGCCTCGCCGGCCGGCACGCCCTGCAAGATCCGGCGCACCGGAACCTCCATCTTCTTGCCGGTGCGGGTCACCGGGATCCCGGGCACCTGGAGGATCCGGTCCGGCACGTGCCGCGCCGTGTATTCGCTGCGCAGCCGGTCGCTTATCTTGCGCTCGATCCCTGCGTCAAGGGTGAGTGACGATGAGCGCGTCCTGCACCTCGGGCACGGCCGTGAGCACGCTGTAAATCTCGGCGGTGCCGATGCGCACGCCGTGCCGGTTGAGTGTGGCGTCCGAGCGGCCGAGGACGAAACACCCGCCCCGGTCGTTGATACGGAAGAAATCGCCCTGCCGCAGCGGAGACCGGCGAGCCCGCCAGCATGATGGCCCGCAGCCCGGGCAGGTCGAACTTCTCCGCGGGCACCACGCCCGCCTTCGACATCAGGTCGACATAAGCAGGGCTCGCGCCGAAGAAGCTGACCCCGCACTCCTGCGCCGTCTGCCACAGCACGTCGGGCTGCGGATAAGCCGGGCTGCCGTCGTAGAGCACCGGGCACACGCCGATCAGCAGGGAGCTGACCAGGAAGTTCCACATCATCCAGCCGGTGGTGGTGTAGAAGAACGCGCGATCGCCCTGGCGCAGGTCCATGTGGAAGCGCTGTAGCTTCATCTGCTCGAGCAGGATCCCGCCGTGCCCGTGCACGATCGCCTTCGGCAGGCCGGTGGTGCCAGAGGAGAACAGGATCCAGAGCGGATGGTCGAAGGGCACCTGCTCGAACCTGAACTCCGCGGCCGCTACAGCCGGATGATCAAGCAGAGCGCCCCAGGACACCGTGCTCGCCGCCGTCAGGCAGGCTTCCCAGTCGTCGCGCCTATGCTCGTCGTCGCCAGCATCGCGATGACGGCCTGCGGGATGTTCGGCAGGCATGACGCGACCCGGTCGCCGGGCCGGACGCCCATTTCGCGCAGCCGGGTGGCCAGTATCCGGACCTGGCCCGCGAACCTCTGCCACGGGACGCCGGCCACCGGCGTGGTCTCGCTGCGGAACAGCACCGCGTCCTGGCCAGGACGCTCGTTCCGCAGCACGTGCTGCGCGTAGTTCAGTCGCGCCCCGGGAAACCATTGCGCGCCGGGCATGCCCCGGCTGCCGAGCACGCGGGCAGGCGGGACGGCGGACTCGATGCCCGAGTAGTCCCATACGGCCTGCCAGAAGCCCTCGAGATCGGTGACCGACCAGCGCCACAGCGCGCCGTACCCGTCAAATCGCCGGCCGCGGGCCGCGAGCCAGTCCACGAACCCGGTGATGTTGGCCCCGGCCACCCGCTCAGCGGTCGGCGTCCAGAGCAGCTCGCCCTCGAGAACCTGGCTGTCTGGTTTCACACAGCCGACACTTGCACGCCGCCATGACCGAGGCAATAAAGATCTATATTCCGAACGGCACGCGCCGAACCTGCCTGCACACCGCCAGCCGTGCGGGCGATACGCGAGGGCGGCGTCAGGACCGGACGAGCCTGGCGATCGCGTCGGAGGCTTCCCGGACCTTCTCGGTCGCGGTATCACCGCCTTCGGCAACGGCCTGCACCACGCAGTGGCCCATGTGCTCTTCGAGCAGGCCGATCGCTACGGACTGGAGGGCCCTGGTCACGGCCGAGACCTGGGTGAGGATATCGATGCAGTACTTGTCGTCCTCCACCATCCGCTGCAGGCCACGGACCTGCCCCTCGATGCGGCGCAGCCGCTTGATGTACTGGTCCTTGTTCTCCGTGTACCCGTTCATGGCGCCCTCCATCCGCCTCATCGAGCGCATCACACCGTGCTCGGGTGCTGCTAGATCATGATGACCAGCATGTATGCCATGGTAATGCCCATTGCGATGCGGCAGCAGATCGCTAGCCGCGGCGCGATCACGAGGCGACGGGCTGAGGCAAGGCCGCGGCCGGGTACTGGTCGGCCTGCCGGGCTCCCACCGGCCGGCCCAGGGGCCGCTGCGGCCGAGCGGCCCACCGCTGGCCCGGTCGCCGCCCCCGATGCGCCGGCCGTCGCCAGCGCAGCAGCCCCGAATCTTGTGCGTCTGCTGCCGGTCTGCGCCGGGTGGTAAAGCCTGACGCCCGCGGGGTCGGTGAGACGGTCGAGATCCCGGACCGCGTAGCCGGCCAGGAGCAGCGCCAGGACGAGTGCCAGCGTCGGCAGGTGCAGCATGGCCGAGGATGAGCCGCTCATGCCGCCCATCCCTGATCCGCCGCTCGTGGCCACAGGCACCTTGAGAGCCAGGAACATGTACAGCATGGCCACGCTGTGCACCAGGTGCGGCGCGTGGCAGCCACCGGCCCAGGCGCGGGCGCCACGCCCGCGCGCCTCCCGGCCGACACGCACCGCAAACCATGCCGTCAAGACGCCGAACACCACTTCCCAAGCCTCGTCCGGGAGGGTCCTCAGGCTGGCCACCAGCATTCCCGACATGGCGATAGCCATCAGCAGATGCGCGCAGTCGGCGCTGGTGTCGGTGATCGCCTGCCGCGGGCCAGGTACGGCGGCGGCCAGCCGGGCCGCGCTCACCGCTGCTACCACGAGCATGATCGCGGCGAACGTATCCGGCAGCCAGGAAGGACCTGTCATGGTGCTATCCCCGCGCTGGCCGGGGAATGATCCGCTGGGTGCGGCATGACCGCGGCACCGCCCGGCCAGTAGGCCAGCGCGAGCAGCGCCAGCAACAGCCCGGAATTAGGGTCGGTCGCCCCCCCGGCGAGGATGCCGCCCAGGTCCTGTCCCACCACCCAGATGATCAGCGACACCACGACAGCCAGCAGCACGGTCGCGCGGACCGCTGGCTCCGGCAGGAAAACGCCCACCGCGATTGCGGCGAGCACCGCGGCGAGCACGATCGATGCCGTCAGGCCCCGATGCGCGAGGACGTCCGCGCCACCGCGGTTGATCGAGGCGAGCCAGCCGGGCTCGCCGGATGCCATTGCGGCCACCATGTCGTGCAAGCCCTGACCGGTGCGGTTGGCGGCGGTGACCGCGAAGTAGGCCAGACTGCCCCACAGCACCAGCCACAGTGCCCTGGCTGCCCGCACGCCTACCTGGCGGGCGGCCACGAATGCCGGGAGCGGGCGGTTGGCGCCGGACGGCCACAGCAGCACCGCCAGCAGTGCGTAGATGATCACACCGCCCGGCGCGCCGTTCACCGGGCTCGCGGTTCCGGCCAGCACCCCGCCCAGCCCCTCGCCGAACCACCAGACCGCGGCCGACCACACGATGGACGCGGCCAGCGCGGGGCGCAGCGTGGGACGCCACGCGATCCCGAGTCCCAGCAGCAGCTGGATAGTGGCGAATGCCGTGTTAGTGCTGACCAGGTGATGTTCGACTATGCCGGCGGCCCACGTGATCGGCTCGGCGATCCACGCCGGATTTCCCGGCGCCGTGGCGGCGAGCATCTGTCCGAACGCCTTGGAGAACATGACGGACTGGTACTGGAGCACGCCGTCCAGCAGCCAGATGGCGGCCAGCCCGAGCTGTAGCCATCGCCGTGCATCCGGCGCTGCCCAGGGTGCCATGGCGCCGTCCCGGCGGGCCAGCGCGGGGGGCCTTGCCGCCGCCGTGCCTTCACTCATGCCGGCTCCCACTCGTCTGTCGAGCCATTATTTAAATGACCAAGCGATGCCTGGTGACCGGACTGGAATCAGAGCTATTCATAACATTACGTCGTTAGTCTGCAACTTATCAAATTATATGTACAACCAGGTCATGACCAGGCAAGATGTGCTTCCCTAACCACATGCGGGCTCATGCTGAAACCCGGCGGTAAACCCTCTGCGGGTATGCCGGAAACCCCCCACGGGTATTCCGGTACGGGGGAGGGGTATAGCGCATTACTGGCGGGACGCGGCTGCCAGCGCCGGACGCGCGGACGGGATCGGCGGGAATACCGCGCCGGAACCTGGCTTTTACACTCCGCGTGAGAGCAGGCGGCGCACTGGACCCGGATCGGCTGGTTGCCATCGACGTCCACGTGCATGTGGAGTCAGACGGCCACGGTCATCACTCGCTGGATGACGAGCTGCTCGCCGCGTCGGCGGCATACTTCAAGCCTGGCGCCGAGCGCACCTCGACGGTTGACCAGATCGCCGCCTATTACCGCGAGCGCCAGCTGGGCGCGGTGGTGTTCACTGTGGACGCGACCACGGCGACCGGGCACCCGGCGCTGCCGGCGAGGAGATAGCCGACGCGGCCGCCGCCCATCGCGATGTGCTGATCCCGTTCGGCTCGGTAGACCCGCTGACCGGGCAGGCGGCGGTGGACCGTGTGCGCCGCCTCGTCGCCGGTCACCGAGTGCGCGGATTCAAGCTTCATCCAAGCCTCCAGGGATTCACGCCGAACGACCGCAGCTTCTACCCGCTGCTCACGCCAGACAGGTGGCTGGCCGACTTCGGGGCGCTCGACATCAAGCCAGCCGTCCGCCCCAAGATCCTCAAGGACAACGCCGTGCGGCTGCTCGGGCTGGCCAGCGCCTGATGCCTCAGCGGCGGATGTACACCGGTATCCCGTTCCTGGGCACCAGGCCGGGGAAGATGTTGGCGACGTCCATCGGGATCCGGACGCAGCCGTGCGAGACCGGCTGCAACGGCACCTCGGTATCGCCGTGAATGGCAAATCCGCCGTCGAAGAAGACCGGGTTGTACAGCAGCCCGAGGGGTGCCACGTGCCAGCCGCGATCCCGCGACAGAGTGTGGAAGTTCCCGGTCGGCGTGACCGCGTAGCCGCAGGAGCCTGACACGCAGTAGTAGTACCCGCCACCGGACGAGACGTGGCTGATCAGCACGATCCGCTTGTCGTGGTAGACGTAGAGCACCTCGTGCCGCAGGTCCACCTCCACCCGGAGCGCGGCACCGTTCCTGATCAGCGGCTGCGGCGTGCGGGGGTGGGCAAGCCGCCAGTTCATCCAGTTGCCGACTTCGCCGCTGGTCGGGATTCGCTGCACCTCCTGGAACGCCCAGACCGCCTCGAGCGTGTCGATGGCGAAATTTCCGTCGCGCGGACCCGGGTAGTACGTGAGTTGCGCCAGCCGGTCCTGCAAGCGCCTGACGTCCGCGCCGTGCATGCCGTACTTGAGCGTCCGCTTGGCCGGCACGTAGCCGGGAGCTGCCGTCTTCGCGGGAGTTGCCGTCTTCGCGGGCGCGTGCACGCCCGGCTGCACCATCGCGGACCTGGCCGGCTGCACCGTCGCGGCTGCCGCCGCGATCCCGGTCAGCGCCGCGGCACCGGTCACCGCCGTGGCGACCACTGCCACAGCGGCGAAGCCGCTCGCCCATCTGCCTGCCGACTTACCCACAACCTGCTTCATCCCGAGCCCCCCTCAGCCCAGCCTCGCCGGCCGGCCGTCTGGCAACGGCATTGCCCGGCCTGTCAGCCCCGGTAGCGAGCAACTGGTCCCGACCGCGGTCTTACCCCCGCCTCCGATGTCCTATCACGGAGAGTGACACATCGACACGCTGGGTAGGAACTACCACGCGGCGAGTCGCTGTAATCGTTCGACAGTTAGTTGACTTAACTGATCGGAATTAACTAAATTCAGCTAGCAGCATGCTGATATCCGCGCTGATGGACATCCACCCGCAAGGCAGGCGTACGTGCCGTTGTCATCCTGGCTTGCGTTCGGCAGGATCATGATCGTGGTATCGGCGGGCTGCGGAGTCGACCGGGGGCACCAGATGCCGGCCTTGCTGCTGCCGCGCGAGCCCGGCATACAGGTTCTCGTCCAGAGAGGCACGAGCGACCGGCTGAGTTAGGAGAGCTTTGATGAGTTCCTCGGGTCTTGACCCTACGTTTTACCGCTCGCCGGGCGATGCCGCGGCGGCGCCGGCCGAGAAGCTGGCCTATGTCGCGGCCTTTTCCCGGCCGGCCGACAAGCCCGACGCGATCGCCGTGGTCGATGTCGACCCGTCCTCGGGTAGCTATGGCACGGTGATCGGCTTCACCGAACTCCCCGGCTCGGGTGACGAACTGCATCATTTTGGCTGGAACATCTGCTCAAGCGCGCTGTGCCACGGGGACCACGCTATGCACGCGGAGCGGCGTTACCTTGTCGTTCCTGGTATCAGGTCCTCCCGGACTTACATACTCGACACCAAGGAGAACCCCACCTCGCCGCCGATCGTGAAGGTGGTCGAGGCCGAGGAGCTGGCCAAGAACGCTGGCTACTCGCGCCCGCACACTGTGCACTGCGGCCCGGGCGGCCTGTACATGTCCTGCCTCGGCGGTGCCAACGGAGAGGAAGGACCAGGCGGGGTCGCGCTGCTTGATCACGACTCGTTCGAGGTAACCGGCCGGTGGGAGCGCGAACGCGGCGATCAGTACCTCGCCTACGACCTGTGGTGGCACCTCTCGCAGGACGTCGCCGTCACGTCCGAGTGGGGCACCCCGTCGATGATCGAGGACGGCGTCGTTCCCGAGCTGCTCCTCGGCCGCAAGTACGGTCACCAGATCCATTTCTGGGATCTGGGCAAGGGCCAGCACCTCCAGACCGTGGACCTGGGCGACCAGTACCAGATGGCGCTCGAGCTGCGGCCGGCCCACGACCCGACCAAGAAGTACGGCTTCCTCGGCGTGGTCGTGAGTGTAGAGGACCTGTCGGCATCGATCTGGCTGTGGCACGAGGACCCGGCGGCATCCGGTGACGCCCGGTGGGCCGCGACCAAGGTCATCACGATCCCGGCCGAGCCCGCGGCTGTCGAGCAGCTGCCTCCGCTGCTACAGGGCTTCGGTGCGGTGCCGCCGCTGGTCACCGACATCGACCTGTCGGTGGACGACCGTTTCCTCTACGTCTCCTGCTTCGGGACCGGCGAGATGAAGCAGTTCGATGTCACTGATCCGTTCCACCCGCGCGAGACCGGGTCGGTGCGGATCGGCGGCATCGTGGGGCAGGTCCCGCACCCGTCGCGGCCGGACCAGCCGCTGCGCGGCGGCCCGCAGATGGTCGAGGTGAGCCGGGACGGCGAGCGGGTGTACTTCACCAACTCGCTGTACGGGGCATGGGATGACCAGTTCTACCCCGAGGGGGTGGGCGCGTGGATGGCCAAGCTCGACGTGGCCAGCGGCGGCGGGATCTCGCTGGACGAGCGGTTCTTCCCCGAAGGCGACGCGTTCCGCGGCCGTCGGGTGCACCAGGTCAGGCTCCAGGGTGGCGACGCGTCCAGCGACTCGTACTGCTACCCGTAATCCGAGCGTCGTCACACTGCTAAGTATCTGAAACCAAATCAGAAGGGGAAACATGAGCGCCACCGATGAATACCTGGAGAACAACGAGCGCTACGCGGCCGGATTCAGTGGCCAGCTGCCGCTGCCGCCGGCCAAGGGCACCGCGGTGGTCGCCTGCATGGATGCCAGGCTCAACGTCTACGCCATCCTCGGGCTGGCCGAGGGCGAGTCGCATGTCATCCGCAATGCCGGCGGCGTGGTCACCGACGACGAGATCCGCTCGCTCGCCATCAGCCAGCGGCTGCTCGGCACCCGCGAGATCATCCTGATCCATCACACCGACTGCGGGATGCTCACGTTCACCGATGACGGCTTCAAGGGCAGCATCCAAGAGGAGACCGGCATCAAGCCGGCCTGGTCGGCGGAGGCATTCTCTGATCTCGACACCGACGTCCGCCAGTCCATCGCGCGGATCAAGGCCAGTCCCTTTATCCCGCACACCGACCAGGTCCGCGGCTTCGTGTTCGACGTCGCGACCGGTCGGCTCAACGAGGTGAAGTAGCCGTCTTACCCGAGGTCACCGCGGGGGTTCCCTGGCGCTGTCCAGGGAGCCCCTGCTGGCCTGGTGCCTCCCGGCGCCCCGCGTGGTGGTCGGCCGTATCGGTGATCGGCGGCGGCCCCGGTGGTAGGCTCGGCTGCCTCGCCAGGCCGGCCATTCGGCCCCGGCGCATTCCGCGACAGATCTAGGATCGATGCATGGAGTTCGAGGAAGCAGCCAGGATCGTGGAAGAGGTTCCGCCTCCTCACATACCCGCCAGTCGCGGTCAGCTGCTTTACGAACATATAAGGAAAAACAGACCCGAGAATCTGCTGGAGCTCGGCACCGCGCGAGGTGGCTCGGCTGTGTTTCTGGCCTCCGCGCTTGAGGCTAACGGGACGGGTCACCTGACAACCGTTGACTCAACTCGGTGGCACTGGAAAGATCCGACGCCGCAGGAAGTCCTTGAGAAGGCGGGCCTCAGCCATCGGGTCACTTTCGATAAGCATTTCTCCACCTATACCTGGTTCCTGAAGGCGGAGATCGAGAAGTGCCTGAATGACGACGGATCGGTGCGGCCAGAGTACGACTTCATCTTTCTCGATGGCGCCAAGAACTGGAGCACGGACGGCATTGCCGTCGTGACCATGGAGAAACTGCTCAAGCCCGGCGGCTGGCTGCTACTGGATGATCTTGGCTGGAACTACGAGAAGCACGCCGCGGATACGCCCTTCCATTACGAGATCGAGATAGCCAAGCTTTCCCCTGAGGAAAGATCAGAGCCGCACCTGCGCAGGATCTTTGACCTGCTCATACGGACGAACCCGGTATTCGATCAGTTCGTGATCCAGGACGGCTGGTGGGGCTGGGCGCGGAAGTCGCCAGACGCCGGCCAGCTCGCCAGCGGCGGAGTCCTGTCCGGGAGGGCGACGGACAAGGTCGGCGGAGCGTCTTCGCTCCGGCGATACGCGGGGAAGGCCAGGCGCGGACTGCGCGACCCGCGCCGCGCCGCGGCCCGGCTGACCGGCCGCTGACGCCCGTCAGCCTGCTCGCTTGCCGATCAGCCGCAACGTCGATGCGAGCGTCCGCAACGTCGGGATCGTGCTCAGCAGACGCTCCGCATCCTCGGCGGGCGCGGCTTCGAGCGCGGCGTGCAGGTGCCTGCCCCACGTGGTTTCGAGAAGATCCTTGTCCCGGATAGCGGCGTCGGTCGGGTAGAGATAGGAATAGCGCCTGTCCGCCGCGTCCTGGCGCCGCGTCACGAGGCCACGGGCGGTCAGCTCCCGGACCAGCCCGCTGATGTTGCTCACCTGCTTGTCGAGCGTGACGGCCAGCTGCGCCACGGTGATGCCGGGGGTCCCCACTATGGCCCTCATGGCCTCCCAGCCCGCGGCCGGGAGGGTCGGCGGCTGGGCCTGATCGGACCGGTCGCAACGGAAGGCGTCCGAGAGGTCGTGCAGGAGTACGGCGAGCTCGCGGACGGTCCTTTCGTCGAACGTCGGTGTCACCGGGGCGTTCTTCACGCAGGGAATTCTAACATCAGTTATATACTTATACGTATAAGTGTTGTACTGATGCGAAGGAAGAGTTCCCATGAGCATCCCGCTCTCGATCCTCGACCTGGCGCCGATCCGCCGGGGCGAAACGGCTAGCGACAGCTTGGCTGCCAGCGTGGCCCTGGCCCAGCGTGCGGGGGAGTGGGGCTACCAGCGGGTCTGGTATGCCGAGCATCACAACAATGCGATGATCGCGTCTTCGGCTACCAGCGTGCTCATCGCCCACGTCGCCGCGCTGACCCAGGACATCCGCCTCGGTTCCGGCGGGATCATGCTGCCCAACCACGCCCCGCTCACGATCGCCGAGCAGTTCGGCACGCTCGAGGCGCTGCATCCCGGTCGCATCGACCTCGGCCTGGGGCGAGCTCCGGGCTCGGACCAGAACACTATGCTCGCCATGCGCCGCAACGCGGCGTCGGCCGACAAGTTTCCCGAGGACGTCCTCGAGCTCCAGGGCTATCTCGGCGACGAGACCCGGATCCCGGGCGTAGAGGCGACGCCCGGCAAGGGCTCGCACGTCCCCCTGTACATCCTCGGTTCGTCGATGTACGGGGCCGCGGTCGCGGCAGCACTCGGCCTGCCCTACGCCTTCGCCTCGCACTTCGCCCCGGATGCGCTACAGGACGCCGTCGCGGCGTACCGGCAGGAGTTCCGCCCGTCCGCGCAGCTGGATCACCCCTACGTCATCGCCGGAGTCAATGTCATCGCCGCGGATACCAGCTCCGCGGCGCAGGAACAGTTCCTCGCCGCCAAGCGCAACCGGGTGACCGCGATGTACGGCCGGGGGCGGATCTTCACCGACCAAGAGGCAGACGAGATCCTCGGCTCTCCCGCTGGCCAGCATCTCCAGCAGATGTTCAAGTACTCCGCCGTCGGGACACCGGCCGAGGTCAGCGAGTACGCAGAGGCCTTCGTCAAGCATGCCGACGCGGACGAGCTCATAGTCGCCCACCAGTCGGTCAGCACGCAAGCCCGGCTGCGCTCCGCGGAGCTGCTCGCGGATTCCGTGGAGCACGCCTTGGCAGGCTGAGCTCCCGCCGAACGACGTCAGCCAAGGCGGCACCCCAGTTCACGTCCGTCGAGGCGGCGTTGGCGGAGCCTTCGCTGCCGTGGTCCCAGCTGACGTGCACGTCTGGACGCTGGAGGTGTTGTTGCCGAGGTTGGGGTCGCCCTCATTGGCAGTGACGGTGGCTTTGTTGACCACACACTTGTCGTCGTTCGGCGATGCAGTTCCGGAAACGGTGATGACAAAGGAGTCCCCCTCGTCCAGGTTGCCTTCTGCGCACTGCACGTCGTTGCCGGTGACGGTGCAGCCGGGTGTGGACGTCGTGACGTTGGTGACCGCGGTCGGCACGGCATCATTCACGGCGAAGCCCGAGCTGTTCCCTGGGCCGTTGTCGGTGACGGTCAGCCCCCAGGTGATCGCGCCGCCGGCCACCACCGTGGCTGGCCCGGTCTTGACGATGCTCAGGTCCGTGTCCTGGCCCACGCAAGAGGCGCCGTCATTGTTGTTCTGGGCGGCAATCGGACCCGCAGAGCTCGACACCAGGTTGAACGTCGGATTCGTCGAGGACGGGTTGGTCACCGAGATCTGGTAAATGGTGCCAGTGTTGTTGTTGGAGAAGCCGAGGTTGCCGTTGCTGAATGTCCACGCCGCACCGTAAGTACCGGCGTTGGCCCCGCCGACGGGCGCGACGCCGCTCGGCGCGGGGAAGGTGCTGACCGTGCCGGTCGCGGGATCCATACTGTAGATCGTCGTGCCGGACAGGCCCCAGAAGTACCCGCTGTCCAAGGACCAGTCGTCCGCGCTAAACGCCTGGCTCAAGGTCAGGGTCTCCAGCACCGAACCGGAGGTGACGTCGACCTCCTCGGCATCTGTGGAGCCGTCGTTGATCCAGTAGTCTCCGTCGGCGTCGAAGGCGCCGATGTACGGGGCCGTGAGGGTGTCCCCGCTGATGGTGCCCAGCGAAACGACATTGCCGGAGCTGTCGATTTGGAGCAGGTTGTCGGGGCTGTCGGAGCTGACGGCGTAGAGATAGCCGTTCTGGGTGTCGAAGCCGAGGGCATTGTAGGTCAGGGTGGAGGTGGGCCCGAGCGGGGTGTAGGTGCCTCCGCCCGCGCCCTGTGTCTCGAAGTACAGCGCTGTCGGCTCGCCCTGCGAGAGGTAGTCGGTGGGAGTGCTGCAGGTGAATGGCTGTGAAGTCGCCGGTATGGTCAGGCTGGAGTTGTAGCTCACGGTGGAACCAGTGGGCGTGGTGCCGGTCGCGGTGCCGATGTTGGTGATCGAGTCGGCTTCCACGTCGGCCTGGGTGGTGGTGTAGGTGGCGGTGCAGGTTGCCGAATCTGCCGGGTCCAGGGACGCGATGACGTTGGTGCCAGAACCGCAGTTGATCGCCGAAAGGCCGGTCATCGGGTCGGTGACGGTCACATTGGTCAGTGTCACGTCGCCGGTATTGGTGACCTGGTAGGTGTAGGTGATGGGGGTACCGGCCGTCGAGTAGCTCTGGATGCTGGCGGATTTCACGATCCCCACGGAGGGAAATCCGGGGGACGTGCACGTCTGGACGCTCGAGGTGTTGTTGTCGGCGTTGGGGTCGGTTTCGTTCGCGGTGACGGTGGCCGTGTTGACGACACACGTGCTCGCTGTGGCCGGTGCGGTCCCGGTCAGGGTGATGGTGAAGGAGTCCCCGTTGTCCAGAGGGCCTTCTGCGCACTGCACGTCGTTGCCGGTGACGGTGCAGCCGGGGGTGGACGTCGTGGCGTCGGTGATCCCGGCCGGCACAGCGTCATCCACGGCGAAGCCCGAGCTGTTCCCGGGGCCATTGTTGGTGACGGCGATGTCCCAGTTGATGCTGCCGCTGGAGGTCACGGTGGCCGGCCCGGTCTTGACGATGCTCAGGTCCGTGTCCTGACCCACGCAGGCGGCGCCATCGTTGATCTTGACGCTGTGCTTCGGACCGTGATAGCTCGAAACCAGCCCGAACGTCGGGTGAGCCGCCGACGGGTTGGTCACTGAAATCTGGTAGATGGCGCCGGTCTGGTTGTTGGAGAACCCGAGGTTGCCATTGCCGAAAGTCCACGAAGCACCGTAGAGACTTACGGACGCGACACCGCTCGGTGCGGGGAAGGTGCTGACCGCGCCGGCTGTCGGCTCGGTGGTCGAAACGCGGTAGATGGTGGTACCGGCCACGCCCCAGAGGTACCCGCTGTCCCACGACCAGTCGTACGGCTTGAACCCCGTGCCGGTCAAGGTCAAGGGCGTCGCGGACGGCGCGCCGCCGGTGACGTTGACCTCGTAGGCCGTCCTCGAGCCGCCGCCCTTGGTGATCCAGTAGTCGCCGGAATTATCGAAAGCGCCCACTGCCGGTCCGCCGGTTGCGACGTGGTACCCGCTGACGGTTCCCAGTGAGGTGACGCCGCCGGTGCTGTCGATCCGGATCAGGGTGCCGGTGCCGATGACCATGGCATAGAGGTAGTTCGAAGATGTGTCAAAGCCGAGGGCGTTGTAGGCGTGCCCTTCGGGGGAGGAGTAGGGGGACCCGAGCTTGTGGTAGGTGACGACATTCGACGCAGTGGTCGAGTAGTAGAGCTGCGTCGGGCCGGACGCGGTCTTGGACTGCGAGAGGTAGTCGGGCTCGGCGGGGGTGTAGCAAGTGAACGGGTGTCCGGGCGCCGGTATGGTCAGGCTGGAGTGGTAGCTCACGCTGGAGCCGGCGGGCGTGCTGCCGGTCGCGGTGCCGACATTGGTGATCGACCCGGTGTCCACGTCGCCCTGGGTGGTGGTGTAAGTGCCGGAGCAGGCGTGGGATGCGCTGGTGTTGAGCACCGCGATGACATTGGTGCCACCGCCGCAGTTGATCGGCGACAGATTCGCCATCGGATCAGTGACGGTCACATTGGTAAGCGTCACATCGCCGGTGTTGGTGACCTTGTAGGTGTAGGTGATGGGAGTGCCCGCCGTCGAATAGCTCTTGATGCTGGCGGACTTCACGAGCCCGATGGCCGGATTCGAAGCCTGAGCGCTGGCACGGTGACCTGCCGCGCGGCCATCATTCCTGGCGGCCACGCTCACCCGGGAGGTGGTCCCGCCCGGCGGGCCGGCGAGCGCGGGGCCCGCGGACAGCGCGACGAACGTGACCGCGGCGGTTAAGCTCGCCAGTAGCCTGCCGTTACCTAGCGTGGGCATAGGTTCCAGTCCTCCCCGTAGAGCCGACCTGTCCACCCTCCCTGCTGCCTTGCCTGGCGGCAAGAGGCGCATTACAGCCGCCCGGCAGATTCTTCGACGATGTTCGTGCCGTCGGCCAGTTCACTGGCGTGCGTGGCGCGGATCCGGCGGGTGGCCGCCATCAGCAGGCCCAGTGCCGGTCCGAGCGCCGCGGCGCCCGCCAGCAGGGCGGCGCGGATCGACACGAGGTTGCCGACCACGCCGATCACCGGGCCGCCGACCATTTGGCCCCCGCTGTCGAACATGTCGCGGGCGGACAGCGCCGTGGCCCGAACCTGGGATTCCACCCGGACCACCATCCACCCGGTGACCAGGGGCTCGTACGCCGGCCGCAGGGCGGACACCGCCAGGTAGGCAGCCAGGAAAAGATAGAACGCGTGGGCGGTTCCCATGATCACCACGAGAATGGCGGTAGCGGCGGTGATGATCAGCAGCGTGGTGGTCACCGAGGCAGGCCCGAGCCGCTTGGTACGGCGCCCAGCCAGTTCCGTGGTGCCAAGTCCCAGCACCGCCGCCATGCAGGCGATCACGCTGAACCACATGACTGGCCGCATTCCGAACAGCTGGGGGAAGGTGATGTCCTTGATCAGGAAGTCGCCCCATAGCCGGTCGAAGCTTTCGCTCCACATGCCGAGGAAGAAGGTCATCGCGAACAGCAGGACCAGGCCGGGGACCGCGCGCACCGCCCGGCTGGTGGAACGAACCTGCTCGCCGAGCGCGCCGGACGCGCCCCGCAGCACCGCCCGGGGCCGCAGTCCGCTGGCAGCGGGGCGGAAGTTGCGTTCCGGCATGAGGACCGCGAGTGCCACGGCGAGCAGGCACATGAGGCCGCCTCCGACCAGCAGGGGCAGCCTCAGGGCGACCAACGCCATGAACCCGCTGCCCGCGCTGCCCACGATCACTCCGACCAGGCCAAGCTGCTCGGACCGGATGTAGACCGCCGTCATCTCCTTTTCCCCGAGCTCGTCGGCGATCCACGATTCCTGCGCTCCATACATGAGGGCAGCGCCGAACGCGATCAGTACCTGAGCGGCTAGCAGGACCGCGAACGCTGGCGACAGGCCTTGCGCGATGTATCCCAGCGCGAGCACGAACACGCCGGCGACGACGCATAGCCGCCGGCTGACCATGTCCGCCAGCATCCCGGTGGGCAGTTGCAGCACGAAGTATGCCGCCTCGACCACGGTGCCCAGCAGCACCAGTTGCAGGGGATTGAGCCGGCCCGCGGTGACCCAGTACACGATGATCGTCGCCTGGATGATGCCGAGCAGGACAGCCATGGCGAACTGAAACCCCAGATACAGCCGGTATGGGCTGTTCATCGGGTGCGCATACCTGGACATTCGGGGTTCCTCGTGGTTTCGAATCAGCCGCGGATCACCTCGACCTCGATACGCCGCCAGGGACCCGGAGAAGGCTGGCATGCGCCCGGGATTCCTGTCATCCCATTTACCGGCCGCCCGAGCGGGTGAGATGTCTAGTCACGACGGCGATCTATCGCATGCGATACTGCGGAAGTATCTCGAAGGTAGAGATTTCCCGCGCAGAGACAGACGGGTATCACCCGGGATCAGGTTAGCGTGGCGATCACGGAGCGTCTGGACCGATTTCAGCAGAGGCACCCGTGGGCGGGTTTCCCGCTCGCCGTGGTGTACAAGTACTTCGACGACTTCGGCGCCTACCTGGCGGCGTTGCTCACTTACTACGGGTTCGTATCGCTCTTCCCGTTGTTGCTGCTGGCATCGACGATCCTGGGCTTTATCCTGTCGGGCGATCAGAGACTCCAGCACGAGGTGCTCACCTCGGCGCTGCACCAGTTTCCAGTGATCGGCGGGGATCTGTCCCAGCCGAAGCGTCTCGGTGGCGGCCCGGTCGGCCTGGTCGTGGGAATCCTCGGATCCCTGTACGGCGGACTGGGCGTGGCGCAGGCCTTCCAGTACGCGTCGAACACCGTGTGGGCAGTGCCGCGCAACAATCGGCCAAACCCTTTCAAGGCCCGCGGCCGCAGCCTGCTGCTGCTGACCACCGCCGGATTGGCCGTCACGGGCACGACGGTCTTGTCCGTCGTGGGCGGCGGCGGGGCCGGGGCGCTGGGGGCAGCCGGACGGGTCCTGGCGCTGGCGGCGTCCGTTGTGATCAACATCGCCGTGTCCATCTTCGCGTTCCGCTTTGCGCCGGCCCGGCGCCTGTCCGTGCGCGACGTGGTGCCGGGCGCGATAGCCGCGGCGGTGATCTGGCAGCTGCTGCAATCCTTCGGGGTTATCTACGTCCGGCATGTGGTCAAGCACGCCAGCGCCACGAACGCGGTGTTCGCCATCGTCCTCGGCCTGCTCGCGTTCCTCTACATCACTGCCACGGCCCTCCTGCTGTGCGTGGAGATCAACGTCGTGCGCGTCAATCACGTCCACCCCAGGTCGCTGCTCACCCCGTTCACCGACAACGTCATCCTGACCAGCGCCGACCGGCGCGCGTACTCCGGCCAGGCCAAGGCGCAGCGCAGCAAGGGCTTCGAACACGTCGACGTCAGCTTCGACGCACCATTGCCTGAACCCGAGCAAGACGATCCCGCCCCGTGAACAAAGGC
Source organism: Actinomycetota bacterium (assembly GCA_003168255.1). Lineage (GTDB taxonomy): Bacteria > Actinomycetota > Actinomycetes > Streptosporangiales > Streptosporangiaceae > PALSA-505. The sequence goes on from PMSU01000066.1 coordinate 23,187, forward strand.
GCGACAATAGGCGCGCCCGCCCGGCGGCGCCCTCGCCAGGTCAGCCTGACCGCGACAGTGCCCTGGTCAGCGCGGGCGCGACCTCAGCCAGTCTCCTGACCGGCTGGCTGACGCCGCAGCCGAGCCTGGCCAGTGCCGCGGCGGCCCGCTCCGATTCCGGGGCCGGCAGCGGGCACAGCACGTGCAGACGGTCGATTCCGGCCAGCGCCGAAGCCGGGTCGTCGCCACTGGTCGCCACGCAGTCCGACAGCAGGATCGCGACCCGCTCGTCGGCATGCGAGCCGGCCAGTTCCCTGGCCGCCGCGCGCAGGCCGCCAGCCAGGTCGGTCATCCCGTGTCCGCGCAATCCGATCAGCTCGCCCACCAGGTCCTCGGGCACTCGCCCGGAGCCAGCGGCCCGAAGCCGGGTGACGTCGCTGCCGAATGCGACGACGCTAGGGTCCAGCCGGCCGTCAGCCGACAGCACCACGCCAGCCGCGGCTACCGCCGCGATGGCGACCGCGAGTCCCGACATCGAGCCGCTCGTGTCGATCAGCAGGCAGAGCGACCGGCGGTGCGCCCGCCAGGACCTGGTCACCAGTTCGGCATCGGCCGGAGGCCAGGCACCCGAGAACCGGTCGAGCGTGCGATCAAGGTCAAGATCCCCCTCCCTAACGGTGCCAGGCCCGAGTCTCCGCGTACCGCGAGCCGGGCGCGCGCCGACCGCCGCGAGCTGGACGAACACCCGAGCCGCCAGCCGCCTGGCCACAGCGGCCAGCTGCCGGTCGGTGGCCAGCGCCAGATCCGCGAGCAGCGTCGCCGCCGCGTCCGGTTCGGCTGCCAGCAGGCGGGCGAGTGAATCTTGATCGAGCTGGCCGACCCCGGGGGAGACGTCCCCGAACGAGGAGTGCCGGGCGGTCAGCTCAGCGCGGCTCAGCGTCCGCCGGGAGCCGCCCTGGCCGCGGCCGCGGCGCAGCCGGGACGCGGACGCGCTGCGGATCGGGTGGCCTGCCGCCGGGCCGGGCGGCAGGCCGTCAGCTTTTCCCTGGCCATCACCGGCGTCCCCCGCTTCCCCCGCGTCCCCGGCGTCCCCGGCGTCCCCGGCGTCCCCGGCGTCCCCGGCGTCCCCGGCGTCCCCGGCGCCAGTGACAGGCTGCGCGCCGTCCGGCGGGTCGGACGGCGCGGGCTGCGCCGGCCAGGCCTCGGCGAGCAGCTCGTCTATCACCGACTCGGGGCTGCGGTCACAGCCGTCCGCGATCCGGATCCGCCCGGACAGCGCGGCGTAAGCGGCGTCCCGCGCGCTGCCTAGCGCCAGCGCGGGCTCCCCGCGCAGCCGGGCCAGCCCGGTCAGCAGCAGCACAAGGTCGATCGCACCGCGCACCGAGGCGCCCATCCGAACGTCGCGATGCTCCCGCGTGGCCCGGGTCAGCGTCACCGCGAAGTCCACCACCTCGCCGTTCTCGCCGGTCGCTGTCCCTGTGATCCGCCGCTCCGCCGCCGCGTCCTGGTAGCCGAGCACCACCCGGCAGATCCGGTCCGCGATGGCCTGGCTCACCCGTGCGGTGCCGATCGCGTCGAACGGGTTCATCGCGGCGATCAGCCGGAAGTCGGCTCCAGCCGCGATCATGCCAAGCCGGGGAACGGCGATCTCACCCTCGGCGAGCACGGTGATCAGGACGTTCAGCGTCTCCTCGGGGATCCGGTTGAACTCCTCCAGGTAGAGCAGGGCCCCGCCCCGCATCGCCGCCAGCAGCGGGCCGTCGGTGAAGCTGTCCGGCAGGTAGCCCCGGGCCAGGACCTGCGCGGGGTCGTACTGCCCGACCAGCCTGGCCGGCGTCAGCTCGGCGTTGCCCTCGACGAAGATGACCCTCTTGCCCGCGCTGCGGGCGATGTCGCGCAGCAAGGTGGACTTGCCGGTGCCCGGCGGCCCCTCGATCACGACATGCCGGCCGGCCTCGAGCGCGACCTCCAGTACCTGGCGCTCCCGCTCCAGCCCGACGACCGTAGGCAGGCCGCCGGGCGCAGCCGTCACGCCACCCTCATGCAACCGGACAGATCACGCATCCGGGTACAAGATGACACCGCGAATGTTCTTACCGGCGATGAGGTCCTCATAACCCTGGTTGACCTGGTCCAGTGTGTAGGTCGTGGTGATGAGCTCGTCCAGCTTCAGGTCACCCGACTGGTACAGCTCGACCATGCGCGGGATGTCGTGGAACGGGTCGCCGGAGCCGAACAGGCTGCCCTGGATGCGCTTCTCGAACAGCGTCAGGAGCGCGCCCGATATCTGGATGGTGTTCTTAGCGGGATCAGCCAGCCCGGTCACCACGACCGTGCCGCCCTTGCGGATCGCATTGAACGCGCTGGTGACGACCTCGGAGGTCACCACGCCAACCGTGACGATGGCCTTGTCAGCGCCGACTCCCCGGGTCAGCTGGGTGATCAGCTCCTGCGCCTGCTCAGCGGTCTCGCAGCTGTGCGTGGCGCCAAACTGCTCGGCCGCCTCCCGCTTGTTGGCCAGCGGGTCGATCGCCACCACGTTGCGCGCGCCGGCCAGCGCAGCCCCCTGCACCGAGTTGATGCCGATACCGCCGATGCCGTAGATGGCGATGGTGTCGCCGGGCTCGGTGGCGGCGGCGTGCACCGCGGAGCCGAAGCCAGTCGGCACCCCGCAGCCGATCAGGACGACCTTGTCCAGCGGCAGGTCGTCGTCCACCTTGACGGCCGAGTTCTCCGAGATGGTGGCGCGCTCGGAGAACGTGCCGAGCATGCACATCCCGCCGATGTCCTCGCCGTTGTGGTGGAACCGGTAGGTGCCGTCGGGCAGCACGCCGTCCAGGATCGTGGCGCCCATGTCGCACAGGTTGGACTTGCCGGTGGAGCACCACCGGCAGTGGCCGCACACGGGCAGGAACGAGCAGATGACATGATCGCCGGGCTTCAGCCTGGTGACGCCGGGCCCGACTTCCTCGATAATCCCGGCGCCTTCATGCCCGCCGACGAGGGGAAAGCGGGGCACGATGTCGCCGTGCCGCAGGTGCTCGTCGGAATGGCACAGGCCCGCGGCCACGTACCGGATCAGTACCTCGCCGGCCTTCGGCCCGTCCAGGTCGATCTCGGTGACCTCGAAATCCTGACCTGTTCCGCGTAGTACAGCGGCCCTGGTCTTCATGTGCGCTCCCGGTTCTCAGCCCGCACGGCTGCTGGTTGACGTGCCCTGCTTCCTTGCCGGGCCCGCAGGCACGGCCGCCAGCGGTGAGGCGGACGGGGTGCGTGCCACGTTCGCCAGCCTAGATCGGCTGCGATCGCTGGACCACCCCCAAACCCGTCACCGCGCGGCTGCACACGGCAGCACGCTCGTGCTCCTGGTTTACCCCAGTGCGGCCGGGCAGCCCGGGACATCTGCGCCCCGGGCTACCCGGCCACTTAACGTGTGCTCGCCGGCGCTACCCGGTGTACTTGTACTTGTCCTTGCTGGTAACCGGGCTGGGCGCGAAATCCTCCGCGCTGATCTGGATGTTGACGGTGCCAGCCGCGTGTTTCGGCGTCACGAACGTGCACTTGGTGCTGCTTGCGCAGTTGGCAGTCACCAGGGTCGTCCCGATGACGGCCGCGTCGGCGCCGGCGATCGGCAGGAAGCCCGTGCCGGTCACCGTGACCGTTGTCCCGCCGGCCGCCTTGCCGCTCTTCGGCGAGATACCGGTCACCGTGGTCGAGAGCAGCTTCGTGGCGTACGCCGAGCACATGATCGCGGCAAGCCCTGGATAGAACATGCTGACCGCTCCGCCCGCGCCGATCCCGCTGACTAGCGGACTGCCCAGGCCGCTGGCCATGTCGTAGCCGGTGGTCGCCGGGAACAGGCCGCCGCCGTACCCGGACGGCGTGTAGTCGTTGTTGCCAGAGGTGACGTCGAAGACGACCTCCGGTTCGTCCGCGCCACCGGAGTAAATGTAGGAGTGGTCTTCGCCGGCAATGCCCCACAGGCCCTCGGGGTATACGCCGACGTCGCCCGAGGCGTAGTCCGCGCAGAACGGCGAGTCGTCGATCAGCGCGGCGACGGCCGCCCACAGCGGGGCCGCGGCGCTGGTGCCGCCGATGACTGACCAGCTCCCGCCGTAGTAGATGACATAGCCGGTCTCAGGGTCGGCATCGGCCGACACGTCAGGCTCCTCGCGTACGTACTTGCCCTCCGCTGTCGGGCAGCCGGAGTTCTTCACCGAGTCGCCGCTGATGAGACCGGGGATCGCGGTCTGGTACTGGTAGGACGGCATGCACCATTTAGAGGACACCCCGCCGCCGCCAGCGCCGGCCTGGATGGACGACTCGTTCCACACCGACTCCTCCGACGATGTGGCCGTGGTGCCACCGACACCGTCCACATAAGGCTGGGCGGCAGGGTCGCCTGCCGACACGTCGGCCTCGTCCTTTCCGGACCGCAGACAGCCGGTCGACCCGGTGTCACCCGCCGCCGCGAAGACGGTCTGGCCTTGCGAGTTGGCCTGCGCGAACACGGTTTGCTCGTCGCTGGTCAGCGTCGAGTCGGTGAGCAGCTCGCACGTTCCCCAGGAGGTGGAGATGACCTGGTCCTTGTCGGCCGTGATGATCGCGTTGTAGTTGTCGTAGATATCGGCGTCGCCGCCGTTAGGCGCCTGGTAGACGTCGAGCGCGACGTCAGGGGCCAGCCCGAGGACGTCCTCGATGTCCAGCGCCGCCTCGCCCGAGCCCTTGCCGGTGCCCGCGCCGCCGTCGGTCTTCTTGTAAGTGATCGAGGTGGTCACCTTGTAGCAGCTCTTGTACTTGCTGATGTCGCTGGTCGAATTGGGCTCAAGCTCGAACAGCGCGACGCGCACGCCCGACCCCAGGTCGCCCAGTCCGTAGAGGGGCGACATCAGGTAATAGTTGGCCAGCTCGTCCGCGGTGTAGGCACCATCTTCCTCGGCCGTTTCCGAGGCGGCGGCGCACGGCTTCGGCCCGGACGCGCTCGGGTGCGCGAGCGGCCGGCCTCCCGTACCGCGATGCACGCCAGCCGGCCGAGACGATGGCCGGACGAGCATGCTCTGCTCCCGGGTGAAGTTGTTGAGCCCGAGCACCCCTGAGACGTAGCGCGCGACCGCGCCAGAGATCTTGGGCGCCGCCGTGTTCGTGTAGGCGACCCGGCCGCCCGCCAGCCGGTACCTGACCAGCGAGGTGCCGAACGCGCGCTCGACGGCTGCCGCCGACGCGGTGACCGGGATGGACAGCCGGTTGGACGTGATCTGACCCGGCACCAGGCCAGCCTCGCGCAGTGCGGTCCGCACGGCCGCGACTGTCGCCAGCGTCTGCCCGAACCGCGGGCCAAACTGCCCGGCACGCAGGAACTGATGGAATAGCGGGGACTGGCGGTTCGACAGGCCCGCGAGGAAAGAGGTCAGCGTCGCGGGATCACGGACCTTGAGGGTCACGTCTAGATGGAGCTTGCTGGTGGGGGCAACCGCCCCGAGTTTTACGGCGCCCCGCGGTAGTGCCGGAGCATCCGATGGGAGCCGCACCGCTGCGTTCGTTACCCGCGTCGCCGCGGTGTTTCTGAGTGGCTGCGCCCCAGACGGCGTCGCCGACGCCAGGACACCGCTCAACCCGAGAGCACCAGCTGTGCCGAGAGCTAAAACCCGCCTGCCAACCTTCATGTAATCCCCTTCAGACAAGCTCGTGTGCCCTAGGCCGAGATCCAGGCATAGGGCCAAGCCGCCACGTATCGCCTACTGACAGGCAAAGCCTCGCATAAGGTATATTTTTGGTCAATAGACCATAAAATCTAACCGGACTGAACGTCCGCCCGCCAGTATCTAACGGTGACTCGCAGTGCCATGCCATGAACTGCATGCAGCGGTGGCTGATGACGCCTACTGGCGGCCGCGTCAATTCCGGAGACCGTTTTCCCAGCGGCGTGAAACATGCTCGTACGGCCGGGCCGCCATGCGTCACGCGGACCTCGACTGACCGGCCAGCTAACGATGCCCGCTGACCACCCAGGAGGCGGCAGACCATCTAAGCATCTCGAGCCCGACGCCTGTCCGGTTGCTGGAAAGCGGTACGGGTGCGGCACCGCTGAAGTGAGCCGCCTGTCGCAGCCGATAGCGCATTAGCCAGTCCCGCGACGTCATCCCAAGTCGCATAGGGTGCATTCGGGACGAATCGTACCCCGGCCGGGTAGCTATGCAGGCGCCCGGCGATGTGAATGTGAAATTACCCCCCAGTGGTGGTAGGCCATGCCGCATTCATTTTGGCGGACGGACGGGCGGGCGGACGGACGGAAGGACGGGGGGACGGGCGGGCGGACGGGCCTGGCCGGCCCACGTCAGCAGCCGCCGCCAGGCGGGTGAGGATGTCAGCAGGAGGGGCCCGGAAGAACTCGCGCCGTAGGCTGACGAGGTTAATCCGCCACGCCCTAGCTGAACTCGAATGCGGAGACCCTGAGGCAACTACGTCCATGACTAAGACGCCGCGGAGCACTCGCGCGATGACATGGTCAGGTCTCAAAACGCCATACTGCGCAACGATCGGAACTCGTTATTTCTCGGTGCCGCGGTTGGTCTCTGCTAGCGCGAAGATGTCCCCAGCGTGGGGCCGACAGGGTCGCCCTGCTCGTCCACGCGACTGCGAGTCAGCTCCAAGGCTGGCCTCAGCTCAGGTTCCAGAAGCCGGTCCGCCAGTTGATGGAGCGGCGACCGTCCAGCTGTCCGGCAGTGAAGCTTTCGGCACTCTTGACGTGGAGCCTCAGCTAGGTGGATGATCTTGTGATCGGCGCCCTGGGGTAACCGGAGGTTTTTACTCTATGCGGATCACTGGCAAGAGGTGGCGGGAGTTAGGCGCGCGCAAAGGCACGGGCAGAATCTTCAGGGTCTTAATTATTCTTGGCATCTCGGGAGCCTTCTCTGTTGTTCCACTTTTTCTTCTCTATGATAACTTCCAAAGTTCGGCTGGATTTCAGCCGCTGGATAACGAGACTAATCTCCAGTCGCCAGCAGTGGCTAATTACTACGGCAATCCTGTAGAAGTCTATTCGGCTGCGCCTAGCGCTCTTTGCGTTACCTTCGGCTTTCTTACCTTAGACCCCGGGACTTCCTATGCTAATTTCTCCATCCTTGTAGGGGTTACTAAGTACGGAAAGGCGGAATTTACACGTAAACATCTGGGTCCCGACAACACTGTATTGCTCGTTATTTCGAGTAAGGTCGGGCTAAGCACTATTACCATTCCTATACAAGTCTCCACCTTGGCGGACGGTAGTATAAGCTCCTGCGGCGGCAGCGCCAAGATAGATCTCGCGGGCCTACTTCCGGCTGCGGGATTTCGGGCCAATCAGAATATCTTCGTGTTGGGGCAGCCCAGGTCATTCCCCGATGACTGGTATGAGCTAAAAGACACGATTGCCGCATATACCGCTTCGTGCGCCACTGTGCAGAACCAATTTAGCTGTCGACCATACCTAGAAAACAGGGTGTCCTCGTCTGTAATCATGATGACGCGGGATGAGGATTTTCTGACGAGTGTGCGAATTGATCCCCCGGCTGCGCCGCCGTCTATGCCATCTCCTTTTGAGTTCGTTATACACCGCCCGCTATCTACGATAATATATACCTACTGGGTGGCCGCTATGCCATTCCTGCTCTTGGCAAGTGTGATCCTTTTCTATACCTTCGGAAAAGGTAAGGCCGAGAAAAAGGCTCCCGCGTTTTATGAAGTCGCCTTCGGGGTTGCCGCGACTGTGGTGGCCATACTTCCTTTGCGAATAGTCCTCGTACCCAGTTCACTTCCTAGTCTTACCCGACTTGATCTGGTGTTCAGCACGGGGGTTACCCTTTTGGTCGGCTTGTCAGTTGCCTACATATCCGTCGGTGCAGCAAAACGTAAACCGGACGATCCAGATAACCAGCCAGGCGTGACCGGGTGAATCGGATGAGTTCCTCCTGGAGGTGTGCCCTGCCAGACGGGACCCGCTACCAGGCGATCGCCGCCTCGATCGCCCGCCCGTCGGTCAGCTGCGTCACCTGCCCTGTCGCGACATCAAACCTGGCCAGCCGCGTAGTCCCGGGATGCGGGTCGTACTCGACCAGCAGGTAACGGCCGGTGGGGCCGGCGGCGATGGCGGCCTCCCTGCCCTGCGACCCGGGGAAGCTGCATACCAGGCGAGCCTGGCCGGTAGCGAGGTCCAGGGCCGGGAGTTGCCAGTTGTTCGCGAGCGGCTTGTCGTGCTTGACGGGGTAAGTGGTGAAGTACACCGTCTTGCCGTCCCGGGCAATGTCGAGACCTCCGAGGATGGTCGACGAGCCGAACTCACCGTTGTGTGGCCCCGACGCGTCCCCGCTTTAGCATGCTGCCCGGCGCGGCATTGGTGCGCGCAACCCAGTCGTGGAATGCGACGCTGCGTCCGTCGGCGCTGAGCGATACGTCACCGCTGAGCGATACGTCACCGCTCCCCGTTAGGGATAGGTTCCCGGTGCCCGTCCCGTTCTCGAAGGTCCACCGCCTCATCTGCCCGGTGCTGGCATTCACCACGGCCAGGTAGGCCCGGTGCGGCCGGAATTCGGCGGCCGGCCCCCGGGCCTAGCCGCGCCGCCGCGTCATAGGCGATTGTCCGGCCCGTTCCCGATGACCGCCATGTCCCAGCGGGCGATTACCTGCGCCCGCCTCGGTCGAACACTCGAACGGTAACGCCAAGTACCCTCTTATTCTGCCCGTGAAGGGACTAACCACGCCGCAGCCGATAACAGAGAGTGATGTCTGATGGTCTCGTTGATCCGCACCGACGACGTGCCGCCCGAGCAGCGGTGCGAGGCCTGGCGGCGGGTGGTATGCGACACGCTCGGCCCGCTCGACATGCGCAGTGACCCGGATGCGCCGCTGTCGGGCCAGCTTGGCGCGTCCAGGACGGCAGGGTCGCCATGCTGCACCCCGGCGAGCTCGCCATCTACGACTTCTGCCGGCCGTACGAGCTGGAATACCGGTCGGCCGTCCAGCTCGCCGTCTTCACGTTTCCGCAGGCGCTGCTGCCCTTCTCCGTCGACAATGTCGCGGCGCTCACCGCCATCTCGATGTCCGGGGATCACGGGACCAGCGCCATCCTGCCGTCCCTGCTACGCCGGGTTGCCGTGGATCTGGACTCCTTTCCTCCCGCCAGCGCCGCCCGGCTCTCGACGGTGGTGCTTGATGTGATTACGACGGCCATTGCCGAACGGATCGATCAGGACGCCGCGCTGGCACCGCAGGCGCAGCGGCGGACCTTGCTGCTGCGCATCCATGCCTTCATCGAGCAGCACCTTGCCGACCCGGACCTGTCTCCGTCCGTGATCGCGGCCGCTCATCACATGTCCTCCCGGTACCTGCACCGGCTGTTCGCCCTGGACAACACGACGGTGGCTGGCTGGATCCGGCAGCGCAGGCTTGAGCGGTGCCGCAAGGACCTGACCGATCCGTTCCTGCGCATGCTGCCAGTGAGCTTGGTTTCTTCGACTCGATGGCCACCACTGGGAGCCGCTGTGCCTCCAGGAACCCGCCAGCTAGCTCGCGACTCCCTGCAGCGATTTGGGCTACCAGGTTCCGGTCGAGACGATGCTGCTTGGATTCGCCGGAACGATCTTCAAACTCGAGAGACCCGACGTCGAGTTGCATGCGGTAGTGACAGCGGGAAACAGCTGTCCTATCCGGAGCGCGAGGCTGGCCGTCGGTGCGTACGAACCGGTCACCGTGCCCGTCCCGGGCGGGTTGGGCAGCCTGATGGCCAGCCGGTTGCCCGACCCGGTCCTGATCCGCATGGTAGTGAAACCCACGTTCGACTGGTTGATGGTGCCGGACGGCAACCAGGAGACGTCGCCATCCACGTTGGCGCTACTGAAGTGGATCACTTCAAACGGGGGAGAGGAAGTAGGAGCCGCGAACCAGTTGGCGCATGCGTTGGCACCCGCCGCCTGCGCCGTGATGCCCTTGGCGACGTAGCTGCCCGAGGTCGGGACGGGCGTGCCTCCGGTGCATCCGGTGAACGTGACTTTATCCCCATCTCGACGCTGGTCGCCGTGCCGACAGTCTTGAGCGCGGGGCTGAAGGTGATGCTGCCCGTCCACCCGGCGTTGCAGGTGGGTGACCCGGTGCCGGTTACTTGAGATATCGCCGCCGCCGGGCCGGCCGGGGCGAACAGAAGTGCTCCCGCCGGAGCCGCGGCTGCTGCGATGACGATGGCTAGTCTGCTGAGCCTCATGATGCCTCTCCCCGGAACTCCCACGCCGTGATCACGCCACCCAGCCCGGTCGATCCGGGCCTACCTCTTGACGCTGACACGAAATCGGAGTTAATGTCCATATATCGGTAATAGGAAAGTTTCTTTACAGATACAAGGGAACCCCGCATGAGAGCACGCACCCCGCTCAAGGCGGCGCTGGCCGCCACGGCCACCGCGGTGGCCACGATCGGCATGACCGCGGCCGGCGCCGGTACCGCGTATGCCGCCGCGACCCCCCTGCCGGCCCACGTCTTCGCGCCGTACTTCGAGGCGTACAACGGTGACAACCCCGTCACCCTGTCCCAGGAGTCCGGTGCCAAGTACCTGGTCTTCGCGTTCATCCAGACCGCCAAGGCCGGGTCGTGCACGGCGTACTGGAACGGCGACACCAGCCAGCCGCTCACCTCGGCCACGTTCGGCAGCGATATCGCCACGATCCAGGCCGACGGCGGCAACGTCATCCCGTCGTTCGGCGGCTACAGCGCGGATTCCACCGGTACCGACATCGCAGACAGCTGCACCAGCGTCAGCAAGATCGCCAAGGTGTACGAGAAGGTCATCACCACCTACAACGTCCCCCGGATCGACCTGGACATCGAAGCGAACTCACTTACCGACACCGCCGGGATCAACCGCCGCAACGAGGCAGTCGCGCAGGTCGAGTCCTGGGCAGCGGCCAGCGGCCGCAGCATCCAGTTCTCCTACACCATGCCGAGCACCACCACCGGCATGGACTCCCACGACACGGCCGTGATCACGAACGCGATCGCTGACGGTGCCACGGTCAGCGTGGTGAACCTGATGACGTTCGACTACTACCTCGGCACCAAGCAGGAGATGGCCACCGACACCGAGACCGCCGGCGCGGATCTGCACAGCCAGCTACAGACCCTGTACCCGGCTGAGTCCTCGGCGCAGCTGTGGGCCATGACCGGCGTCACCGAGATGCCCGGCATCGATGACTACGGTGCGAAGGAAACTATGACCAAGGCCGACGCGGCCACCGTGCTGAACTGGGCCCAGAGCAACGGGATCGCCACCCTGTCCTTCTGGGCACTGCAACGGGACAACGGCGGCTGCCCCGGCACCAAGGGCGCAGGCAGCTGTTCCGGGATCAAGCAGCCGACCTGGTACTTCAGCAACACCTTCGAGCCCTTCACTAGCAGCTAGCTCAGCCGGTGGGTCGCCGAGCCACGGCTTGGCGATATGTTTCGGAGCTTCGGATTCGGGCAGCGCGGCTTACCTCCGCTATTTGTTCTCCGTGAGCAGGTCGGCCGTGGTGAGAGCGAGCGATACGGTGCTACCGAAGTCGCGCCGGGTTAACCCCCGGGTCCGGGTTGTCTGGCGCTCGCGCGATCGGGTGTAGGCGGGTATGACGGTTGACGTTGGCCGCGGTGAACATCAGCCAAGCCCGCTCCGTTGCTGCGGCGACCTACCATCACGACGCGATCCTGCGGATCTGCCGCCAGTACACCCCGCCCGGAGTCCGGCTGGCCGGAGAGATCGACCACCGTGCCGCGGATCCGCTGTCAACCGCCCTGCAAGAGGCCATCCGCCTCGAGGGCGACATCACCATCAACATGGCCGAACTGTCCTTCATCGACGTCTCCTCCACCCGCATGATCCTTAACATGGCGCGCAGCATTCCCCGGCCGCGTGTCATGACCCTGCGTTGCAGCCCGGCCGTCGCGCCGAGGTTTCTCTACCTAGGAGCCGCTGACATCCCGAGGGTCAACGTGGTGACCGTTCATGACCAGTGATCACGGCGACCGCGACAACGCGCGGGCGGCCTCCGCAAGCGATCGGAGGGCAGCCGCCGAGGCCGCCGAGCTCCTCATCGACCAGATCTTTGACGACGACGGCCTCTACGCGGCGGTCGGCGGTTTCCGCCCACGCCACCCATGCAGGCCTGGCGGAGGGCCGTGTCTATGACCTGGTGGCCGCCGCGCACGAACTGGCCGCCAACGCCGTGCAACACGGCGGCGGCGCCGGCCGGCTACGCCTGTGGCACCATAACCAGGCCCGGCCAAGCTCACCCTGAGCCCCAGCATCCAGCAGGCGATCAAGGACCTCACCGCGCAGCCGTGAAGTTGTTCGCCAGCCCGTGACAGCCGTTGCTTTCACGTTTCAGCCGCGCGGCCTACGAGCTGACGACACCCGCGTCGTGGGCGAGCAGCCCGGCCTGGGTGCGATTCGCGCATCCCAGCTTGTCCAGCATCCGCGACACGTAGCCCTTGATCGTGGCCTCCGACAAGTACAGCCGCGACGCGATCTGCGCGTTCGGCAGGCCCTCGCCGAGGCAGGCCAGCACCTCGACCTCCCGCTCGGTCAGCGACCCGACGAGTTTCCGCGCGCGATCACGAGCCGACTGACTGTCGGCCGACGCCGCGATCAGCCGCCGGGCCGCGATCGGCGACAGCACCGTATGCCCGTCGGCGGCCACCTTCACCAGCCCGATCAGGTCCTCCGGCGGCGTGGACTTGACCAGGAACCCGGCCGCGCCGGCTCGCAGCGCCCGCAGCACATACTGGTCGGCATCAAAGGTCGTCAGCACCACAACGGCCGGCGGCTCGGCAAGCTCGCTGATCCGCTCGATCGCGGTGAGCCCGTCGACGCCCGGCATGCGCAGGTCCATGAGCACGACATCCGGCCGGTTGCGCACGACCGCTTCGACGCCCGCAGCCCCGTCGTGTGCCTCGTCGACGACCTCGATATCGGCGGCGGAGCCGAGAATCGTCCGCAGGTGCGCGCACACCATCGGCTCGTCGTCCACGACAACCACCCGGATCATCGCCTCACACCGCCGAATCCGCTGTCGGCACGTACGCGGGCAGCGTGGCCTCGACGCAGAACCCGCCGTCCGGCGCCCGTCCGGCCCGCAGCGTCCCGTGCACGAGTTCGATCCGCTGCCGCAGGTTGGCGATGCCCAGGCCCGAGCCGGTGCCGGCCAGCCCGCCGTCGGCCAGCCCAGCGCCGGCCAGCCCGCCGTCGGCCAGCCCGGCGCCCCCCTGGCCGGTCGGTGGCGTGTTGCGGATCGTGACCCGCACCCAGGCGTCGTCGTACTCGACCCGCACGGTCACCCGCGCGCCGGGCGCGTGCTTGCGCACGTTGGTCAGCGCTTCCCGCACGACCCGGTACGCCGTGCGCCCCACCACCGGCGAGGCGAGCGCCGGGTCACCTTCCTGCACCAGCTCGGCTGGCGTCCCCACCGCGGTCGACTCCGCGACCAGCGCGGCGAAGCCCGACGTCGACGGCGTCTCGTCCCCCTCCGGCGTCGTCCGCAGGATGCCGACCAGATCCCGCAGCTCGTCCAGCGCCTGGCAGCCGGCCGCCCGCAGCTCCTCCGCGGCCTGCCGGGTCGGCTCGTCGGTCGCCGTCACCCGCAGCGCGCCGGCTTGCAGCACCATCAGGCTCACCCGGTGGGTCACGACGTCATGCATCTCGCCGGCCAGCCGGGCGCGTTCCTGGGCGCGGGCCTGCTCGGCGAGCAGGTGCCGCTCCCGCTCGGCCCGCTCGGCGCGTTCGGTCAGCGCCTGCACCAGCCGCCTGCGGGCGTCGAAGTACAGCGCCAGCAGCGGCCCGACGGCGGTGCGGATCAGCCCGATGGCGATGATCGTGGTCGACGGCTGCCAGGGCCGCATGGCGATGACCGTGAGGATGCCGAGCACGATGAACGCCGTCCGGCGGTTCCGCCGGTAGAAGACCGGTCCATACGCCGCCAGCACCGTCGCGAAGGGCGCCCACACGTTCCCGTCGTGGGCTGGCGTCAGCACGCCCGCCGGGGTGATCAGCAATGTCACCGCCAACGTGAACGCGGCCAGGATGGTGACGACCGTGAGCGGCGCGCGGCGGCGAGCCACCAGCGAGAAGCACGCGGCCGCCTGCAGGCCCAGCATGACCCAGGCGAGCGTGCCGGGATGGGCAGGCCACCACGAGCCGCCCACCAGCGTCACCCCGGTGTCGAGCAGCACAAAGAACACCGCGATCGCCACGTCGATGGCGACCCGATGCCGGCAGCGCCACGGCTCCTCGTTCACGCGGCATACGGTACGTCACCCAGAACGAGAGCAGCGCTGCGAGCAACCTTCGGCAGGCAGAAACCTACTAAAGTCGCACGCCGGCCCGCGCGGCCAGCCCTTCGTCGCGCCAGGAACCGACTGCTCGCCCTGCCCGCGCCGCCCCGGCTGCCATTCCAATGGGCACATGCAAACGAAACGAGAGCACCCAGCGACAACACCCCAGCTAGGCCGCTACGAGATCGACACCAGCTGCTCGACCGTCACGTTCAGGACCCGGCACCTATTCGGGCTCGCGCCGGTCCGCGGCACGTTCGCGATCCAGACCGGGACAATCGACATCGCCGAGCCGCTCACCGACTCGGGCATCCGGGCGGAGATCGACACGGCGAGCTTCCACACCGGCAACGGGCAACGAGACAGCAGCGTACGGTCGGCGCGCTTCCTCGATGCCGATCAATACCCCGTAATGACCTTTATTTCCGAACGCACGAATGGCTCCACCCTCACCGGCACGCTGACCGTACGCGATGTCACCCGGCCGGTCAGCCTGTCGGTCGAGCGGCCCGTCTTCTCGCCAGGATCGTTCACCGTCCGCGCGACGACGCGCATCGACCGGACCGACTTCGGCGTAACGGCAGCGCGCGGACTGGCCGGCCGCTACCTCGACCTGTCACTGGAGATCCAGTGCGTGCGCACCTGACCGCGCGGCCCGCGGACCTGACCGTCCGCGCCGCGCGCAAGCCAGCGGTCGCGGTCGACGTGGCCGGGCTACGCAAGAGCTACGGAGAGGTGCAGGCCGTCCGCGGCGTGAGCTTCACCGTCGAGCACGGCGAAATCTTCGCCTTGCTCGGGCCGAATGGCGCAGGCAAGACCACCACGCTGGAGATCCTCGAGGGATTCCGCGCCCGCGACGCCGGCCAGGTCAGCGTGCTCGGCGCCGACCCCGGCGACCGGGCTAACGGACGGGCGCTGCGCGAGCAGATCGGGCTGGTGCTCCAGGACATCGCGGTCGAGCCATACCTGACAGTCCGCGAGACGATCGCCCGCAACGCCGGCTACTACCCGGAGCCGCGGGATGTCGATGAGGTAATCGCCCTGGTCGACCTCGCCGGCCAGCAGCGGCAGAAGGTCAGGAACCTCTCCGGCGGGCAGAAGCGGCGCCTCGACCTCGCCCTGGGGATGATCGGCAACCCGAGCCTGCTGTTCCTCGACGAGCCGACGACCGGCTTCGACCCGAACGCGCGCCACGGCGCCTGGGAGATCGTGCGCAACCTGCGTGACGCCGGGACCACCATCCTGCTCACCACGCACTACATGGATGAGGCCCAAGAGCTGGCCGACCGGGTGGCGGTGATCACCGGCGGCCAGATCGTGGCCGAGGGGACACCGTCGACCATCGGCGGCCGCGACACCGCCCGGACGCGGATCCGGTTTGCCCTGCCGGACGGCTGCGCGGTCGCCGAGCTACCACCGGGCGCCGTGCCGGGCGACGGCCTGGTCACCGTGCAGACGCAGGAGCCAACCAAAACGCTGCATCAGCTGACCGACTGGGCGCTGCGACGCGGCACGGTGCTCACCCGGCTCACCGTCGACCGGCCGAGCCTGGAGGACGTCTACCTGCGCCTGACCGACCATGGCGCGCCCGCATCCACGATGGACAGGAGTACACGATGAGCATCGCCACCCACCGGGTCCGGCGTCATGATCTCGCCCTGCTGTGGCACCAGATCCGCTACGAGCAGCTGTCATTCTGGCGCAACCCGCAGAGCGCGTTCTTTACGTTCGTCTTCCCGGTCGTGATGATCACGATCTTCGGCGCGCTGTTCGGCCGGGTGAAGGCGGGCTCGTACTTCTACGGGCTGTCCGCCCTCCAGTACTACGTGCCCACGATCGCCGCGGTATCGGTGC
The DNA here is from genome assembly GCA_003168255.1 of Actinomycetota bacterium. Taxonomy (GTDB): domain Bacteria; phylum Actinomycetota; class Actinomycetes; order Streptosporangiales; family Streptosporangiaceae; genus PALSA-505. The sequence continues at coordinate 39,345 of PMSU01000066.1, forward strand.
TGGGCGCCTGTTACAGCCAGCTGGCGATCGTGCTCTCGATGCGGCGCCAGAACGGCATACTCAAGCGGGTCCGCGGGACGCCGCTGCCAGCGTGGGCGTACTTCGTCGGACTGCTGGCGCACTGCGTCATGGTCAGCGTCACCGATGTCGCGCTCATCGTCGGCGTCGGCGCTGCGTTCGGCGTTCCGCTCCCCACCCACTGGACGGCGATCGCGGTGGCACTCGTACTCGGTGCGGCCAGTTTCTGCGCGCTGGGCGTCGCGGTGGCCTCCCTGATCCGCAATTCCGAGGCCGCGCCGCCGGTCGTGCAGCTCATCCTGTTCCCGCTCGTCTTCATTTCCGGCACGTATCTCCCGATCCACTCCGCCATGCTGAACCGCATTTCCGGCGCCTTGCCGGTGCGGCCGTTCAACGAGGCCCTGCTCGGCCCGTTCGCCCAGCACACCGGGTTCGACTGGCACAACCTCGGCGTGCTGCTCGCCTGGGGTGCCGCCGGAGCGTTCGTCGCCGTCCGCCGCTTCCGCTGGAACCCCCGCCCCGAATGACCGGCAGGCGCCACGAGATCTGCGACGGCTGCCAACGCCCCCCGATGACTTGCCTTTTCCTACCCGAGCGGAAACGCAACGTCGCAGATCAGCTCGTCGTGGTTGATGGCGCGCGGTTCCGCTATGTACACCTCCCGGCAGGACAGCCGGCTTCCGGGACGAGCGATTGCCTCGGGCGAGCAGGCGACCGCGTCGTAGGCGGCGAGGATCGCCGGATAATCCCACTGAGCTTTGGTGATCGTGGTGAAGGCTTCGTCGTGCGCTGGCTCGGTGCGAATGCCGATGAGATCGGTCACCTGTACATCGTCGGGGCAACCGAGAATTGCCTCCAAGGGTCCATCGCTCTCGTAGTCGACGACGCCGTGGAAGATCAAGATGAACGGCCCGGCCGGCGGCGCGCCGTCCAGGTGGCTGGCGAACGCCGCCTTGGCCTCCTGGACGAAGGTGTCGGTCTCCGGCGCTCGCAGCCGGCGCTGGATCGACATCACCCGCTGCGCGGGTACGTGGCGGGTCTGGATGGAAAACATCGGATGGTCTTCCTCTCGGAGGATCGCGTGGATGTGGCGGATCAGGAACCTGCGGCTCGTGTGGCGAGCTTCCAGTTCGATCAGGTGCCGGTCGAGGCGGGCGGTGGCCAGATCGCGATTCCGGTCGAGCTCGGCGAGCAGCAATCCGATCTCGGCCAGGCTCAGGTCCGCGCCGCGCAGCATCCCGATGAGCCGGGCAGCGCGGACCTGGCCGGCTCCGTAGCGGCGATGTCCGTTGGACGGATCGACGTCAGCCGGCCGGAGCAGACCGATCTCGTCATAGAGCCGTAGCGCCTTTGCCGTCAGCCGTGTCTGCTGAGCGAATTCGCCGATGGTGAGCAGCTGCCGGGCGGAGTCCAGTGTCACGTCGCCGATCATGCCCCTTCCCCCAAGGGCATGGTCAAGCCCGAGATCCAGGCTGCTGTGGACGCAGCAGCTAGCCACGCCAGGACGCGGCTGAGTACGGTTAATTGTCACCAGCAGGAGGGTCACCATGATGCGACGTCGAGGCTTCGCGGGGCACGTTCGCGAGATAGCGGCCGTGGTGGGCGGAACGATGCTCGCCGGCGGGCCGTTGGCCCTGGCTGGGACATCGAGTGCTGCCGCGGCCGACAAGACCACCACCATCACTAACTGCACGGTGGCAACGTTCGAGTCGGCGGTCGCCAAGAGCGACAACGTGGTGTTCGGCGTCAATTGCTCCCTGACGCTGCCCCACTCGGTGAAAGTACCTTCGTCGAAGGATCTCTCGATCGTTTCGGGCGGGTTCACCGTTTCGCTCTCAGGGGACACTGTCACGCAGCTTTTCTCAGTAACAGGCGGAACGCTGGACGTCTCTGGGGTGACGCTGGTGCAGGGCGTGGCAAGGGGGAGCACCGGTGCCAGCGGCGGCAACGGCATGGATGGGACGACCGGAGCAAATGGCACTCCAGGCGTGGCCGGGTCGAATGGAGGGCCCGGACACAGCGGCACCGCCGGTAAGAGCGGAGCACCAGGCCATGCGGGCGGCGCGGCCAAGGGCGGTGCGATCTACATAGGCTCGGGAACGGTCGATCTGACTTCGGTGACACTCGAGCTCGACGAAGCTATCGGCGGTTCCGGCGGCCAGGGCGGCGGGGGCGGAATCGGCGGAATGGGCGGGGTTGGCGGAAGCGGCGGCGCCGGCTCTACGTCGGCGGGCGGCAAGGGCGGTGCTGGCGGTAACGGCGCGCCCGCCGGGAACGGCGGGGCCGGGGGCGGCGGCGGCTCAGCGCAGGGAGGTGCCATTTACAATTCCGGCAACCTCACCCTGACCAGCTGCACCTTCTCAAACGACACGGTTCAAGGCGGCGACGGCGGGTCGGGCGGCACCCCGGGATACGGCGGGTTCGGTGGCGCGGGAGCGGCAGGCGGGTCCGGGGGGACCGGTGACAAAGGCGGCAACGGTGGCAATGCTGGCGTCGCCTCCGTCGGCGGCAACGGCGGGGCAGCGGGGATCGGCGGCGTGGCGGAAGGAGGTGCCGTCTACAGCACCAGCTCCTTCACGGTGAACGGCAGCACGACCTTCCAATTTTCCGGCGCTACCGGCGGCTCGGGGGGCCTTGGTGGCCCGGGTGGCACCGCCGGGGAAGGGGGCATCGCCGGCAACGGTGGTTTTGGCGGGGACGGCCACAACGGCACGCCCACGAGTGTGCCAGGAGCGGCCGGCGGCGCGGGCGGTCCCGGCGGAGGACCGGGCGCGGCCGGCCTGAGCAGCACGAGCGGGACGAACGGCCCAGCAGCGCCGGGCGGAGCCGGCGGGATCGCGGCCGGCGGCGCACTGTATGTGAAAGGCACGACGAAGATCACCGGGGCGACCTTCTCCAGCGACGTCGTTATGGGCGGTAGCGGCAGTACCGGGGGTCCTGGCTACCCCAACTACGGCGGAGCTGCTGACGGCGGATCTGGTGCGGACGGCGGCAAGGGCGGCAACGGCGGCCCTGGCGGTGCGGGCGGGCCCGCGGGTCCCGGCGGCGATCCCCCGCCGGGACCCGCAGGGCCGATGGGCCCTGGTAAGACCGGCTCTGCGGGAGCAGACGGCGCGGCCGGCGGCGCCGGCGCGGCCGGCGGGAACGGCGGCGCGGGTGCTGCTGGCCAGGGTGGCGCGGTTGCCACGGACGGAAACCTGAACATCATGTCGAGCACGTGGCTAGGAGATCAGGCCACCGGCGGCAATGGCGGCCTCGGCGCGGCCGGAGCGGTGGGCGGCACGGGCGGCTCTGGCGGCGTCGGGGGCGCCGGGGGTGCCGGACCCGGCAGCTCGGGTCAGCCCGGCGCCACCGCTGGCAACGGGGCCAACGGCGGCAACAGCGGGAAAGGCGGCAACGGAGGGAAAGGCGGGGCGAGTGAGGGCGGCGACGTGGCCAACCTGAGCAAGACAGCCACCGTCACCATCACCAAGAGCAGCTTCGCCAGCAGCCTGGCCAAGGGTGGCAACGGCAACGGAGCCGGCGCTGGCGGCCCCGGAGGCGGAGCCGGCAACGGCGGCGTTGGCGGCGAGCCGGCCGCAGGCGCGGCTGGCGGCTCCGGGGGAAATGGCGGGAACGGCGGAAACGGGGCCAACGGTAGTAATGCCGGCAGCGGCGGGAATGCAACTGGCGGCGCCGTATGGTCAATCACGCCGGGGAGCTTCAACAGCTCGACCGACACCTTCAGCGATGACACGGTAACCGCTGGTACAGGTACCACTCCCGGTGGTTCAGGCGGCAGCGCCGGCGCTGGAGGTAGTGCTGGGGTCTATGGCGGCACCGGAACCGGGCCGACCGGATCCCCCGGGAGCAACGGCACGGCGGGGAAGGCCGGCAAGGCCGGGAATAGCGGCGTCGCGGCCGACCCGAACACGAACTGAACCGCTCCCCATCCCCGGGAGTCACCGGGGCTCGCGGCTCTGCCGTGGACGGCCGGCGGTGACTTGCCGTCAGTGCTGGCCGGGCTCACAACCCGTAGGTTTCGAGCAACCGGAGCCAGACCTCGCTGATCGTGGGGAATGACGGCACCGCATGCCACAGTCGCCCGAGCGGTACCTCGCCCACGATGGCGATGGTCGCGGAGTGCAGCAGCTCGCTGGTGCCTGAGCCGACGAACGTGGCGCCGACCAGGACTTTCCGCTGCTCGTCGACCACGAACCTGGCCTGGCCCGTGTAATCGTCCGCGGCTAGCCGCGCGCCTGACAGATTGCCTATCTCGTAATCGACGGCGCGGACCGGCAGGTTCTGCTCGAGTGCTGCCGCGTGCGTCAGCCCGACGGCGGCCACCTCGGGCTGGGTGAAGACCACCTGGGGGGCGCCGAGATGGTCGGCGCTAGCTGCCAGTTTGCTCCACGGCTGCGGCGGACCGGTAAGTTCGCCGTGGGCCCGCGCGACGATCGCGTCGCCACACGCACGGGCCTGGTACTTGCCCATGTGCGTGAGCAGGTTGCGTCCGTTGACGTCGCCCGCCGCGTACAGCCAGCCGCCGGGCACGGCGTCGACCCGGCAGGTGTCGTCCACTGCCAGCCAGCCGCCGGGTGCGAGGCCGACGGACTCGAGCCCGAGGTCGGCCGTGCGCGGCACCCGCCCTGCCGCCACCAGCAGTTCGTCCGCTATCAGATCGGCCGGGTGGCCAGGATCGGCATTGCTGGTCCAGATCTCGGCGGGGGTGGCGCGCGCGAGCCTGCGCACCCTGACCACGCCGGCGTTCGTCCGCACCTGCACGCCGGCTGATCGCAAGGACGCGGCGACCAGCTCGCCGGCGAAGGGCTCCATCCGGGCCAGCAGCCCCGCGCTCCGCTCGAGCACCGTGACCTCGGCGCCCAGTGCCCGCCACGCAGTGGCCATCTCGCAGGCCACGACGCCGCCGCCCAGGATCGCGAGCCGGCCAGGGACAGTCTCGGCGCTGGTCGCTTCCCGGCTTGTCCATACCAGCGGCTCAGCCAGCCCGCGGATCGGCGGGATCGCCGCAGTGCTGCCGGTAGCGATGACCACCGCATGCCTGGCGGCCACCGTGATGGTGCCGCAGTCCGGGCCGACCACCTCGACCCGATGATCACCCGCCAGCCGCCCGCGGCCGCGGATCAGCTCGATACCCGCCCGATCGAGCCAGGCCACCTGGCTGGAGTCATCGACCCAGCCGCCGGTGAACCGGGTGCGGCGCGCGAGCACCGCTCCGGCCGCAAGCTTGCCCGTGACCGCCTGCCGTGCCCCGTCCACCGCGAGTGCGGCCGCAAGGACGGCCGGCGGGCGCAGCAGCGCCTTACTCGGCACGCAAGCCCAGTACGAGCATTCACCGCCGACGAGCTCAGATTCAACCACCGCTGCCGACAGGCCCCCCCGCCGCGCCCGGTCCGCGACGTTCTCACCGGCCGGCCCGGCCCCGATCACGATGACGTCGTACTCCGCATCACTCATGACCTTCTCCTCCCAGTGGCGGCCTGGCGCAGGTCATGTTCGGCTTGCTGGCCGCCGCGGATACCCAAGGGCCGCTTCGCGATCATACTGAGCGCGGCACGGCCTGCTAAGGCAGCCGCACTTGGCCTCGTACCCGGCATCGGAGTCGGGAGTCCCGGGGGCGTGAGTCAGGAATAGTGCTGGCGGCGGCCGTAGGGTGTTCGCGTGGATCACCTTCTGGTTGGCCGTCCTGGTTGGCTCGACTGGAGCTGGGCGCTGAGCGTGCTGGACCAGGAGGTCCGCCTGACCGGGGAGGAGGTTCGTCCCGCGGGCGGCGTGCTCGCCACCCCATGCCTGCTGGCGGACAGGCCGCTGGTCGTCACCGTGACGGCAGCCGGAAGCCAGCTGGCAGTGATGCCATCCGCGCCTGAGCTGGGCGAGTTGGTGACCCGCCGGTTCCACCTGGACCTCGACGAGGCCGCAGTGTCCGCGGCGCTGGACAGGAGCACGCTGGCGGGTGTGCTGGAGCCGAACGGCTGGGTCCGGCGGCCCGCCGCGGCCGCGCTGTGGCCGTACTGCCTGGTCTTCTTGTGCGGCGGTGACCCCGACGCGCCTGCGGTCCGGCAGATGTTCGCCGAGCTCGGGCAGCCCGCCGGACATCTACAGATACCGCCGGACCCCGCCGACCTGCTGACCGCGGGCGATGATCGGCTCATCAGCTATGGCGTCGCGCCGCACCGGGTAGCGAACGTGCTCGGCCTTGCACGGGCGTTCGCGGCAACGCCGGACAGATACGACGAGATGGTGCTGCGGGCGCTGCCCGCTGACGAGGCGATCGCGCGGGTGGCGGAACTGCCCCACATCGGGGCAACGCGAGCCAGGGTGATTTCGTCCACCGCGCTCGGCCACGACGACGTGCTTCCCGATCTCGCGCGCCAGGACGGCCAGATCCGCGCCAGCCTGGGACTGGGCTGGTCCGAGGTGCGGGCTGGTGCCCGCCGGGCCGCGCCCTACCGCAGCATTCTGGGCGACACGCTGCTGGAGCTTCTGTCGGATTAACGACAGCCTGATGCATGGCGCGGCGGTCAGGTGGCCATCAGCGGAACTCGCCGACCCCTGCGCCGTCTTCGCGCTCCCAGCCGTAGGCCGCCAGGTAGCCCCAGCAGTCTGGCTTGCTGCCGTCGGTGTCGGTGACGCCATAGGCGTCTGCTAGCTGGCGGGCGCTGATGATCGTGCCAGCCCAGCGGCTGATGTCGGCCGCCTGCACGAGCGCGGCGACACCGCTGGCGACGTAGGCCGGCGATTCAGAGATCGCGAAGCCGGGTATCTTGACGCAGGCCTCGCGCCAGGTGTCCTCGGTGACACCGAAGTTTTCGAGCATGTTCTCCGACCGCAGCCAGCCCGGCGTGACGCCGACAGCTGTCACCGGATGGTCCTTAAGCTCAAAGCTGAGCCCCTTCACGATGCGCTCAACACTGGCTTTGACCAGGTCGTAGTAGAAGCCGACGTTACGCCGGAACTCTGCGTTAGCCGCTGAGGTGCCGTCCGTCATCTCGATGACCAGGCCCTGGGTGCCGCCAGCGGCAGCGGTGCGCAGCATCAGCGGAATGGCTGCCTGGGCGGTGATGAGATGGGTGTGCACGCCCATCTGTAGCATCCGCAGCCCGCCGGGCAAGTCGTGCTCCCACAGCGGCTTGTCCCACTCGGCGTACCGGTCGCCGCCGAAGATGTCGTTGACCAGCACGTCGAGGCGGCCGTGGTCACGTTCTATGACCCCGAGCAGCGCGGCTACCGATACCGGGTCCTCGTGATCGACGACGAGAGCAGAGCCAGCCCCGCCAGCGGCATCGATCAAGTCGCCGGTCTCCTCGATGGTCTCGGGCCTGCCGATCTCTGACCGGCCCGACACCCGGCTGCTACGGCCGGTGGAGTACACAAACAGGCCAGCACGAGCCAGTTCGACTGCGATCGCCCGGCCCGCGCCGCGTGTCGCGCCCGCCACCAGTGCTACTCGCATATCGCGGTCCTTCTTCACGTCCATCTCGCCAGTAAAGCACCCGCCATCAGGGCCCTACTTGATCGAAGTTGCGGAAGATTCTGCGCAGGAGCGGCCTTCGAGCCCGTCCGCCATGGGCCGCGCTCGCCTCGATTGTGGCGGGGACGGGAGGCCGCGAGTTCCCCGTCCCCTTTCGGTCATTTGCGGGCGAGCATTACCTCAGTATCACCGGGCCAGTCCCAGAAAACGCCTTCGGGAGATCGCTGCCTCAGCAGCTCTCGCACCTCGTCGGCGAATTCTTCGACACGGTCGCCGAACAGGTGCGGCGCGGCATAAGACATGGAGAAGTAACCGGACACTACGCTCTCGATATCCCGCATGAGGTCGGGGATGCCGGCGGCGAAGATCACCCGTGGCGCGCCGAACCGGGTGCTGGCGACGGCGTCCTGGAGGCTGAGGGCCTGAACCGGCGCGGTGCTCTGGCCCGCTCGCCTCGTCGGTCCGAGATACTTCCGCACCAGCTCCTCGATCTCATCGTGCGGAATCCGCGGCGGCCCGGGGCTCGGCGGGACGGCCCGCCCCTCGGCCTGATGCCCGGCAAGGACCAGGGCGCCGCCCGGCTCCACCATGTCGTAGACCGCCTCGGCCACCCGGACCTCGTCGGTCCAGTAGAACGACTGGCCGAACGTGACCAGCCGGTACGGCCCGGGCGCCACCGCGGGAAGGTCCTCAGCCCGGGCCTGGATCCAGGTGATGTTCGCGATGTCCTGCTCCCGGGCGGCCCGGCGACCCTCGGCGATCATCGCCGGATCGGGGTCAAGGCCGACGGCGCCCTCAAACAGGTGCGCCAGTCGCACGGTGAGGATGCCGGGACCGCACCCGACGTCCAGCAGCCTTCCACTGCCGTCCAGGCTGAGTTCCTCAGCTAGGAGAGCCTCGAGCCGGGGAGAGTAGGCGGGTCTCCCGTACCGGTAGTGGACAGCCGCGCCATCATAGAACGAAGGGTCATATCGCACCGCAGGACATTACCAAGCGGCCAACCTGCTGGATTTCTCCCGTGCCGCAGTCGACTCCAGCCACATCCGGGCGATGAAGGGCGTATCTGATCACTGCGGTGCTCCCGCAGCCATGAGGTGCGGAAGCATCGGTGAGTCACCAGCCTGTTCGGGCGTGGGCAGGATTATCAGGGGTAGCCCGGCGCCGCTGATGTGCGCGAGCGATCGTGGAGTCCGCTGGCAGCGGCCGGCCGGTGCTTCCTGCCGCGTCCGCAGCGCCCGTCAGCCGGTGAGCACCCGATCCCGCGAGACGCGCCGTAGGTCAGGCGGTGACCCGTGTTATGTATTTCGCGGCTGATCCCGTTGGAGTGCGGCTGGTCATGCGGATGGGTTGTGGAAGTAGTGGCCCTTGTCGAGGTCGTCGATGAGCCCGGGATGGGTCGGGTGCCATCCCAGTAGCTCGCGGGTCAGCGTGCTCGAGGCCGGGCTGTCGACCGCGAGGAAGTGGGCGAGCCACGTGAAGTGCCCGGCTGCATCCTCGGGTGAGACGGCGACCACGGGGAGATCGAGATGCCGCCCGATCACTTCGGCGATATCGCGGATCGGCACGCCCTCGTCGGCGACCGCGTGCAGCGTCGATCCCGCCGGGGCGTTCTCCAGCGCCAGGCGGAAGAGGTGCGCGGAGTCGAGCCGGTGCACGGCGGGCCAGCGGTTGGACCCGTCGCCGATGTAGCCGGAGACGCCCTTGTCGCGGGCTATGCCGACAATGGTCGCCATGAAGCCGTTATCTCCGTCCCCGTGATTCGTCGGAGGGAGTCGCACGACAGACGAGCGGACACCGCGGGAAGCGAGGGAGAGCACCAGTTCGGCGGTGGCCTGCCGGGTCATCGGACCGGCGCCGGCCATGGCGGCCACCGCCGGGTCGGGAACGCCATGCCCGTCGCGTTCGGTCGCCACCCGCCCTGGTGCGACCCCGAGCGTCCCGGAGGCGATGAGGAAGGGCCGGTCAGAACCCGCGAGCGCGTCGCCGAAGGTCTCGACGGCGCGGCGGTCCGCATCGGCAGCGCCCTGGAAGTCCCCCGAGAAGGCGATGTCGTGCTTGAACGCGAGGTGGATCACGCCATCGGACGCGGCAGCTGCACTCCGCAGGCTGTCGAGGTCATCAAGAGTGCCGCGATGCACCTGCGCCCCGGCCTCGGTGAGGGCAGCGGCCGAGGCATCCGAGCGGGCGAGCCCGATGACCTGATGGCCCGCGCCGATGAGCTCGGGTACGACGGCGGAGCCGATCCAGCCGGATGCACCGGTGACGAATACGCGCATGAGAAGAACCTCCAGGTGGTCGACTGTCCTCGGCGCAGGGCCTGCGCTCAGACAGGTCGATGTCAGTCACTGTCATCACTTTATAGCACCCGATGTCAGTCGCTGTCATCAAGTACGATCGGGGCCATGAGCCGATGGGAGCCAGACGCGCGCGGCCGGCTCGAGCAGGCAGCACTGGAGCTCTACATCGAGCGCGGGTTCGAACAGACCACGGTGGCGGAGATTGCCAAGCGGGCGGGGCTCACCGAGCGAACGTTCTTCCGGCACTTCGCCGACAAGCGCGAGGTTCTGTTCTGGGGCGCGGGTGCACTGCAGGAGTTCCTCGTGGGCAGCCTCGCCAGCGCGCCTGATTCCGCAGCGCCGATCGACGCGGTCGCCGCGGCCCTCGAGGCCGCCGGCGCCCTGCTTCAGGAGCGCCGCGAAAGCGCCTGGCAGCGCCAGGCCGTCATTGCTGCGAACGCAGAGCTCCAAGAGCGCGAGCTGATCAAGCTCGCATCACTCGCCTCGGCGATGGCCGACGTGTTGCGCCGGCGCGGCGTCGCAGACCCAGCCGCGGGTCTGGCTGCCGAGGCAGGGATCGCCGTGTTCAGGATCGCGTTCGAACGCTGGATCAGCGAAACCAGCCAGCGAGACTTGCCGCAATTCATCCGAGAGTCGCTCGACGAGCTCAAAGCCGTGACCGCGGGCAGATCATCACCGGCAGCAGATCCTCGACCGTAGGAGTCGTGGTCGACGAGGGCAGTCACGAGGAAGCCATCGCCCTCACCGTGGGTGAGCTCCCCTACGGTCGCAGGGATGGTCGCGTCCGGGCCGACGAAGACGGACCCCCCGCCACGGCGGGGGGTCCGTCCTTGGAGTGCATCGTCCCCGAAGTGAGGGACGGGTGGTGGCGCTAGCGCATTAACTCGGCGTGACTGGGTTGGAGGGCAGGGACGCCGGTCCCGTGCCGTGGGTGTTGGTGGCTGTCACCGTGAAGGTGTAGGCGGTCCCGTTGGTGAGGCCGCCGACTGTGATGGGCGAGGAGATCCCGGCGGCGGTCGCGCCCCCCGGGCTGGCCGTCACCGTGTACGAGTTGATGGCATTCCCGCCGTCGGAGGCCGGTGCGGCGAAGCTCACCGTCGCCGTGCCGTTTCCGGCCACGGCCGTGACCTTCGTGGGAGCCCCGGGGTTCGTGACCTTCGGCAGCACGGTGATGGTGGTCTGGTCACGGGCGATGGTGGAGTCCGAGCTGTTGCCGGAAAGGTTCAGGTAGAACGTTCCCTTCATCGTCTGGGCGCAGTTGAGCAGGGGTATCCGGATCGTCTCGGTGGTGACGCCGGGCTGGAAGGTGAGGGTGCCGGACTGGCCGAAGTAGCTGTAGCTGGTGCCGTCGCAGCCGTTGTTCGAGTAGGTCGTGCCGTTGGCGGTGGTGTAGTTCACCGTCACCGGGTTGACCCCGGGGGCGCTGAGCGTCACCGGCAGGTCGACGTAGCCGTCACCCTTGCTGACCATGGTGTCGGGCGACGCCGAGATCTTCGGTGCCGTGACGTGGCTGCCGCCGCTGGCGCCGATAGTGATGACGCCGGTGCCGTCGGCGATTTTGGCGTGAACCGGGGTGCCGAGGGTGACCGAGAAGCTGCGGGCCTTGGCCGAGCCGGACCGGTCCAGGATCGGCACGGTGATGTTCTCGGCGGTCTCGCCCGGCGGGAAGATGAGCGTCCCGCTGGTGGCGGTGTAGTCGGTCCCGGCCAGAGCCGAGCCGTCGTGGGTGGTGTAGGGCACGCTGACCGCCACACCCGAGGCCGCACCCGGGGGCCCGCCGAGCAGCACCGGCACGTCGATGATGCCGGCGCTGTTGTCGACTGTGGCGTCCCGGACGTACAGCCCGGGTGTCGAGGCCGCCGAGGCGTCCCCGGTGATGTCGATCTGAGTGCTGGGCCGCACGAGGGTCGAATAATCCGCGTTGTTGCCGGACAGGTTCAGCGTGAATTCTCCGAACCCCGAGGCCAGGCTGACCTCGCAGTTCAGCAGCGGTATCCGGATCGTCCGTGTGGTGACGCCGGGTTCGAAGGTGAGGGCGCCCTGCTGGCCGAAGTAGGTGTAGCTGGCGCCGTCGCAGCCGTTGTTCGAGAAGGTCGTGCCGTTGGCGGTGGTGTAGTTCACCGTCACCGGGTTGTCCCCGGGGGCGCTGAGCGTCACCGGCAGGTCGACGTAGCCGTCGGTGGCACCGACGACCATGTCGGCGGGAGCCGAGATGCCCGGCGCCGTCACGTGGCTTCCGCCGCTGGCGCCGATGGTCACCACGCCGGTGCCGTCGGCAACCTTGGCGTTGGTCGGGGTGCCGAGGGTCACCGAGAAGCTGCGGGCCTTCGCCGCACCGGACCGGTCCAGGATCGGCACGGTGATGTTCTCGGCGGTCTCGCCCGGCGGGAAGATGAGCGTCCCGCTGGTGGCGGTGTAGTCGGTCCCGGCCACGGCTGAGCCGTCGTGGGTGGTGAAGGGCACGCTGACCGCCACACCCGAGGCCGCACCCGGGGGCCCGCCGAGCAGCACCGGCACGTCGATGATGCCGGCGCTGTTGTCGACTGTGGCGTCCCGGACGTACAGCCCGGGTGTCGAGGCCGCCGAGGCGTCCCCGGTGATGTCGATCTGAGTGCTGGCCCGCACGAGGGTGGAGTCCGCGCTGTTGTCACTGAGGTTCAGCGTGAACTCTCCGAACCCCGAAGACAGGCTGATCCCGCAGTTCAGCAGCGGTATCCGGATGGCCTGGGTGGTGACGCCGGGTTCGAAGGTGAGGGTGCCGGACTGGCCGAAGTAGGTGTAGCTGATGCCATCGCAGCCGTTGTTCGAGAAGGTCGTGCCGTTGGCGTTGGCGTAGTTCACCGTCACCGGGTTGTCCCCCGGGGCGCTGAGCGTCACCGGCAAGTCGACGTACCCGTCGATGGCGCCCACGACCATGTCGGCAGGAGCCGAGATGCCCGGCGCCGTCACGTGGGTGGCGCCGCTGGCCCCGATGGTCACCACGCCCGTGCCGTCCGCCACCTTGGCGTGAACCGGAGTGCCGAGGGTCACCGAGAAGCTCCGGGTCGGCGCCGAGCCGGACCGATGCAGGATCGTCACTTTGATATTCTCGGCGGTCTTCCCGGCCGGAAATTTGAGCGTCCCGCTTTTGGCGGTGTAGTCGGTCCCCGCCAGAGCCGAGCCGTTGTTGGTGGTGTAGGGCACGCTGACCGTCACACCCGATGCCGCACCGGACGGCCCGCCCAGCAGCACCGGCACCTCAATCGTCCCGGCGGTGTTATCGACCACCGCGTCACGGACGTAGAGTCCCGGCGTCGAAGCAGCCGGAGCGTCCCCGGTGATGTCGATCTGGGTGCTGGCCCGCACGAGGGTGGAATCCGAACTGTTGTCACTGAGGTTCAGCCTGAACTCCTGGAAGCCCGAGGCCAGGCTGGTCCCGCAGTTCAGCAGCGGCACCGTGACGGGCTGACTTGTCACACCGGGCTTGAAGGTGAGGGTGCCCTGCTGGCCGACGTAGCCGTAGCTGGTGCCATCGCAGCCCGTATTCGAAAAGGTCGTGCCGTTGGCGGTGGCATAGTTCACCGTCACCGTGTTGTCCCCCGGGGCACTGAGCGTGACATTGAGATGGACCGAGCCGTCAGCCGCGCCCACGACGACATCGGGAGGTGCCGAGATGCCAGGCGCCGTGACGGGGGTGGTGGCCGCCGCCACGGAAGGTGTTGTCTTGGCTGAGGCTGCTTGTGACGCAGACGCTAATCCAAAGACGGCGCCGCCGGTGAGCGTTGCCGTGATGAGTGCCAGCGTCCCCACTGCTCGCCGGGCCCTTCGCATAGATTCCATTTCTGCCCCTTTGGTTCACGGTCCCGCCTAGGTGGCGGAACAGTAGACCCAGCGTGAGCCCGGCCGGACCTGGGCGGCAGGGGCCGGGCGGCCCCGTCGAGCGCGCCGGGTGTGGGCCGAACGGCCCCGTTTGCCGTCCGGCGGCCGGTCACGTCGGCCCAGGGGAGGGCCGAG
>PMSU01000026.1 GCA_003168255.1 Actinomycetota bacterium
CCCTCGCGCTGGCTCCTGCGCGTCCCATGCGCCGCCCAGCAGTCACCAACAGTCACCAGCAGTCACCATCTGTCCCGCCTGCCCCAGGTATCCCTCCCGGCCTCGCCCGGCCCTGGATCGATGCCGGGTCGGTGGCCGGGGCAGGCGCAGCGGCTAGGTGGTCAGCTCTCGGCGCCGACCGTGATCGCCTCGTCTACCTCGGCGTGCCGTGCGGCGAGCTCGGCTGCGTACTTCTGCCTGTCAACCCGCTCGGCGATCTCCTCGTCATCGCGCATCAGCGCGTCCAGGTCGGTCTTCGAGGCATCCAGGACGCCCAGGTCCAGGTAGGCGCGCTGCACCTTGGGACCCCAGAGCCCGATGTCCTTCACGCAGGGCACGATCCGGCTGAACAGCAGCGTGCGGAACGCCTGCTGGACCGGGGAGTTCTCGGTGAACTCCAGGCATTCGGCGACGTTGAAGCCCAGCCGCTCCCAGACTTCCCGCGCATTGAACCTGTTACGCATCAGGTAGCAGCCCTCGACCACGAACTCCTCACGGTCGGCCCGCTCGGCCGCGGTGAGGCCGGCGTAGTAGTCGCGCAGCGCGAGGCGGCCGAACGCCACATGCCTGGCCTCATCCTGCATGACGTATGCCAGCAGCTGCTTGACCAGCGGGGTGGTGGCCATATCCCGGTGCACGCCGAACGCGGCAAGCGCAAGGCCCTCGATCAGCACCTGCATGCCGAGATAGGGCATGTCCCAGCGGGAGTCGCTGAGCGCGTCGTCGAGCAGCGTCGCGAGGTCGGAATTGATCGGGTAGTAGAGGCCGATCTTCTCCCGCAAGAACCGCGCGTAGAGCTCGACGTGCCGTGCCTCGTCCATGGTCTGGGTGGCCGCGTAGAACTTGGAGTCCATATCGGGTACGGACTCCACGATCCTGGCCGCCACCGTCAGCGCCCCCTGCTCCCCGTGCAGGAACTGGCTGAACAGCCACGAGCCCAGGTGCAGGGCGAGTTCCTTGCGTTCCTTTTCGGACAGCACGTCCCACTGACGCGACCCGTAGATCGGGCAGAACTCGTCGGAGAGTCCCATGACGTTGGTCGGATCCACCGGGAGTTCCCAGTCGATCCGCTTGGTCGCATCCCACTGCTTGTCCTTGCCGCGCTGGTACAGGTCCAGCAGGCGGCTGCGGCCGCTGTCGTAGTCCCAGTTGAAGCGGGTGGCTCCGGCGGCGGGAATGTCCCAGGTCTCCCGCTCGACGGGCGTGGTGTAAAAGTCGTACGTGCTCACAACGGCCTCCCTGCGCGACAATCCCCACGTTACTCGCAAGTAGAACGACGTTCTAGAGCTGGGCGCGCCCGGAACGTCCGGTTACCGCCGATGCGGTTAGTCGCCGAAGCGGTATCCCATGCCGGGCTCGGTGAGCAGGTAGCGCGGCCGTGACGGCTCGGGCTCGAGCTTGCGGCGCAACTGGGCCACGTAGACGCGCAGGTAGTTGCTCTCCGTCTCGTATGCCGGTCCCCATACCTCCTGTAGCAACTGCCGCTGGGTCACCAGGCGGCCGCGGTTGCGGACCAGCACCTCGAGCAGCTGCCATTCGGTGGGCGTCAGGCTGACGTCCCCGCCGCCCTCTCGGATCACCCGCTTGGCCGCGAGGTCGACGGTGAAGTGGTCGGTCGTCACCACCGGCTCGTCCGGCGCCGGGGAAGCCCGGCGCACCGCTGCCCGCAGCCGGGCCAGCAATTCGTCCATTCCGAACGGCTTGGTCACATAGTCATCGGCACCCGCATCCAGCGCGGCCACCTTCTGGCTCTCCTGATCCCAGACGGACAGCACGATGATCGGCGTCGAGGTCCAGCCGCGAACCCCGCGGATCACCTCGGTGCCGTCCATGTCGGGCAGGCCAAGATCGAGGATCATCACATCGGGCCGGTCCCGTGCCACGGCGGCGAGCCCAGAGGCGCCATCGGTCGCCGTGCTCACCTCGTACTTGCGGGCAGTCAGGTTAATTCGCAGCGCCCTGACGATGGACGGCTCGTCATCCACGACGAGCACACGGGTCACGGCTCGACCCCGAGCACGGACCTCGCCTCGCTGCTCGTCATTGGCAGCGTCACCTTGATCGTCAGTCCGCCGCCCGGCGTATCGGCCGCGATGATGGTTCCGCCCATCCCCTCGGCGAATCCCTTGGCCACCGCGAGGCCAAGCCCGACCCCGCCATGATGGCGGTCGAGCCGCTGGAACGGCTCGAAGATGCGTGCCTTCAGCTCATCGGGCACGCCGGGGCCATGATCGATCACCTCGAGCAGCACGGTCTCAGCTTGCTGGCGTGCTCGCAGCACGGGCGGCTGTGATGGCGGCGAATGCCGGAGCGCGTTGGAGAACAGGTTTGCCAGCACGCGCTCGAGCAGGCCGGGATCGGCCCGCACCAGCGGCAGGCCGTCGGGCACCGCCATCTGTAGCTGCGCTGAGGCGTCAAGCCCGCGCAGGGCAACCGGCGCCACCTCGTCTATCGCGGTCGGCCGCAGGAATGGCTCCAGCGAACCCGTGTGCAGGCGGCTCATGTCCAGCAGGTTGCCGATGAGCGCGTCCAGCCGGTCCGCGTTGTTGTCGATCGTGGCGAGCAGGGCCGCCTGGTCCGCGGCGGTCCACTGCACGTCGGTCTGCAGCAGGCTGCTGGCGCTGGCCTTGATGGAAGCAAGCGGCGTGCGCAGGTCGTGGCTGACCGCGGCGAGCAGCGCGGTGCGCATCCGGTTGCCCTCGGCGAGCGCCTCGGCCTGAGCGGCCTGGGTGCGCAGCCGCTCCCGGTCCAGGGCCGCCGCGGCCTGGGCGGCGAACCCGACAAGCAGCCCCGGGGTAGCCGCCCCCGACTGCTCGGCTATCAGCAGGGCCAGGTCCTGCCGCACTTGGATGCGGGTAGCGCCGTCCATCGCATCGAGGATCCCGCTTGACGCGACGGGGACCCACCGGCCGGTCACCAGTTCCTGTAGCTCTGCTCGCCCGCCGATGGTGGCCGTGAGATGGTCGAGAATGGCCGCGGGGGTGTCCGCGCCGCCGAGAACCGTCTGGGCAAGGGCCAGCAGCGACGCTGCCTCTTCCCGGCTATGGGCAGCCTGAACTGCGCGCCGCGCAGCCAGGTGAACGATGCTGCTCACGGCGACGGCGACCGTCACGAACAGGACAAGGGCCAGCAGGTTCCTTGGCTCTTCGATGGTGAAGTTGTGCAGCGGCGGGGTGAAGTACCAGTTGAGCAGCAGGCTGGACGCCACGGCGGTCAGGACGGCCGGCCAGAACCCGCCGACCACCGCGGTCGTCACCACGGCGACCAGGTAGATAAGCAGGTCGTCGGCCAGATCCAGATGCGGCCTGGCCGCCACGAGCGCGAGGGTCAGCAGTGGGATCACGGCCAGCGCGAGCGCCGCTCCGCACAACCGCCGGCGAGCGTCGATGGCGCCGGCCAGGCTGGTGCCTTTCCCCGGCTCCACTTGCGGGGGAATGAGCAGTCCGGCCCCTGGCCGTTCGGCAAAGCCATTTTCGGCAGCCATGGCGCTGCTGCTCCGGCTGGCGTCGATGGAGGCACCCATGCCTACCAGTGTGAACCGTGCGGCGCACCAGCGATACAGCACGCCCAGGCCGACCCCCACCAGCGCGCTCCCGGCGATCGCGATGGCGGCATGCTCGGCGACCGGTCCGGTCGGCCGCAGCTGGGCAAACGGCGGGCGGGAGAACCCGATAGCGGTCAGCCAGCCGATGAGGGCCAGCGGGGCGGCTGCGATCGGCTCGGCCACGAAGGACATGACGCCGGCCACGATGGCGCAGGCGATCAGCACCCCGGCTGCGGAGAGCCTGCCGCCGAGGGCGGCCGCAAGTGTGCCGACGGCGAGCAGCATCGCGAAGCCCACCGGCAGCGCGAAGGGTGCCGGGAGCCCGCGTCGGTTCTGGCTGCGTGTCATCGCACTGCCAGTCGACCCCCGATCCGGGCGAAATTGGATGATCTTGATGGATCCTTAACGCCCAGGTCGCGACTCTTTACGCGGTGCTGACGGCCGCTAGACTTCGGGCGCCCTAGCGTCAGGTGGAGGGTGGACCGCGGGCACACCTGCGGCCAGACGACGGGCCGCCGATGACGCGTGGTCCGCGGACACGAGGGTGACCTCGCAGCATGAGGAGGCAGACAACTAGTGGCCGTACCCAAGGCGGCTGGCCTGCTCGGCGGCAGCCAGGGGAACGACCTGCCGGAGGGCTTCGGGTACGCGCTGAAGCGGCGCCTGCTCGGTCGGCCGCTGGTCAACGAGCAACTCGGCGAAGAGCGGCTGTCCAAGGTCCTCGCGCTCGGCGTGCTGTCCCCTGATGGCATCTCGTCGTCCGCCTACGGCTCAGAGGAAATCCTCATCGAGCTGCTGCGGGGTGGCCTCGGGATCGCGGCGTTCAGCCTGCTGCTTCCGCTCACCGGGGTCGTGATATTCGTCCTGGCCCTGGTCGTGCTGTCCTACCGCGAGATCGTCTCCGTCTACATCAGGACCGGCGGCTCCTACGTCGTGGCCAGGGAGAACTTCGGGCCCCGGGTCGCCCAGGTCGCCGCTGTCGCGCTGCTGATCGACTACACGGTCACGGTGGCCGTCCAGACGGCGGCCGGAGCGGCCGCAATCGTGTCCGCCTTTCCCGGCCTCAGCAATCTGCCGGTGATCGGCCCGAAGATTCTGCTGATCATCTCGGTGTTCGCGATCCTGGTCATGTGCTACGGGAACCTGCGCGGGATCCGGGAGGCCGGCCGGGTGTTCGCGCTGCCCACGTACCTGTTCTCCGGCTCGGTGTTCATCATGATCGTGGTGGGCCTGGCCAGGGAGGCATTCGGCCACCTGCCGGTGCTCGATCCGGCCACGCTGCACGGCACCTTCTACACCAGCCAGCACACCTCGGTACTCCTCAATTTCGGCCTGGTGTACATCCTGCTCAAGGCGTTCGCCAACGGCGGATCCTCGCTGACCGGGATCGAGGCCGTCTCGAACGCGGTGAGCGCGCTCAAGCCGCCGGAAGGGATCAACGCGCGCCGGGTTCTCGTGACGCAAGGTGTCATCCTCGCCGTCCTCGTCACGGGCATCTCCTGGCTGGCCCACGTAACCCATGCCACGCCCCATACGGGCGGGACCCCGACGGTCATCGCGCAGGTGGCGAGCATGGCCTTCGGCGGCGGGTTCGGCCGGGTGATGTTCTATTTCGTCCAGGCGGCGACCGCGCTGATCCTGTTCACCGGCGGTAATACCAGCTTCAACGGCTTCCCGTTCCTGGCCAGCTTCGTCGCGGAGGACGCGTTCCTGCCCCGCTGGCTCACCAAGCGGGGCCACCGGCTGGTGTTCTCCAACGGCATCATCGTGCTGACCGTCGTGTCCCTCGCCTTGATGATCACGGTCGGGGCCAACGTCAACAACCTGGTCCCCTTCTACGCGATCGGCGTGTTCACCGGGTTCTCGATGGCCGGCTTCGGGATGGCTAAATATCACACCAGGCTCAAGGAACCCGGCTGGCGACGGCGTCGTGCCATCAACTTGTCCGCGGGGGTGCTCACCGCGCTCGTGGTAGTGATCTTCGCGGTCACCAAGTTCACCGAGGGTGCCTGGCTGATCGTCATCGTCGGGCCGGTACTGGTGTTCCTGCTGATCCGGCTGAACCGCGAGTACCGGATGGAGAGCGGCGTACTCGAGGCGATCAGTGGCCGCCAGCCGCCGCCACTGCCGCACTACGCACGGCGCACCGTGCTCGTCTTCGTGGACAGCTTCGACCTGGCCACCCTGGCTGCGCTGCGCTATGCCCGGAGCCAGCGGCCGACCACGCTGCGGGCGGTGCACTTCGTGATCGACAGCGCCCGGGCCGACAAGCTGCGCAGGGAGTGGACCAGGGCCGACCGCGGCATCGTCCTCGATCTCGTGGACTGCCCGGACCGGCGGCTGGCCAGGGCCACCTACGAACTGGTCAGCGCCGAGGCCGCGATTCCCGGCACGCACGTAACGGTGATCCTGCCGCGGCGCAGCTACTCCCCGTTGCTCGGCCGCTTCCTGCACGACCGGACCGCTGACAAGATCGCCCGCGTGGTCAGCCGCATCCCGCGCTCCGCGGCCACGATCATCCCCTATGACGTGCAGAGCCGGCTTGAGGTACTGCACGAGCGCGAGACGACGCGGGCAGCGGAGCAGACCGTGGTCAGCCCGGCTGGGGCGCCATCTGGCGGTGCGGGATCCGCTGGCACGGCACCCGCTGGCACGGCACCCGCTGGCACGGCACCCGCTGTTACACCGCCCGCTGACACGGCGCCTGCTGGTACGCGGCCTGTCGGCAGCGCGCCCGCCGGTATGCCGTCGGCGGGCGGTGGGCGGCGGGTCGGCGGGCCGCGGTCGGTGCTCGGCCGCCGCGGCCGCCCGCCGGCTGCGGCTGCCGGGCGGAAGGACAGCACCGACGACTACGAGCGGCCCGTCCCGCCGGTCGGCGCCGATCCGATCGGCAGTCTCACCAGGCCGGGGCGGGCCACGGTCGAGGGCCGGGTGCGCAGCGTGGAGATCCGGCCGGTGGGGGAGAGCTGCGTGTTCGCCTGCACGGTAGCCGATTCCACCGGCGAGCTGACCGCTCTGTTCTACGGCCGTCAGCACATCGCCGGCGTGGAGCCGGGTGCCAGGATCCGGCTTACCGGCCCCTTCGGCATCCGCGACGGCACCGCGGGGATGATCAACCCAACGTACGAACTGCTATCGCCGACATCATGACGGCTGACGTGCCGTTTCACCGGGCTCATCGGGACCCGGCGTAAGCAACTCATACGTGGGGTTCACCATGAACGGGCGGTCGGCCCGGATGCCGACAGTCCCGCGGAACCGGACACGCGAGCCGCACACGACGCCGGCGATGTGCGAGCGGCCGTAGAACAGAGCGGTCAGCTCGCCGGTCGAGTCCGCGATCTCGCACGCGAGCACGGAATTACGCTCAACGGGACGGATTTCCAGGCTGCGTACCCGGCCCTCGACGGTGGCCCGCCCCGCCCTGTCGAGGCTGCCGATCGGATCGACACCCCGTGATGGCACCGGCCTGCCGTAGCCGCCGCCGGGACCGGCGGCGGCCGGGCCGCCATCCTTGCCCTTTCGCGGCGCCCGCGACTTACCTGGCCGTGGCTGACCGGTGTCCTGCTGCGCGTCCTGGCCGGCCGGTGGCTGGCCGCCGGTCTGCGGCGCAGGCCCAGCCTTGGCCGTCCCTGCTGCCTGCCGCTCTTGCAGCAGCTCTACCCGGCTCGACACGTCGAAGGGAATGATCGTGGCCGCGGAGCGCGGGATGCGGCTCACCGCCCCGGCGATCTTGTCAGCGGTCCGGTCGTGCAGGAAGCGGCCGAGCAGCGGCGAGAAGCTGCGCCGCGGCAGGATCACCGTCACGTGCGTGCCGGGAATCGCGACCTCGGCGCTGACAAACTCGGCCGCGGCGTTGACCAGCCGCCGGTCCGGACAGTCGACGAAATCGAGCACAACCCCGCGATCGGCGCGCGTCCACTGCTCGCGCAGCACGTCGGCCCGGGCGCCGTCGATAACGAAGTGCACCGCGCGCAGGCTGGTCGGCCGCAGGCTCCGCGCGTAGCGCAGCGCCGCCAGGGTGGCCAGGTCGAAGCTGTCCACGAACACGAACACCGTGCGGCGGGCATACGCCGGAGGCGGCGGCGGCTGGTGGCCCGTGATGGTGGTGAGGACTTCGTCCTCCATCGTGTATTCCCTGTTGAGCCGGATCAGCGCGGGCACCAGGACGACGAAGAGCACGACAACGATCCAGGCGCCCTCGGTGAACTTGACCACCGCGAAGATAGCCACCACGATCGCGGTCAGCCCGCCCGCCGAGGCGTTAATGATGAACCTGCGCCGCCAGCCAGGCTCCTTGCGCCGCAGGTGGTATTTCGCCATGCCGAAGCCCGCCATCGAGAAGGCGGTGAACACTCCGATCGCGTACAGCGGCACCAGGTCGTTGACTTTCGCCCCGCGAATGATGAGCAGGGCTATCGAGACCACAGTCAGCACGACGATCGCATTGGAGAACACCAGCCGGTGGCCGCGCTTGAGCAGCCACCTGGGCAGGAACGCGTCACCCGCGACGTAACTGGCCAGGAAGGGGAAGCCGTTGAAGCTGGTGTTCGCGCCGGTGAACAGGATGAGAGCCGTTGCCGCCTGGACGAAATAGAACAGCACCCGGCCGAATCCGCCGCCGAAGGCGAGGCTCGCCTCCTGCGCGAGGACGGTCGGGGTGCCGGATTGAAAGGGTGTGGCATGGGTCACATGGGCCAGCCAGGAGATTCCGGCGACCAGGCTGCCCAGGATGATTCCCTCTGCGACGAGCACCTGCCGGGCGTTGATCCCCTCCGGCGGCCGGAACGCGCCGACCGCGTCGCTGACCGCCTCGATACCGGTCAGCGACGCACCGCCGTTGGCGAATGCCTTGAGCAGGGTGTAGATCATCACAAGGCTGATCAGGCCGCTGCTGCCGCCGCCGATGGAATAGGTGTTGTGCAGCTTGGCTGGGTCGAGCACCGGCAGGTTGCCGCTTATCTCCCTGATCAGGCCGACCACGATCATCAACAGCACCGCGCCGACGAACAGAAAGGTCGGCACCGCGAACGCGCGGCCGGCCTCGCGGAGCCCGCGCAGGTTCCCGAAGCACAGGAGCAGGATCACGCCGATCGTGATGACGAGGCTGTACTTTCCCAGGGCCGGGAACGCGGAGACGACGGCTGCGGTGCCCGCCGCCGTCTGGACGGCGACCGTGACCACGTAGTCGATCAGCAGCGCGACGGCGGCGATCTGGGCGATCCGCGGGCCGAAGTTCTCCCGTGCCACCACGTAGGAGCCACCCGGCCTGATGTACACCATCACGACTTCGCGGTAGGAGAGCACCACGAGGACCATGACGAACAAGATGACCAGGGTCATCGGCAGGATCAGCGCGAACGCCGCCATCCCGGCTATCGGGAGCAGCGCGATGAGGATTTCCTCGGTGCCGTAGGCAGAAGAGGAGATCCCGTCCGGCGATAGGACGCCCAGTGCCAGCGGCTTGGACAGCCGCTGCTCAGAGAGCTGCTCGTTGACCAGCGGTCGGCCGAGCAGGCGGCGTTTTACCGAATACCCGAAACTATCCGGAACAGCGGGACGCCCGCCGAGCAAGCCCGCCGCCCTGCGCATCGTCACGAGATCCGGTCCTCCGTTCCAGAATGTGCTCTGGCCTTCATATCACCGGTACCCGGGCGCCACCGACGGCTGCCTGGCAGTTAACCATGGCAGGACATGGTAAGGATGTCGTGATCGCTCACCGAGGGGAAGCACATGACCGCGACGCCGGCCGCCGCTCCGGTTCCCGAGACGGGTGCCAGCCAGACCCTGAACCTGTCCGGACTGCTCAAGCGTCCGCTCACCGCCCGCGACGGAGAGTCGCTCGGCAGGCTTTCCGATGTCATCGTCCGGCTGCGCGGGGCCGACTACCCGCTGGTGACCGGCCTGGTCGGGACGGTCGGCAGGCGGCAGGTCTACGTTCCCGTCGAGCAGGTCAGCTCCTTCGATGCCGAGGAGCTGAAGCTGACCAGCGCCAGGCTCGACCTGCGCAGGTTCGAGCGGCGCGACGGTGAGGTGCTGCTGCGCGCCGACGTGCTCGGCCACCGGCTGATCGATGTGGAGCGCGCACATCTGGTCCGGGCGGCGGACCT
Source organism: Actinomycetota bacterium (assembly GCA_003168255.1). GTDB lineage: Bacteria > Actinomycetota > Actinomycetes > Streptosporangiales > Streptosporangiaceae > PALSA-505. The sequence continues at coordinate 9,694 of PMSU01000026.1, forward strand.
TCAGCTCGCCAGGCGAGACGGGGCGTGGGTGCTCAGCGGCATAGACGCCAGGCGCCGCCCCAGAGGGATACTCGGTCTGCTCGGGCTTGGCAGGCAGGAGCAGGAGCATGAACAGGAAGCCTTCCGTGATCAGTCGAAGTTCGAGGTGCTGATCGGCCACACCGGAAGCGCCGTGCTGCGCGGTCCGTTCGCGCGGATCCGTGGCCTGAAGCCGGCCCAGATCGCCGACCTGCTCGAGGACGCGTCCAAGGCCGAGGAGACCGAGATCCTCGGCCGGGTGCACGTGGACCCCGAACTCGAGGCCGACGTCTTTGAGGAGCTTGACGACGACCTGGCCACCCGGCTGCTCGGCGCGCGGTCTGATCAGGAGGTGGCCGAGGTGATCAGCCGGATGCGCGCCGACGACGCCGCCGATGTGATCGCCGAGTTGCCGCAGCGGCGCCGCCAGCCGGTCCTCGACCTGCTCCCGCCCGGCCAGCGGACCAAGGTGCTGACGCTGATGGGATTCAACCCCACCAGCGCGGGCGGCCTGATGGGCATGGATTTCCTCGCGCTGGCCTCCGGCACGCGGGTGGACGAGGTGCTCGCCGCGGTCCGCGAGGCCGTGAGCCTTCAGCCGGAGGCGCTGACCAGCGTGCATGCGATCAGCGAGAAGGGGCGGTTGCTTGGGGTGGCCAGGCTGGTCGCGCTGGTGCAGGCCGACCCTAGCGCGCGGCTCGTCGATGTCAGCGACACCGATCCGGTCCGGGTCGGGGCCGACACGGACGTCGTGGACGTCGCGGTGCTGATGACCGACTACAACCTGATCACGATTCCGGTCGTGGACGAGCGCTGCCGTGTGCTCGGCGTGATCACGGTCGACGACGTGCTCGAGGTCACCCTTCCAGAAGACTGGCGCCGCCGTGAGGCCGCCGAGCCGCCGGACGCGCACCGCGGCGAGGCTCAGTGACGGAGCAGCCCCGCGAGGCGCCGCCCGCGCGTCAGCTTGCCCAGCCCAGCGCGGTGCTCGACGAGGCGCACCTTGGTGACATCGAGGGGGCGCTCGGCAGGATCAAGGTGGACCAGGAGCATCACGGCGGCCTGCGCCGGCGCCTGGTGACATTCCTCGCGATCGTCGGGCCCGGCCTGATCGTGATGGTCGGTGACAACGACGCCGGCGGGGTGTCCACCTACGCCCAGGCCGGGCAGAACTACGGCTACAGCCTGCTCTGGGTCCTGCTGCTGCTGATCCCCGTGCTGATCGTCAACCAGGAGATGGTGGTCAGGCTCGGTGCGGTCACCGGCGTCGGCCACGCAAGGCTGATCATCGAGCGGTTTGGCAGGTTCTGGGGCGCCTTCAGCGTTGGCGACCTGTTCGTGCTGAACTTCCTTACCATCGCCACCGAGTTCATCGGGGTGTCGCTGGCGCTGCGCTACTTCGGCGTCAGCCCGTACATTTCCGTGCCGGCCACCGCTGTCCTTCTGGTGGGCATCACCACGAGCGGCAGCTTCCGCCGCTGGGAGCGCGTCATGCTCGGGTTCATCGCGCTGAGCCTGCTGCTCATCCCGCTGGCCCTGCTGTCCGGCCCGCACTACGGCTCCGTCTTTTCTCACTTCGTGGTGCCCGGCGTGCAGGGCGGTGTCAGCTCGGACGCCGTGCTGCTGATCATCGCGATCGTCGGCACGACCGTCGCCCCCTGGCAGCTGTTCTTCCAGCAGTCCAACGTCATCGACAAGCGCATCACTCCCAGGTTCATGGGCTACGAACGCGCCGACACGACGCTCGGCTCGCTCGTGGTGGTGGGCGGCGCCGCGGCCCTGGTGATCGTGGCCAGCTATGCGGTCAGGGGAACCGCCCTGGCCGGACACTTCACCGACGCGCTCGGGGTCGCTCATGCGCTCCAGCACCACAGCAGCGTGCTCGGCGCGATCTTCTGCGTCGTGCTCCTTGACGCGAGCATCATCGGAGCCGCCGCGGTCACCCTGTCTACCAGCTACGCGTTCGGTGACGTGTTTGGCCTGAAGCACTCGCTGCATCGCACCTTCCGCGAGGCGCGGCCCTTCTACGCCAGCTACACCGCGGTGGTGGTGCTGGCCGCCGGGATGGTCCTTATCCCGGGCGCTCCGCTCGGCCTCATCACCACCGGCGTCCAGGCGCTGGCCGGTGTCTTGCTGCCGAGCGCGAGCGTCTTCCTGCTGCTGCTCTGCAACGATCCCGAGGTTCTCGGGCCGTGGGTCAACGCGCGCTGGCTCAACATCCTGGCCAGCGTCATCATCGGCATCCTGCTCATGCTGTCCGGCACGCTCATGGCGACCACGCTCTTCCCGCATATCAACGCCGAACAGGTGGCGCTCTGGCTGTTCGGCGCCCTCGCTGCCGGCTTTGCCGCGATCGGCATCGGCCTGCGGATCATCCGGGTCCGCAGCGGCCGGCCCGCGACGGTCCCGCCCAGGTTCCCCCGGGAAGGGCGAAGCAGTTGGCGGATGCCGCCGCTCACCCTGCTCAAGCCGGTTACCTGGTCCCCGGGAACCAGGCTGGGAATGATGTGCCTTCGCGGCTACCTGGTTGTCTCCGTGGTCCTGCTGGCGGTCAAGGCCGCCCAGCTCGGCTGACTGCGCTGCTGGCCGCGGTCAGCCGACCGTGCCCGCGCCGCGAAGGCCAGCGATCTGCTCGCCGGACAGGCCCAGGTCGCCTAGTACCGCACCGGTGTCCGCGCCCGGCCGGCCCGGTGCCCGCGGGGTATCGCACCCCGTCCTGCCAAACCTCGGCGCCGGAGCCGGCTGGACCACGCCGTCGCCGTTGTCGCCGTTCAGGAAGGTCCCACGGGCGGCGCAGTGCGGATGGTGCGGAGCCTCGCCCGGGGCGAGAACCGGGGCGACGCACGCGTCGGAACCGCTGAACGCCTCCGCCCACTCGTCCCTGGTCCGCTGTAGGAACGCCTCGGTGAGCCGGTTCCTGAGCACCGGCCAGCCCGCCCGGTCGTACTGGTCGGGCAGGTCCGCGTCACCCAGTCCGAGCCCGGCGAGGAGCTCGGCGTAGAACTTCGGCTCGATCGCGCCTACCGCAACATGCTGGGCGTCTGAGGTTTCGTACGTGTCGTAGAACGGCGCGCCGCCGTCTAGCAGGTTGGTGCCGCGTTCTTCCCGCCACGCACCGCCGCTGATCAGGCCGTAAAGGAATGTATTCAGCAGAGCCGAACCGTCTACCATGGCCGCGTCGATCACCTGGCCGAGCCCGGAGCGCTCGCGCTCCACGAGCGCGGCGAGCACGCCGATGACGAGCAGCATGCCGCCGCCGCCGAAATCACCGAGCAGGTTCAGCGGCGGTACCGGGCGCTGGCCGGCCCGGCCGATCCCGTGCAGCACCCCGGATACCGCGATGTAGTCGATGTCGTGCCCGGCCGTCTGGGCGAGCGGGCCGTCCTGTCCCCATCCGGTCATCCGGGCGAATATCAGGCGCGGGTTGTGCTGCTTGCACACGTCCGGGCCGAATCCGAGGCGCTCGGCAACACCGGGCCGAAACCCCTCCACGAGCACGTCAGCATCTTCGGTGAGGCGGAGCAGCAGCTGGACGCCCTCGGGATCCTTGAGGTTCAGGCCAATCGACCGGCGACCCCTGCTGAGCGGGTCCGTCGAGGCTCCGGCGGCTGGCCCGCAGAGTTCCGCGCGGTCCACCCGCAGCACGTCCGCGCCGAGATCAGACAAGATCATGCATCCGAACGGCGCTGGCGCGAGGCTCGCGATCTCGATAACCCGCACACCCTGCAATGGCCCCATCCGCCGCCTCCTCGCATCGATCCGCAATCTTACGTTTCAGCTGCGCGGTCGGCTCACGTGGCCGTGTCCACTGGGCCTCGGTCCCGGGTAGCCGGTGCGGATTCCGGGTCATCGGGCGGTGGCCGGTACCTCAGGGACTTTAACGGAACGCACACATTCGGTTACTCAGGGTGCGATAAGCTCACGCCCGATCCAGGCATACCGAGCTTGAGAAGGGCCTCCCGATGCTCCATGTTCACTCCTCACGCATGCCCGGCGCGATCGCTGCGATCGCCATTGCGGCGGCAGTCGCCGGATGCGGTTCCGGTGGGACCGCGGCAAAGACCACGAAGGCTAGCCAGGACGCGCAGGCCGGGCCCGCCTATACGGCGGCCCAGCTTCGCGGCGCACTGCTCACTTCGGTGAACGGCGCCCGCCCGGCCGCCCCGGTCGAGTCCGGGGACTACGGGTCGCTGCCCGGGGTCAAGGCGAGCAGGCAGTCACTCAGCGGTGTAAAGATCAGCCCGGCGAAATGCGCGACTGCCACGGCAACCGGGCTTACCTCGGCGAAGTTCAACCGGGTACCGGCCACGGTGGCGACTTTCCGTGACGGGGCCGACGGCGTCTCCGAGGTGCTCCTCGCACCCCCCGCATCCATGCTGACAGCCGCGCTCGTGCACAAGATTCCGGCGGGCTGCTATCACTATTTCGCGCGAGTTGGCGGCAGGTCGTATTCCTACCAGATCAAGGCGGAGCCTGCGCCACGCATCGGTGACGCCGCAAGCGAGCTGAACGTGCGCGCTTCCGGCGATGCGAGCGCCAACATCTGGACGGTCCTCTATCGCGCTCGCGGCATGGTCGGGGCGGTCACCGTCGTCGGGCAGGATGCGAGCCGGGCGGGCGCCGAGGCGCTGGCCAAGATGGCATATGCGCACGCGCAGAAGAGCCTGGTCTAGGTCCACACCGCGGCCGGCGGCGCCTCCCCGCGCGCCGCTGGCGCGGCGGCGTCAGGCGTCCGCCGGCCCAGGTTCGGCGAACCGGGCAAAGGCCCGCAGGTTGTCGAGGTTCTCACCGCGCTTGGCGCGCCACGCCCACTCCTTGCGGATGGACGACGCGAAGCCAAGCTCAAGAGCGGCGTCGAAATTGTCGTCCGAGTAGCTGAGCACGCAGCCGAGCAGCCGGTCGATCTCCGCTGCCGTCACGCTGCCCAGCGATAGTCGCCCGACCAGGTAGACGTCACCGAGCGGGTCAAGGGCGAAGTGCACCCCGTACATGCGCGCGCCCCGCTCAAGCAGGAACCGGTAGAAGCGGGCGTGATTCTCGTCCGGCTGGCGGCAGAAGAACGCCTCAACGTGCAGGCTGTGTGCGCCCGCGACCAGCCAGGTCATGGTGGCGAGCTTGTGCTGCCCGGCTAGCTTGATCAGGTAGGCGCCCGGCCGTGGGCTCTCGTAAGAAAGGCCGAGGTCGGCAAGCGCCGCCTCGATGATCCCGGCCGGACCCTGTGCGTCAGCCGTCACGCGTCCACCGCGGCCACATCGTTCATGGCCCCGGTATACACCGTCATCAGTTCGTCCACCGCGTTAGTCCAGCTAAACCGCGAGGCGTGCGCGATCGCGCCGGTGGCGAGGCTGGCCAGCCTCGCCGGCGACCCGATCAAGTCGCGCAGCGCACGCGCGTAGTCGGCCGGATCATGCCCGGCCACCAGCACGCCGGACACGCCATCGCGCACCGCGGTGCGCAAGCCGCCGACGGCGGCGGCCACCACGGGCGTCCCGCAGGCCTGGGCCTCCACCGCCACGAGGCCGAACGACTCCGAATAAGAAGGCACCAGCACGGCGGTAGCCGCCCGGTACCAGTCGGCAAGCTCAGGCTGCGGACAGGGTGGCTCGAGCCGCAGCACATCGGAGATGCCAAGGCTGGCCGCCAGCTCGACAAGCTGGTCGGGATCGGCGCGGCCAGCGCCGCTTGGGCCGCCGACGAACGCCACCACCAGCCGGTCGGCAAGCCGCGGATCGTCTTGCATCAAGCGCGCGGCGGCGTGCAGGACCACGTGCGGCGCCTTGAGCGGCTGCACCCTTCCCGCGAACATGAGCACCACCGCGTCGTGCCGCAAGCCGAGCCTGCGCCGTGCCGCAAGCTGTGATCCCGGCTGGAAGACCGACGGGTCAACTCCCGGGATCACGGTCTTGATCTTGGCCGCGTCCGCCCCGTAGAGGCCGACGAGTTCGTCCGCTTCGGCTGTCGTGCTGGCGACAAGCCGGTCCGCGGCCGCGATCACTTCCGCCTCGCCGCGGATCCTGACCTCCGGCTCGGCGGCGTCGCCGGCCGCGAGCGCGGCGTTCTTCACCTTCCCGAGCGTGTGCATCGACTGCACGAGCGGCACTCCCCAGCGCTCCTTGGCCACGGCTCCCACCTGGCCAGAGAGCCAGTAGTGCGCGTGTATCAGGTCGTATCTGCCGGGGGCATACGCCGCCTCGGCGCGCAGCACCTCCAGGGTGAATGGGCACAGCTGGGCCGGCAGGTCGGCCTTGTCGAGCTCTTCGAACGGGCCAGCGATCACATGCCTGACGAGCACGCCGGGAGCTAGTTCGGTGACCGGGGGCGCGTCCCTGCTGACCGCGCGGGTGAAGACCTCGACCTCAACGCCGCGCGCGGCCAGGCGCTTTGCTACCTCGACGACGTAGACGTTCAGGCCGCCGGCGTCTCCGGTTCCTGGCTGGTCAAGCGGCGACGTATGGACGCTGATGGTCGCGATCCGCCGGGGGGAGCGTCGCGGCACTGGCATGCACCTCCGTCCTGAGGAACCCTGGCGGGTCAGATCCTGTTCCCACCGGCCGCCGCTAGGCTCGTCCAATGCGAACCCTGGTACTGCTCCGTCACGGCGAGAGCAGCTGGAATTCAGAGGGCCTGTTCACCGGGTGGGTGGACGTCGGCCTGTCAGGCAAGGGCAGGAAAGAGGCGGAAAGCGCGGGGGTGCTGCTGCTGGAGGAGGGCCTGTCTCCCGATGTCGTGCACACCTCCGTGCTCACCCGCGCCATCCAGACCGCGAACATCGCGCTCGAGTCGGCGGGCCTGCTCTGGCTTCCGGTGCGCAGGTCCTGGCGGCTGAACGAGCGCCATTACGGCGCGCTCCAGGGCAAGAGCAAAGCGCAGACACGCGAGGAGTTCGGCGAGGAGCAGTTCATGCTCTGGCGGCGCTCCTATGACACGCCGCCGCCCCCGCTGGCCGACGACGACCCGCTCTCGCAGTCGGCGGACCCCAGGTACGCCACGCTGCCACCGGACCTGCTGCCGCGTGCCGAGTGCCTGAAGGACGTGCTCTGGCGGCTGACTCCCTACTGGCACGACGCGATCGTTCCCGACCTGCTGGCCGGGCGGACGGTGCTTGTCACCGCGCACGGGAACTCGCTGCGGGCTCTGGTGAAGCATCTCGACGGCATCTCGGACGAGGACATCTCCGGGCTGGATATCCCGACGGGAATCCCGCTGGTTTATCAGCTTGACGATGCGTTCAGGCCTGTCGTCGCAGGTGGCAGGTATCTCGACCCGCAGGCTGCGGTGGCGGCGGCTGAGGCGGTCCGGAACCAGGGAAGGTGATCCGTAGCGGTCTCACCGCAACCCCGCAGCGGCCCCATTGCGCGGTGTCCGCTGGGTAAAACGGATATGACGGGAATTTATCTTTTATATGAATATTACGGGAAGAGGCTAGTCGGGACATCTGGCCCTGTGGCCTCCTGAGCAGCGGCGCATACGATCTAAGCGTGGGTGTTGAGCTGGTCGCCGGCGTGGCCGCGCTGGGTGGCCTGGTGACGGGAGCCGCCTTGGCCATGAAGATCCGTACCAGCGGAGGGACGCGCGACACACGGGGAGACAGCCCCCCGCCAACCCGGCTTCCGGCCGGGATCGCGTCGGTTCTCGCTGTCCTCTCCTCGTCCGCGGTGGTCCTCGATAGCGAGGACCGGGTACTGCGCGCGAGCTCGGCGGCGCGTTCGTTCGGACTGGTAAAAGGAGACAGGCTACTGGTCGGTGAGCTGCTCGCGCTGGCCAGGCAGGTCCGCAGGGATGGCGAGATCCGCGAAGGCGAGATCGAGGTCTCCAGCCACAAGCACGGCAACCGCTCAACGAGCTTCGCGGTTCGCGTTGCCCCGCTCGGCGCACCGCTCGGCGGTTCCAACGGCGGCGGGCTGGTGCTCGTGCTGGCCGAGGACCAGACCGAGAGCCGGCGGGTGGAGGAAGTCAGGCGTGACTTCGTGGCCAACGTCAGCCACGAGCTCAAGACCCCGGTCGGCGCCCTTGCCCTGCTGGCCGAGACGGTCGAGGATGCCGCGGACGATCCGGAAGCGGTACGTCGCTTCGCCGGCCGCATGCGGTATGAGGCGTCCAGGCTCACCAGCCTGGTAAAGGACCTGATCACGCTGTCCAGAATCCAGGCGGCCGAGCCGGTGCCCGACCCGGTCCCGGTCGAGCTCGACGCGGTCGTGGCCGAGGCACTGGACAGGTGCCGGATGAAGGCCGTCGCCCGCGGGATCGAGCTCGTCGCGGCCACCGATCATGGCCTGGTTGTCCTCGGCGACGAGGACCTGCTTGTCACCGCGCTGCGCAACCTGCTCGAGAACGCGGTCGACTACAGCCCCGAACACACCCGCGTCCTGGTCACCACCAAGCGGGCGAGCGAGGACATGGTCGAGATCAGCGTCGCCGACCAGGGCATCGGCATCCCGGAGCGGGACCGGGAGCGCATTTTCGAGCGCTTCTACCGCGTGGACCCCGCCAGGTCCCGTGCCACTGGCGGCACCGGGCTCGGACTCGCCATCGTGAAGCACGTCACCGCCGCGCACCGTGGCAACGTGACGGTCTGGAGCAAGGAAGGCGCGGGATCGACCTTCACATTGCGGCTTCCGCTGCGGCCCGGGCCAGCCACTATCTCGCCCGGCCAGGCGCAATCCGCGTCGCAATCTTCCAGGGAGGCAGTCAAGTGACACGCGTGCTGGTCGTGGAGGACGAGGAGTCGTTCAGCGACGCGCTCTCCTACATGCTCCGCAAGGAGGGCTTCGAGGTCGCGGTCTGTGCCACCGGACCAGATGCGCTCGAGTCGTTCGACCGCAGCGGCGCGGACCTTGTGCTCCTTGACCTCATGCTGCCCGGCCTGCCGGGAAGCGAGGTCTGCCGGACGCTCAGGGAAAGGTCGAACGTGCCGGTGATCATGCTGACGGCCAAGGACAGCGAGATCGACAAGGTCGTCGGCCTTGAACTCGGCGCGGACGACTATGTCACCAAGCCGTTCTCCTCCCGCGAGCTTGTCGCTCGGATGCGCGCCGTGCTGCGGCGACGTGGCGAAGCGGAGGAGCAGCCTGCCTCGATACTGGAATCGGGGCCCGTCCGGATGGATGTCGACAGGCACGTGGTGACGGCCCGCAGCGAGCAGGTCCAGCTGCCGCTGAAGGAGTTCGAGCTGCTCGAGGTGCTGCTGCGCAATGCGGGCAGGGTGCTGACCAGGATGCAGCTGATCGACCGGGTCTGGGGGGCGGACTACGTGGGCGACACGAAGACGCTCGACGTTCACGTCAAGCGGCTACGGGCGAAGATCGAGACCGATCCGGCCAGCCCGCGTCACATCGTTACGGTCCGCGGCCTCGGGTACAAGTTCGAGTCGGCCGGCTGATCGACGGGCCGCTGCCCGGTCGGCTGATCGGCTGATCGGCGGGTCGGCTGGCCGGATCCGTTACGGTGCGGTGCTGGCGGCCGTGGCAGATGGGGTAGCCGACGGGCTCGTGGCCGTACCAGGCTTTGCGTTCTTCGTCGGGGACACCGATGGGGTCGGCTTCGGCGCGGGCGAGAACGTCGCGTAGTCGTCCGCTCTCGGGATCACCGGGAGGCTCACCGTGATGCTGCCCGCGTTCAGGAAGGAAAGGGTGACGCGGATCGATCCCCCGGCGGGCAGGGAGTGAGTGAGTCCGGTCAGGACGATCTTGGGTGCGGGGCCGGTCAGGTATACGGCCTGCTGGATCGGCAGGGCAATCCCGCCGGGCGGAAGCAGGGCCGACTTCGCGGTGCCCGGCGCGGTGATGCTCAGCAGCCTGTCGGTGCTGCCATCGTTGAACAGGGCGAGGAATATCCCGGCGGACTGGCCAGCGGCAAGCGACGAGCCGAGCGGTGCCCCGAGCACGAACGCATCCCTGATTTCAACGCCGTTTATCACGGTGTCAACGCCATCGCTCTGCGGATGGTACTGGCTGGTCGGGGCGTTGGTGCCGGCATCGCAGGCAGCCACTCCCGGGATCAGGCCGACCACGGCGGCCGCGATTGCGAGGCGGCCAATCGGCGCGAACGCCCGGCGGCTTCGGCTCACTGGGTGCTCTCCTCGGACTCCATGGCGCCAGAACTGGAACGACGCACAGCGTAGCGGTTGCCTCGGTCCGCCCCGGCGCCGGCCCGCCGGCCACAACGTCGCGCAGCCCGCGGCGTGGGCCCTATGCCGAGGCGGAAGGGCTGGCCGATCCCTGGCTGGCAGCGGCGAGTGAACGGAGCTGGGTCTCGAGCTGGACTCCCGACGACAGCCTCCGCCGCACGTCACCGTCCCCTACCGTGTCATCGCTGTGCGCGAGGATCGCGGTCAGGCCCACCGGCTGGTAGGCGAGGCCCAGCGCGTTGGTCGAGTCGGCCACGACCTGGCGATTCCCCTTGCCTGCCTGCGCGGCCAGCGTAGACAGCTGTGCCACCGCCCGGTCGGTGCCCACGAAGTAGATGGCGACATGCGCCTGGGCGGCCTGTTTGGCCAGTTGCTTCAGTGCCGCGGCGCATGGGCAGCCTTGCGGCACCCAGGCCAGCACGGCGGGAACGGCGAGGCTGCGCAGCGGGACCTGCTGGCCGTCCACGACTACCTGGGCGTCTGGCAGCTGCGTGCGCGCTTGGCCGGACGGAGGCGTCGTCCGCTGCGTGCTGCCCGGCGAAGTCCTGCCCGGCCCCGGCCGCACCTGGCGGCCGGCCAGCACGGTGAGCAGGGTGCCGGAGAGCAGGGTAAGCGCGAGGCAGCCAGCGACCAGCGGTATGAGCATTCCGTGCCGGGTGAGCGGCTTGACAAGCCTGCTGACCCGCATCCGCCGCCGTCGGGCCCGGAGCTCACGACGGTATGCCTGGACGTCACGATCCAGATCCCTGGCGTCGTCGGGGACGTCAATGTCGACCGGAGGAAGTCCGTACTCGTCCCGGCCGGGATCGCTGCTTTGGTCCACGCGCACCTCTCCCGCGTGAGCGGTCACCTTGTATCAGTATGTGCCTGCCGGGGGCCGGTAGCGCCATCGGGATTCACTCTGCCGGGCGGGCCGCCCGGCAGCCGCCAGAGCAGCCGCAGCCGGCCGCCCTGGGGGCCCTGACCCGGCGATGGCGTCGCGAAAATCGCGATCTACAGCGAACCTCATGCAGGGCAGATACCGGGTCTACAACGCATAGCGAACGTCGCGTGTGACCGCCACGCCGCGGCGCCGCAGGATTGCGGTGAGGCATCCGCAAAGCGGCATCATGGGGCGTCGCCGCGGCAGCAATTCAGGCGTCCCAGAAGCCGAGATGGCCGAGAGCCGCCTTTTCTTCGACCCGAATTTGGTCTCTGACCTGCACTTTCATTCCAGCGGAGGCTTTATCATCCGCGCTGAGCGTGCTATCATATGTATCAGCGGAAGGGGTACTTGCCACATGTCTTTCAAGGTCGGCGACACGGTCGTCTACCCCCATCATGGGGCCGCTCGCATCGAAGCTGTCGAGAACCGCTCGATGAAGGGCATCGAAAAAATCTACCTTGTCCTCAAGGTCGACAAGGGCGACCTGACTGTGCGTGTGCCCGCGGACAACGCCGAGCTAGTAGGCGTCAGGGACGTGGTCGGGCAAGAGGGACTCGAGAGGGTTTTCGAGGTCCTCCGTGCGCCGCATACCGAAGAACCCACTAACTGGTCACGCAGGTACAAGGCAAATCTCGAAAAACTCGCGTCCGGTGACGTGAACAAGGTAGCCGAGGTCGTCAGGGATCTCTGGCGCCGGGACAAGGAGCGCGGGCTTTCGGCTGGCGAGAAGCGCATGCTTGCCAAGGCGCGGCAGATTCTGGTAAGTGAGCTCGCGCTTGCCGAGAAGACGAACGAGGACAAGGCCGAGGCGCTGCTCGATGAGGTACTGGGCTGCTGATAGCACCTAGTGAGTTGCCGATTACACCGCTAGGCGGGCAGCGATGTCCGGGGAGTCATTCCCGATTCTGACCAGGGTGGGCGTTGCTGTTGACGTCCACCCATTTGGTCATGGGCGCCCACTGCACCTGGCCGGACTGCTCTGGCCCGGCGAGGTTGGCCTCACCGGCCATTCCGACGGAGATGTCGCGGCGCACGCGGCTTGCGACGCGCTCTTCTCTGCCGCCGGTCTCGGTGATCTTGGGGCTCATTTCGGAACGGCGCAGCCAGAATGGGCGGGCGCGGCTGGCACGATTCTGCTGCGCGAGACGGCCCGGATTGTCGCGGGTGCGGGTTTCGCGGTGGGGAACGTAGCCATTCAGGTCATCGGCAACTCGCCGAGAATCGCGTCGCGGCGCGAGGAGGCGGAGAAGGTCCTCACCGAGGCGCTGGATGGCGCACCCGTCAGCCTGTCCGCCACCACGACGGATGGCCTGGGCCTCACCGGGCGCGGCGAGGGCCTGGCGGCCATCGCGGTGGCGCTCGTGTCCGCGGTCCGCCGTTAGTCCTCGGGCGGCGTGGGCGTACTGCGCAGCCGGGTGAAGTGCGCTGCGGGCTCGGCCGACTCAGCATCGGCGTCGCTGGGCTCGTCTCGCCCTGATGGCCGCCGAGCCGGGAGAGGTTCCGGCACCGTGGCGGGCCTCGCGGTGGCTGGCGGGAGTGTCGCGGTGGCCGCCGGAGGTGTCGCGGTGGCCGCCGGAGGTGTCGTGGTGGCGGCTGGCCGTGTCGCAGGGACCGACGGTCGCCTCGCGAAGACTGGCTCAGGCTTGCTGGCAGGCGCGGCGGCGGCCTGGGCCGCCTGAGCCGCCTGGACCCGCTCGGGCCGGGTGGCTGGCCTGTCGGCCAGCAGCGCGCTCAGCGGCACCGCGGCGGAGCCGGTCCCAGGCTCTGCTGACGGGGCAGCCTGCTCGGGAATCCGGCCGTTCGCCGCAGCGTGAGCCGCGGCCGCAGCCCTCCGGCCCGGCCATGCCTGCCGGATCATCGCGTACAGCAGGGTGAAGCCGATCAGCAGCACGGCCCACGGGACGATGGCAACCGTTGCTTCCATCGGCCGTTTCGGCAATACGACGGACGTGGCATGCACGGCGTCCGCGGCGGCGACCGCGGCGATGATGACCAGGATCGCCAGCCAGGCGTAACCGCGCAGCACCCCCCGCAGCGAGAGCGCCGCGGCGCAGGCCACGATCAGTACCGCATCGAAGATGCCCGGATAGAGCCTGGCCAGATGTGCGGTAACCCCGGCGGTCAGCGCCGTGTCGCGGGCGCCTGTGTACGACAGGACGAACGCGCCCGCCGCGAGGGCGAGGACGCAGATGACCGCCGCGGTGAGTGCGACAAGCCGGGAACCACGACGAGGCGTGGATCGGGATCCGTTCACTGAGGGAAGCCATTCAGGGAGGCACGATCATTCTTCTTAGGGCAGGCTAAGGCTACGCCGTCAACCCATAGCAGGGAAAACAGCGACACGCCTGGTAACGCGAAACAGTGAACCGAATGTCCGCGGCGAGCGCCGATAAGGCGCGGACGGTGGTCAGACGGGCACAGACAGGCCGTGTCCATCCCGTAGCCTGTGCAATGTGAAGCTGCGCCTGCACGACACCGCCACCCGGACGGTTCGCGAATTCCGCCCTCTCGTTCCCGGGGCCGTGTCCCTGTATCTGTGCGGCGCCACGGTGCAGGCGCCGCCGCATATCGGCCATATCAGGTCAGGTGTCAGTTTCGACATCCTGGTCCGGTGGCTGCGGGCCAGCGGGCAGCAGGTCACGTTCTGCCGGAACGTCACCGATATTGACGACAAGATCCTGCACGTCGCCGAGCGTGAGGGCGTGCCCTGGTGGGCAGTGGCGGAGCGGAACATGCGGGCGTTCACCCGCGCCTATGACGCACTGGGCTGCCTGCCGCCTGACGTCGAGCCGCGAGCTACCGGCCATGTACCGGAGATGATCGCCCTGATCCGCCGGTTGATCGAGCGCGGGCATGCTTACCCCGCCCGCGGCGATGTTTACTTCGACGTCCGTTCCTATGACCGTTATGGCGAACTCTCCGGCCAGCGGCTGGATCAAATGCGGGTGGCCGACGATTCCAGCGGTGTCGGCAAGCGGGATCCGCGTGACTTCGCGCTGTGGAAAGCCGCCAGGCCCGGCCAGCCGTGCTGGGAGACGCCGTGGGGATTTGGGCGGCCCGGCTGGCACCTGGAGTGCTCGGCCATGGCCACTAAATACCTCGGCGAGACCTTCGACCTGCACGGCGGCGGCCTGGATCTGGTGTTCCCGCATCACGAGAACGAGATCGCGCAATCTCGGGCCGCCGGATACGAGTTCGCCCGCTACTGGCTGCACAACGGGCTTGTCGGCGTGGCCGGAGAAAAGATGAGCAAGTCGCTCGGCAACTCCCTGCTTGTCGGGGAGATGCTGGGCCGCGTCCGTCCGGCCGAACTCCGCTATTACCTAGCCCAGGCGCATTACCGCTCGGCGCTTGAATTCTCGCCGGACGCACTCGCCGAAGCGGTTGCCGCCTACCGGCGGATCGAAGGGTTCGTGACCCGCGCCGCTGAGGTCTGCGGCGGTATCGGTGACCAGGACCAGGACCCGCCGCAGGGCAGCACGGACGACGCGCGGCCCGGATCCGTGCCCGGTGACCTGCCAGCCGCCTTTTCGGCGGCTCTCGACGATGATCTCGGGGTCCCCCAGGCGCTCGCCGCCGTGCATGCCGAGCTCAGGAACGGCAACAATGCCCTAGCCGCCGGTGATCGGGCCGGCACCGCCAGATCTGCCCGCCAGCTGCGGGCCATGCTCGCGGTGCTTGGGCTGGACCCACTGGCCGAGCAGTGGACCGCGGCAGGTCGCGATGGCGACCTGCGCGGCGTGGTCGATGCGCTGGTCCAGGTGGCGCTCGGCCAGCGGCAGGCGGCCCGCGAGCGTAAGGACTACCGGGCCGCGGACACGATCAGGGACGATCTGCGCGCCGCGGGCGTGCTCATCGAGGACACGCCGCAGGGACCACGTTGGGAGCTCAAGCGATGAGCGGTTCGGGCGCAGGCGCAAGCGGCGGGGCAGGGCCGGGCCGGGCAGGTCGCGGCGGGGTCACCAAGAAGGGAAAGCCGCGCCCAGGCACTGGCGGGTACGGCAAGCGCCGGCTCGAAGGCAAGGGGCCCACTCCGCCCGCGCATATGCGGCCTGGGCACCCGGCGCAGGGCGGTAACGCCCGCACACCGCAAGCCGCGGCGGCACCCGGCGGCGACGGGGGCGGCCGCGGCGCCGAACGGGCCGGCGGCGCCAACAGGACGGGTCGCGCCGAGGGCCCTGAGATGGTGGCCGGGCGCAACTCCGTGCTGGAGGCGCTTCAAGCGCATGTGCCGGCGATGGCCCTGTATGTGGCATACCGGACCGAGACCGACGACAGAATCCGCGCGGCCGTCAAGCTAGCGGCCGATACCGGTCTCGCCGTGCTCGAGACTGGCCGCGCCGAGCTGGACAGGCTGACCCAGGGAGCGGTGCATCAGGGCCTGGCGCTCCGCGTCCGGCCCTACAAGTACGCCCACCCGGACGACCTCACCGCCCGCGCCGCGGCTGCCGGGCAGGTCCCGCTGATCGTGGCGCTTGACGGTGTTACCGATCCGCGCAACCTCGGCGCCATCGCGCGTTCGGCGGCCGCGTTCGGCGCGCACGGAGTGGTGATCCCCGGACGGCGCAGTGCCGGCGTGACCGCCGGAGCGTGGAAGGCGTCGGCAGGCACCCTGGCCAGGCTGCCTGTCGCCCAGGCGTCTAACCTGGCCCGCGCGCTGGCCGCTTATCAGGAAGCGGGCCTGTTCGTGGTAGGCCTCGCGGTGGACGGCGGCACCGACATCGGGGACATGGAAATCGCGGAAAGCCCGCTCGTGCTAGTCGTCGGCTCGGAAGGACGGGGCCTGTCGCGTATCGTCGCCGAGCGCTGCGATCTGCTCGTGCGGATTGCGATCGGTGCGGCGGAATCGCTGAACGCGGGCGTAGCGGCCGGCATCGCCCTGCACGAGACCGCCCGTCGCCGTGGCACGCTCACGCACTGAGCAATTCGGCTACGATGGCGGCTGCCGCATGCCGGTGTAGCTCAGACGGCAGAGCAGCGGTCTTGTAAACCGCAGGTCAGGGGTTCGATTCCCCTCGCCGGCTCCAGTCCTGGTCACATGCCGTGTGACCAGCTAAGACGAAGATCGATGACACCCACCAGTAACCCCGGGGGTCAACCACAGAGCCCGGACGCGCGCCTGCTCCGCATGGGCTTAATCAAGGACACTGGGAGGAACGTAGCGATCTCGCACGCACGCCGTGCGGCTGGTGAAGGCCATTCAGCCATGCTGTACCGGTTGGGGTGTGGCTCCACTGGAGTGACCACTCGCTGGGCGGGGCGCCGCTGCTGACATGGGCCGGGCGGGCCAGACGCCGGCCAGGCCCGTCCGCCCGTCCGTCCGTCCGTCCGCCAAGATGAATGCGGCATGGCCTACCACCGCGGGGGGGTAATTTCACATTCACGTCGCCGGCCGCCTGCACAGCTACCCGGCCGGGGTACGATTCGTCCCGAATGCCCCCTATGCGACTTGGAATGACGTCGCGGGACTGTCGCGTGGCTATGCAGCTATCTGCACAGCCATGAACCGGTGGAGCTCACTGGCCTGTACGAACGCGAAACCGACCGGATCAGGCAGTCCTGGACGCTCCCATTCGTGCCCGGTCGCAGGTTTGGCGGCACCAAGCCGGTCTACGTGCTCACCAGTCCCGCGACATTCTCCGGCGGCGAGCAGCTCGGCTACGACCTACAACAGCTTGGTCGAGCCACGATCGTCGGCGAACGCACGAAGGGCGGGGCCCACGCGCGCGAAGGCTTCCGGGTGCACCCTCACCTGGAAGCGACCATCTCGGTGGCACGCGGCGTCAACCCGTTCACCGGCGGCAACTGGGAAGGAACCGGTATCACGCCCGACGCCGACGTCCCCGCCGGGCACGCCCGTGACCGCGCCTACCAGCTCGCACTCGAACACGTCATCACCCTGACCGCGGCGGCCGCGGACGAGGCCCGCCAGGCTCTCGCCGGGATTGCATGATCCTGTGCTCGAACTCGTCACACACGTTGATCATTGCCTGGTGGTAGGAGATGCCCATGTGCAGCGTCAGCAGCGGGTACATGTTGCCCTCGTCTTCAATGATCCGGGCTACCGGCTCGATCCCGCGTAGCGTGCCGACGCGTTCTTCGCTCCTGCGCCGCACCGACGAGAGCAGCCTGAGTGCCTCATCGCGGCTCAGCGTGTCGGCGAAGAAGAGCTTGAGCATGCCGGTGTCGCGNNGCGTGTCGGCGAAGAAGAGCTTCAGCAGCCCGATGTCCCGCAGCTCGAACGGCATCGGCTCGTCCCGTCGCAGCCACTCCTCGAGCGCTGCCACGCCGTCCTCGGTGATCTCATACACGCGCCGCGGCCGGTTGCCTCTGGGCTCGGATCGGCCTCGCACCAGCCCATCCCGCTCAAGTCGGTCGAGGCTCGGATAGATCTGCGCCTGGCTGATGGTCCAGAAGAAGCGGATCNNTCAGGCTAACATGTCAGGGTGACAGGTCAGTCGATGACTGGAGGCACCCATGTCCATACGTGAAGACCGGTCGACCACGTTCCCGCTGCGGGCCGCGATGGAGGCACGTGATCTGGCCGCTGTGGTGGACGCGTTCGCGCCGGGCGCCGTGCTGCGTTCGCCGTTCACCGGAAAGCTCGTGTTCCAGGGGCGTGAGCAGATTGCCGCCGTGTCTGCCGTAGTGCTCGACGTCTTCGATGACTTTCGCTACACCGACGAGCTGTGCAGCGGTGACACCGCGTTCCTGGTGGCCCGGGCGCGGATTGACGGTGAAGACATCGAGATGGTCGATCACCTGCGGCTCGGCCCGGACGGGAAGATTCTGGAGATGACGGTTTTCTTCCGGCCGCTGCCGGCCAGCGCCGTCGCGCTGCGGATGATCGGAGCCGGGCTCGTCCGGCAGAAGAGCCCGCTGACGGCAACGGTGATCTCCGTGCTGGCGCGTCCGCTCGGATTCATGGCCAAATCGGGTGACGGCCTCGGCGTCCGGCTGGTGCGGTCGGCAGTCTCCTGAGACGGCGCGTCGCGCGTTCGCGCGTCAGCCGCCGGTAGCACCCAGGATCCGCACGCTGGCGCGGAAGCCACCCAGCCCCCGCACGCTGGCGGGTAAGGCATCTCGCGCGGGAGCATGCGGCCAGCTTGGCACTGGTGGCGGGTGGCCGGCGGATACGGTTGACCGCGTGAAGAGGACGCTGGCCGGTGCGTTGCTGCTTGGTGCGGCGCTCAGCATGGCGAGCACCGCCGCGGCGCTGGGTGCTCCCAGCCAGGCGG
>PMSU01000125.1 GCA_003168255.1 Actinomycetota bacterium
GCCCGGCCGCGGCCCGCGGTGCTCACGGCTGGCGACCTCGGCCTGGATCCGGCCGCTCATACCGTGCGCCGGGGGGACACCGATATTGACCTAACGGCCCGGGAATTTGCCCTCATGGAGTACCTGATGCGCCGCGCGGGGCAGGTGGTGCCCAAGACCGAGCTGCTAGAGCACGTCTGGGATGCGGAATCGGTCGCCGACCTCAACATGGTCGAGGTCTACGCGGGGTACCTGCGGCGCAAGATCGACGGTCCGTTCGGCAGAAATGCCCTTCAGACCGTGCGCGGAGCGGGCTACCGGCTCGCGGCCGACGGAGGCTGACCGTGGCTCGGTGGTGGCGGCGGCGCAGCCTGCGGGCCAGGCTGACCCTGATCACCTCGGCCGGGCTGGCCCTGGCCCTGGGCGCCGGCGCGCTGCTTCTGGTCAACGCGCTGCGGCTGTCCCTGATCCGCGGGCTGGACGACTCGGCCCGGCAGGGCGCGGCGGAGGTGGCGGCGCTGATCGACCAGAACCGGCTGCCCGACCCGGTGCCAGTGGGGTCCGGCACGATCACCATCCAGGTGCTCGACGCCCAGGGCCGGATCACCGACGTGTCGGAGGGCGCGGACCGGCTGGTGCCGCTCCTGCCGGCGGCGCAGGCGCGGACCGCGGCGCGAACCGGCCAGGGCGCCATGCTGTCCGGGCCGCCGCTGGGCATGCCGTCGCCGCTGCGCGTGGTGGCGGTCGGCGCGGACGACGGCCAGGTGGTGGTGGCCGCGGTCTCCTTCGCCCAGGCCGGCGACAGCATCGCCACCGTGGCCAAGGCCCTGTTCATCGGGACGCCGCTGCTGTTCCTGCTGTTCGTGCTGGCCACCTGGCTGGTCACCGGAGCCGCCCTGCGGCCGATCGAAGAGCTCAGGCGCGGGGCGCAGGAGATCACCGGAACCGCCATCGCGCTGGGCCGTACCCTGCCCGTGCCCGAGGCCCGCGACGAGGTGCACAGCCTGGCGGTGACGCTGAACGACATGCTGGCCAGGTTGGAGGCGGCCCAGCAGCGCCAGCGGGCCCTTGTCTCCGATGCCGCGCACGAGCTGCGCAGCCCGATCACCAGCATCCGCACCCAGCTCGAGGTCGCGGTCGACCACCCGGAAGCGGTGGACTGGCGGCAGACAGCGGACGGCGTGCTCGCCGACACGCTCCGGCTGGCCCGGCTGGCCGAGGATCTGCTCGCGCTCGCCAGGCTGGACGAACGGGCGGATCGGCCGCTGCGCGGGCGACCGGTCGATCTCGCCGGGCTGATCGAGGCGGTCTCGCTGCGCTACGGCGAGGCCCGAGTGACAGTGACGGCGCGTGCGTTCGGTAGATGCGTTGTTCGCGGTGACACGGGCGGGCTGGACCGGATGCTAGTGAATTTGATCGACAATGCGGTGCGGTATGCGCATAGCCGGGTGAGCGCGACCGCGCGGGCGGACGGCCCGTGGGTGGTGCTGTCGGTAGCCGACGACGGGCCAGGTATTCCCGATCAGGATGCCGAACGGGTCTTCGATAGATTCACCCGCCTTGACGATGCGCGCAGCCGCGAGCCGACCGAGCACGGCGGCTCTGGTCTCGGCCTGGCAATCGTCCGCGCCACCGCTGCGGCGCACGGCGGGACGGCGTGGCTGGAGGATGCCGTACCCGGCCTGCGGGCCGTGGTCCGGCTACCAGCGGCCCCAGGGCAGCAGGGCGGTGACCGCGATCGCGGTGAACAGCAAGGTCAGGTAGGCAATGGACAGGTGGAACAGCCGCATCGGGGCGGGCGTGGCGGCTGAGGCGACCTGGCCGCGCAGCCGGTGCGCCTCGACCAGGAACCAGCCGCCGAGCGCGGCCGCGCAGCTGGCGTAGATCCATCCCGCGTACGGGGTGAGGAC
Organism: Actinomycetota bacterium; assembly: GCA_003168255.1. Taxonomy (GTDB): domain Bacteria; phylum Actinomycetota; class Actinomycetes; order Streptosporangiales; family Streptosporangiaceae; genus PALSA-505. Next base: position 1,890 of record PMSU01000125.1, read on the forward strand.
CAGCGTGGCTGCCACCATCGCGTAGGAGTAGACGAGGATCTTGCGGGCGACCGTCGCTGCCGAGGCCACGACCGGCAGCATCGGCACGTTTGCCGCCGCATAGTCGTCTCGGAACCGCATCGCCAGCGCCCAGAAATGCGGTGGCGTCCACAGGAAGATGACGGCGAACAGCACTGCGGCCGGCCAGGCGACGGTGCCGGTGACAGCCGCCCAGCCCACCAGCACGGGGAAGCACCCGGCTGCGCCGCCGATCACGATGTTGGAGGCGGTGCGCCGCTTCAGGCCGATCGTGTACACGAAGACGTAGAACAGGATCGCCGCGACGGCCAGGGACGCCGCCAGCCAGTTCGCCAGCAGGCCGAGCAGCAGGGTCGCCGCCACCCCGAGCGCGATGCCCGAGGCCAGCGCCTCGGCCGGCTTGATGCTTCCCTGGCCGGTCTTCGTCTTGGCGACGAGCGGGCGGTGCGCGGTGCGCCGCATCAGCGCGTCGATGTCACGGTCCAGATAGCAGTTGATGGTGTTCGCGCTGGCCGCCGCGAGCGTCCCGCCGATCAGGGTGACGGCGAACAGGCGGAGCGAGGGCAGGCCCCGGTGCGCGAGCAGCATGGTGGGGATCGTCGTCACCAGCAGCAGCTCGATGATGCGCGGCTTGGTCAGCTGGAACAGGGACTTTGCGATCGCGGTCGGCCCGCGCCGGCCGGGCGGCATGGCATCCCCGGCGGTGCCAGGGGTGCCCGTGGTACCAGGGGTGCCAGGGGTGCCAGGGGTGCCCGTGGTGCCCGTGGTCGCGGGCAGTGCCGCGGTGTGTGTCATCGTGCGGCCTCCCGCTCCGGCTTAGCGCGCTAGCTCCTGGCTCTGCTTCAACGCGCTGTTCACTGTAGTCCCGGCCCGGATGGCCGGATGTATCGCGGTAGCTACCACGGTCCGCTACCGCCCATGTTCGGCCGTCTACGGTGAGGGTTACCGGCTCGCGGTCGGTCGGTCAGCCAGGGATCGGCTAGGGTGCGGGAGTCGTCCGTTTATGACGACCTTCGCCGGACGCACCACCAGGGGGCCAGCCATGACCTGGCAGAGAGAGTTGCGGTGAGGGCCGTAGCAGTGCTGCGCGGCCTCACCCACCGCCGCAAGGTCGGCATCGGAGTCGGCGCTTGCTGTCTCGTGGTGGTCGCCTTGCTCATCGCCATCGGATCAGCCGACGGCTCCACCACTGCCGCGTCCCCTCAGCCCATTGCGAAGCACTTCACGCTGCACGCTCTGGGGCGCGGCGGCGTGGATGTGTCCCTGAGCCAGTATTCGGGTCGGCCTGTGCTGGTGAACTTCTTCGCTTCCTGGTGCGTGCCGTGCAAGAAGGAAACACCGCTGCTGGCCAGGTTCTACCGTGCCCATCATGAGCAGGTGGCCATCATCGGGATCGATGTGAATGACAGTGCGGCAGCGGCACTCCAGTTTGTTCACAAGGCCGGGGTTGAGTACCCGGTGGGCACCGATCCCACAGTGGCGACCGCTACCCAATACGGGGTCATCGCGATTCCGCAGACCTTCTTCCTCAACGCAGCTCACCGCATCGTCAAGCGTGTCTTTGGCGCGGTCACCCTGGCAGAGCTCAACGCTGGACTTGCCCAGATGCACTGACCCATGACCATGCCGACCCAGGCCGGGCCGGGCTGGGCCGGCCTGGGCTGGGGGTCAGGTTCCGGGCCGGGCCGGGCTGGGCTGGGCTGGGGGGTCAGGCTCAGGCGAGCAGTTTGGCCTCCTCCGTTGGAGTCAACCCGTGCCGCAGTGGCGGCTCGCCGCGCTCACGGTCCCAGGCCAGCACGTCGGCGACGGTCACTGCCAGCGGGGTCGCAGGCAGGCCGGCCGCTCGGGCGCGCGCCGGGCTTCGCTGCTGCGTCGGCCACGTCGATTCGGGGCGGATCAGCGGGAAGAACGGCGGCACGGCTTCGGCCGGCACCGGAACAACCTCGACCTGGCTGCCTGCCACCCGCGCGCAGGTGGTGATCAGCCCGGTCATCGTGGTCGGCTCAGCCGGCCCGACGGCGTGGAACGCGCCGGGCCTATCGTCCACCAGCAACTGCACGACGAGGCGGGCCAGGTCGCGTGAGTCCACTACCTGAACTGGCTGCTCGGGACTACCCGGCAGGGCCACCCGGCCGCCGCGCGCGGCCCGGCGCACCCAGTACGTGAGCCCATCCTGCACATCACGCGGCCCAGCGACCTTCCCCGGCCGCACGATCGTCGCCCGTGAGCCATACCTGGCCAGCACGTCGTCCTCACAGGCCACCTTGAGCGGGCCGTAGGTGTCCTCGTTCAGTTCCTCGGTGTCGCGCACCGGCGGCCGGCGCGGTGTGTCCTCGTTCGAGTCCGGCCCGACGTCCGTCCGTACATACACCGCGTGGCTGGAGATGAACAGGTACCGGCCGACCCGATCACCGAGCACCTCCATCGCCTGCCCGACGTGACGCGGCACGTATCCGCTGACATCGACCACCGCGTCCCAGCTGCCGTCGCGCAGCGCCGCGTAGCTGCCGGTGTCCCGGTCGCCGATGCGCCTGGGCACACCCGGAAACAGGTCGGCGCCAGTCCTGCCCCTACTGAACAGGGTCACCTCCGCGCCCACACGCAGGGCGTCGTCTACGATCGCCCGGCCCACGAACGAGGTGCCGCCAAGCATGAGAATTCGCATAGCGCCCGACAGTAACGGCACCCGCACGGTGCCTCCACCAGGATTCTGCGGCCACAACGTGAGTCTCAGCGCGGACTCGACAATCGTCGTATTTGGCCCTGCCGCGCTCCGCAGTCGGTGATCTTGCTGGTAGGGCTGGGCGGGCATGGGTGTGGCCACCGCAGTCGCGCGGCATGGCATTGAAACATGTGATGTGACGGGCGATCCAGGCCAGGCGCGCAGCGTGCCCGTGACCCTGGGCGAACATGGGTAAGCGAGCTGCGGGCGTGTCGGGGTTGCCTAGGACCGTCAGGTGGGGTGCTGGTTGGG
>PMSU01000143.1 GCA_003168255.1 Actinomycetota bacterium
CCAGGACCGCCGTACCCCCGCAGGACCGTGACCAGCGCTGGGCCGGCGAGATGCGGGAACAGGCGGCGGTGCAGCACCCGGCCTTAATAGATCCAGAGGCCGTCGGGCCATACGGCACCAGTGCGCCATCGGCGCAGACCGGTCCGCTGTACGCCCTGCAGCCGGAGACTCAGGAATGGCTGTCAGCCGCGGGCCCCGGCGGACCGCCGGTAGCTGGTTATCTGACCACGGGACAGGCACCCGTGGTGGAACAGCTCGAGGGCCCGATCTTCCCCAGCCGGAGGCGGAAGAACCTGTTGCTTGCCACTGCGGGAGTAGTGACCGTGGCCCTGCTCGCTGCTATCACGATCTTCGCGACTCACCATTCCGCTGGCAACTCCGCACGCACGCCAAGCCCTACTCCCGCCGCAGCCGGCGGCCGGGGAGCGACCACGGGCGCCACTCCTTCCGCGAGCAGCGCCAGAACCAACAGCGCGCTGGCCAACCTCGCCCCGATAACCCTGGCCGAGATCTTCCCGCGGGCTCAGGTAGTGGCTGACGGCATCAAGTTCACTCGCGTCATAGCGGTACTGAATGACGAATGCTCACTGGCCGCCCGCGCCGCCTTCGCGGGCGCGCTGGCCTCTGCCGGGTGCCAGCGTGTGGTGCGAGCCACGTTCGTCGATTCCGCCAGGCGCTATGCGGTAACGGTCGGGGTGGCGGCGCTTCCCAGCGATGCTGCCGCCGACAGGGTGAACGGCGCCAAGGAATTCGGGCCCGACGTCTGGTTCGTCGGGCTCGACGGGCACGTGGGCAGCGGAGCGGCCACGGTCAGCAAGACCGTGGGCGTGGGCTACGACGTCGTGTACGGCCGGTTCATCATCTACGCCCTTGCCACCTACGGCGACGGCCGGAATCCAACCGGCCAGGCAGCGGAGGTCCAGCAGCTCAAAACGCTGAGCCAGTCCTTCACAGCCATGGCGCGACAGCCGATCGTGGCACTGGCGAAGTCATAGCAGCCGGCCCGCAGGCGTCCGGGTGGGGTCGTGAACGATCGATGTTTCTTGCTGCTTAGCGATGGCGGCGGGTGGCAAGAGCCCGCTGTGATAGCTCGGAATCCGGCGGATACCGGACCTCCTCCAGGCACAGCCCGTGCGGCGGAACCACGTGGACGGCCGGGTCACGAACCCCGGCAGCGAGCACCTCGCGCGGCCAGGTTATCTCCCTGCGTCCATCCCCTACCGCCAGCAGGGCGCCCACCAGAGCGCGGACCATGTTGTGGCAAAACGCGTCCGCCACGACCTCGGCCACGGCTGCGCCCGAAGCCTGCCGCGCCCAGCTCAGGCGGAGCAGGCTGCGGACCGTGGATGCCCCTCCTCGCCGCCGGCAATATGCGGCGAAGTCATGCTCTCCCAGGCAGGCCGCTGCGGCCTCGTTCATCCGGTCCACGTCCAGCCCCCGCCGGTGCCAGAGAGTGTCGCCGCGGCGCAGCGGGTCGGCGACCGCGGGATCGTCGCAGACTTGGTAGGAGTAGCGCCGCCACAGCGCCGAGAACCGGGCGTCGAACCCGTCGGCCGCGACCGTGACCGAGCGGGCCCGCACGTCAGATGTGAGCAGCCCGGCCATGCCACGCCGCGCACTAGGCCCGGTCGATGCCCAGCTGGCGGCGGGCACGTCCACGTGAGCCACCTGCCCGCGGGCGTGCACCCCGGCGTCGGTGCGTCCAGCCACGGTCAGTGCGGGCGGTGCCGCCAGGTGAAACAGCCGGCCCAGCGCAACCTCGACGATCTCCTGAACCGTCCGACGGCCTGGCTGGCGTGCCCACCCGGAGAAGCCTGAGCCGTCGTAGGCGAGGTCAAGGCGAAGCCTGACCATACCGTCGGGCACGCCGCGTTCAGCCACCAGCGCTGCTTACGGAGCTCGGCAGGGGGGTCCTACCCGGCGGGTCAACAGGTCGCGGTGTCAGGACGTGCCGGTCTCACCGGATTCCGCGACGGCGGTGTCGCCGACGGACTCGGCGTCCGCTGGCTTGGGCTCGGCATCCTCGGGGCTGGCGTCCGACTCGGCATCGGTCGCGGCGGGCTCGGCTTCGGTGGCCGAGTCGGTGAGATCGGTGTCAGCGGCCTCCGCAACGTCCACGGCTGGCTCGGTGTCCGCCGATGACTGCGCACCGCCTTCGGTCGCCGTATCGGCCTGGGACGAGGTGCCGCTCGCCTTGGTACGGGAGCCGGCCACCTGCGGCCGCCTAGCCCGGCGGCGAGGCTTGGCCTCCTCCTCGTCCCGGACCAGCTCGATCACGGCCATCGGCGCGTTGTCGCCCTTCCGCGGACCGATCTTGATTATCCGGGTATAGCCACCCTGACGGGTGGCGAATCCGGGCCCGATCTCGGTGAAGAGCGTGTGCACGACGCCCTTATCGGGCACGACGGTGAGCACCTGCCGCCGCGCGTGCAGGTCACCGCGCTTGGCGAAGGTGATCAGCCGCTCGGCCACCGGGCGAAGGCGGCGCGCCCTGGCGTGCGTGGTCGTGATACGGCCGTGCTCGAACAGGGCCGTGGCCAGGTTCGACAGCATGTGCCGCTGGTGGGCCGCGCTGCCACCCATCCGGGCACCCTTGGTGGGCGTGGGCATCGGAGACTCCTCGGTTGCTGCCTATGACGGGTTAGGTGGGGATCAGTACTGCTCGGTCTCGACGTAGCTGTCGTCGTCGTCCGCGCCATAGCTGTCCGCCGCGCTGCCCGGGTCGAATCCTGGCGGCGAGTCCTTGAGCGCGAGACCCATGTCGATCAGCTTCTGCTTGACTTCCTCGATCGACTTCGCGCCGAAGTTACGGATGTCGAGCAGATCCTGCTCGCTGCGGGCGACCAGCTCGCCGACCGAGTGAATGCCCTCGCGCTTCAGGCAGTTATAGGAGCGGACGGTGAGGTTGAGCTCCTCGATCGGCAGGGCCAGATCGGCGGCCAGCGCGGCGTCGGTGGGCGACGGGCCCATGTCGATGCCCTCGGCCTCTACATTCAGTTCCCTGGCCAGGCCGAACAGCTCGACTAGTGTCTTGCCCGCGCTGGCTACCGCGTCACGGGGGCGCAGGCACGGCTTGGTCTCTACGTCGAGGATCAGCCGGTCGAAGTCGGTGCGCTGCTCCACTCGGGTCGCCTCGACCTTGTAGGTCACCCGGAGGACCGGCGAGTAGATCGAGTCGATCGGTATCCGGCCGATCTCCTGACCTGGCTGCTTATTCTGCGCGGCGGAGACATACCCGCGACCACGCTCGACCGTGAGCTCCATCTCCAGCTTGCCCTTGCCGTTCAGGGTGGCGATCGCGGTCTCCGGATTGTGCACCTCGACGCCGGCCGGCGGCGCGATGTCCGCGGCCGAGACCTCGCCGGGCCCCTGCTTGCGCAGGTACATCACCACGGGCTCGTCCTGCTCCGAGGAGACGACGAGCTCCTTCAGGTTCAGGATGATGTCGGTGACGTCTTCCTTGACCCCCGGGACGGTGGAGAACTCATGCAGGACACCCTCGATCCGGATGCTGGTGACGGCAGCACCGGGGATGGAGGACAGCAGGGTACGGCGGAGCGAGTTACCGATCGTGTAGCCGAATCCCGGCTCCAGCGGCTCGATCACGAACCTGGACCGGAACTCGCTTACCTGCTCTTCTGTGAGGGTTGGACGCTGAGCGATGAGCATTTCTGTTCCCCTTCCGCGACGCCCGCTATATGACGGTCGCGATCTTCCTGAACGGCAGTCTGCTGCCGCCCATGCCTGCCGCCGTGCGCCCCGGCGTGCGGAGAGCGCGGCCGGGCAGGTGCGTTACTTGGAGTAGTACTCGACGATGAGCTGCTCCTGGACCTGGGTGTCGATCTGTGCCCGGACCGGAAGCGTGTGGACGAGAATGCGCATCTTCTCCGGGATCACCTCTAGCCACGCGGGCACCTGGCGTTCGCCGGTCTCGGCGCGCGCGACGACGAACGGGGTGAGCTCCAGGGACTTGGGCTTCACATCGATGATGTCGTTGTGGCTGACCTGGTACGACGGTATGTCGACCTTGTGCCCGTTGACGATGATGTGGCCATGGCAGACCAGCTGGCGCGCCATGTCCCTGCTCTTGGCGAAGCCGGCCCGGTAGACCACGTTGTCGAGGCGGCACTCCAGGATCTGGAGCAGGTTCTCGCCGGTCTTGCCACGCCTGCGCGCGGCCTCCGCGTAGTAGTTGCGGAACTGCCGCTCAAGCACGCCGTAGACACGCCGCGCCCGCTGCTTCTCCCTGACCTGGAGCAGGTACTCGTTCTCCCGCGGCCTGTTCCTGCCGTGCTCGCCCGGCGGGTAGGGCCGGATCTCGATGGCGCACTTTGGCGAGTCGCACTTGGCACCCTTGAGGAAAAGCTTCATCTTCTCGCGCCTGCACAGCTTGCAGTCCGCGCCTGTGTATCGAGCCATCTGCCGCTTTCTCCTCAGACCCTGCGCCGCTTTGGCGGGCGGCAGCCGTTGTGCGGGACAGGGGTGACGTCCTGGATCGTGCCGACCTCAAGGCCAGTGGCCTGAAGTGAGCGGATGGCCGTCTCCCGGCCCGAGCCGGGGCCCTTGACGAAGACATCTACCTTGCGCATGCCGTGCTCCATGGCACGGCGGGCAGCGGCCTCAGCCGCCATCTGCGCGGCGTATGGCGTCGACTTGCGGGAGCCCTTGAAGCCGACCTGGCCGGACGACGCCCACGCGATGACGTTGCCGCCGGGATCGGTGATCGAGACGATCGTGTTGTTGAACGTGCTCCTGATGTGCGCGTGCCCGTGAGCGACGTTCTTCCGCTCCTTACGGCGCACCTTCTTAGTGGTCGTGCGGCTCTTCGGAGGCATCTGCTCCTGCTACTTCCTGTCCTTGAGGTGATCGGTCCCGGCTGCGGCGGGACAGCTTACTTCTTGCCGACCTTCTTCTTGCCGGCCACGGTCCTCTTCTTGCCCTTGCGGGTCCGGGCATTGGTCTGCGTGCGCTGACCGTGCACAGGGAGCCCGCGACGGTGCCGGATGCCTTGGTAACAGCCGATCTCGATCTTGCGGCGGATGTCGGCCTGCACCTCACGGCGCAGGTCGCCTTCGACCTTGTAAGTGGCCTCGATCCAGTCACGAAGACGGACGAGCTCGTCGTCGTTCAAATCGTGTACCCGGCTATCGCCGCTGACGCTGGTAGCCGCCAGCGTCTCAAGCGCCCGGGTACGGCCGATGCCGTAAATGTAGGTGAGGGCGACCTCCACGCGCTTGTCGCGCGGGAGGTCAACGCCGACAAGGCGAGCCATCTGTTGCCACGTTCTCCTTCGTGTCTGCGGCGGGCGTCTTACTGCGCTGTCAGCCCTGGCGCTGCTTGTGCCTGGGATCCGAGCAGATAACCATGACCACGCCATGCCTGCGGATGACCCGGCACTTGTTGCAGATCTTCTTGACGCTCGGCTTGACCTTCATGGCTATCTCTCCTCAGGCAGCGGCCGACCCGGCCGTGCCCGTCCGCTTATCACTTGTATCGGTAGACGATTCGCCCACGACTCAGATCGTAGGGGCTCAGCTCCACGACGACCCGGTCATCGGGAAGGATCCGGATGTAGTGCATCCGCATCTTCCCGCTGATGTGNNACCTTGTGCCCGTTGTCCAGCTCCACGCGGAAAAAGGCATTCGGCAGCGACTCGACAACCGTGCCCTCAATCTCGATGGCGCCGTCTTTCTTGGGCATGTCCTCCGCGCTTCACTTATCGGCCTGACAGACACCCGCGGTTGCGGGGCTGCCTGGTAGTTCGGTACTTGGTCAGGTGGTAGACGGCTTCGCAATGCCGCGTCCCTGCTCCCGCCCCTGCCCAGCGTCCGCCACACTCAGCGTCCGCTCAACCGGAAGGGTGCCGTTCGGGCCCTCTGCCACCGGGCGCCCTCAGCGGGCAGCGCAAAGAAAGACAGCACACGGGCCGAATGGAAAGTGTACGCGACGGGGCATGACAATGCGAACCGAAGTCGCGAGGTCATAAATCGCGCGGATGATGGTCACCCCTGCCATGGCGATCCCGGCGCGCGGCATCCCGCGCGGTATGCCGCGCATCTCGCTCGGCCTGCCGCTCGACTCTCAGCTCGGGTACCGGGCTGCCGTCCGGCCCGTATACCGAGCTGCCGCGCGGCGGCCCGTGCACATGGGGGTTACCAGGTGACCCGCCGAACACCCACCGGCTGAGCAGGATCGCGCCCCAGGGTGCGGCCAGCCACAGGAACCAGAAGTCGTGCGTACCGCCGTGCAGGGAGGTGAGCAGCCAGATAACGAAGACCACCATGCTGACCGAGGCCCAGGAACCCCAGGCTCCCCGCCAGGCAGGCGACAGCCTGCCATGACTAGGCACCGGAACGAGCGGCTGCGACGTCTGCCGCATGGTCGCTTCCGGGAGGCGGTACAAGTCGATGCCCGGCAGGTCGGCCATGAGCCCCTCGAGCTGCGCTACCGTCTTTGCCTCAAAGACGCCGTCAAGCCGCTCCTGGAACTCCTCGACGGTCAGCCGGCCCGCGGCGTGGTGTTCGCGCAGCAACGACGCCGCCCGGTCCCTGTCGTCATCTGAGGCACGCAGCTGCGGGTCGTTCGGCATCGTCATCCTCCTCCGCTATTCGAGTGTGCGCCGGAGCTGACCGGCTCGGCAACGGCGGCGAGCCCTGCTTGCCCACCGTCCTCAGCGGTCAGCACCCAGGGCCCGTCGGCGGTGATCGCGACGGTGTGCTCGAAGTGCGCGGAAGGTGTCCCGTCGGCGCTGACCACAGTCCATTCGTCGTCCAGCAGCCGGGTGTGCCGCGCACCGAGCACGAGCATCGGCTCGACGGCCAGCGCCATGCCCGCGCTGAGCAGCGGCCCGCGGCCAGGGCGCCCATAGTTCGGCACGGCGGGATCCATGTGCATCTCGGTGCCGATCCCGTGGCCGACGTATTCCTCGACGATCCCGTATGTTCCGGCGCCGCGCGCGCTGCGCTCCACGGCGTGCGAGATGTCGCTGAGCCTGCGGCCAGGGCGGGCCTGGGCAAGTCCCTGCCAGAGCGCGCGTTCGCAAGCGGCGAGCAGGCCGCGGTGCTCGTCGGTGATCTCGCCGACCCCAACGGTCAGCGCGGCATCAGCGTGCCATCCCCTGACGATCGCCCCGCAGTCGATGGAAATCAGGTCACCCGGCCGGAGCCGCTTTGCCGGGCTCGGGATGCCATGCACGATCTCTTCGTTCACCGACGTGCAGATGGTTGCGGGGAAGCCGTGGTAGCCCTTGAAGGAAGGAGTGGCCCCCGCGTCCCAGATCTGCTGCTCGGCGATGGCGTCGAGGTCGGCGGTGGTGACACCGGGCTTGGCCGCCGCGGCGAGCGCGCTCAGGGTATGCGCGACGACCAGGCCTGCTTCCCGCATGACGTCCAGCTGCGCCTGTGTCTTCACCTGGATCGCCGGTTCGCGCTTTATCCGCATCTGCCTCTCCGGCTCATCCACTTCCGCCTCCGCGGCTGGGTGACGCGGGCACCGGGGGGGTGCCTGGGCCGCCACGCTCACTTCTTTACTCAAACCTACCTGCGGTCGCGACGGCGCCTGTTCAGTCAATGAAGCGGCGCAGCGCGCTCATCGCGCGGTCGGTGACCTCCTCTACCGGCCCGGTGGCGTCGATCCCCAGCAGGATCCGCTGGTCGGCATAGTAGGCGACCAGCGGAGACGTCTGATCCTGGTACACCTCGAGCCGGTGCCTGATCGTCTCCTCGCGGTCGTCATCCCGCTGGAACAGCTCACCGGCGCAGTCATCGCAGGTGTCTTTGCGGGCGGGCGGGTCGAAGAGAACGTGCCATATCCGGCCGCACCGGTGGCAGGTGCGCCGCCCGGACAGCCTGCGCACCACCTCGTCGTCATCCACGACGAGTTCAAGGACAACCTCCAGCCTGGTCTCCCATTCCGAGAGCATCTTCTCCAGCGTCTCTGCCTGCGGCACGTTCCTCGGGAAGCCGTCGAGCAGGAAGCCCTGCTGCGCGTCGTCCTCGTTCAGCCGGTCCCTGACCATCGCGATCGTGACCTCGTCCGGTACCAGATCGCCACGGTCCATGTAGGCCTTTGCCTTGCGGCCGAGTGCCGTGCCACGGGTGACGTTGTAGCGGAAGATGTCACCTGTCGAAATCTTCGGGATCGCCAGGTGCGACGCTATGAACTGGGCCTGCGTCCCCTTGCCCGCACCGGGAGGCCCGACGAGGACGATGCGCACTATCGCAAGAAGCCCTCGTAGTTACGCTGCTGAAGCTGACTCTCGATCTGCTTCACGGTGTCCAGGCCAACTCCCACAGCGATGAGGATCGGGGTACCGCCGAACGGGATCGTATTGCCCACGCCCACGAAGGCAAACGCGATCATCGGGATGAGCGCGACGAAGCCCAGATACACAGCGCCGGGTGCCGTGATCCTGGAGAGCACGTATTCGAGGTACTCGGCGGTAGGCCGCCCGGGTCTGATGCCGGGGATGAAACCGCCGTACTTCTTCATGTTGTCCGCGACCTTGACCGGGTTGAACGTGATCGCCACGTAGAAGTAGGTGAAGAACACGATCAGCACGAAGAAGAGGCCGATGTAGAGGGTCGAGCTCTGCGTGGCGAGGTGCGTGTTGATCCACGTCGACCAGGCCTGCGGCTTGGTGGGGTTGCCGAACAGCGACGAGGCCAACTGCGGGATGTACAGCAGCGATGAGGCGAAGATGACCGGGATGACGCCCGCCTGGTTCACCTTCATCGGAATGTAGGTGGACGTCCCGCCGTACATGCGGCGGCCCACCATCCGTTTCGCGTACTGCACCGGGATCCTGCGCTGCGCCTGTTCCATGAAGACGATGAAGCCGATGATGGCGACCCCGACGATGACAACGATGCTGACGGCGAACGCGCCCTTGGTCTGGTAGATGGTGCCGATCTCGGACGGGAACACCGCGATGACCTGAGTGAAAATCATCAAGGACATCCCGTTGCCGACGCCGCGGTCGGTGATCAGCTCGCCCAGCCACATGATGACCGCGGTGCCCGCTGTCATGATGATCACCATCGTGACGACGGTGAACACTGACGAGTTCAGCAGCAGGTCCTGGTTGCACGACGGGAACAACCTGCCCGACCTGGCCAGCGCGACGATGCCGGTGGACTGGAGGATGGCAAGCCCGACCGTCAGGTACCTGGTGTACTGCGTGATCTTCGCGGTGCCCGACTGACCCTCATCCTGCAGCGTCTCCAGCCGCGGAATGACCACGGCGAGCAGCTGCATGATGATGCTCGCCGTGATGTAGGGCATGATGCCGAGCGCGAACACAGTCAGCTTCAGCAGCGCGCCGCCGCTGAACAGGTTGACCAGCTGGTAGACGTTCGCCGACCCGGTGGTGCCGCTCGTCGTGGCCGCGGCGATGCACTTGTTGACGGCCTTTACCGAGATGCCAGGCGTCGGCAGCGTAGAGCCGAGCCGGAAGACGGCAATGATGAAAAGGGTAAATAGCAGCTTCCTGCGCAGGTCGGGCGTCCGGAACGCCCGGATGAACGCGGTAAGCATGCGCCGTCCTCGGATCGAAGGGTCACGGATCGAAGGGTCACGATTTGATCGGCGGTATCCCGCCTATGGCGGTCCGCCGCAGTCTAACCCGCCCGGCGCACTCTAACAGCCGCCGGTGAGCGGCCGGTACCCCTCGGCGGTGCGGTGCAGCCAGCGGATCTCATAGCTCTGTCGCGGATCCTCCGGCCGCCTCTATCTTCTGCCTAGCCGAGGCGGAGAAGGCGTGCGCGGTCACCCGCAGCCCGCTGGGGACATCACCGTTGCCGAGCACCTTCACCAGCTCGCCCGAGCGCACAGCGCCCCTGGCAGCAAGATCCTCCGGCGTGACGTCGCCGCCTTCCGGGTACAGCTCGGCAAGCTTGCCGGTGTTGACCACCTGATAGGTGGTCTTGAACAGGGCGTTGGAGAAGCCCCTCAGCTGCGGAATCCTGCGGTGCAGCGGCATCTGGCCGCCCTCGAACCTGGCCGGGACCGTGCCACGGGCCTTGGTGCCCTTGGTCCCGCGCCCTGCCGTCTTGCCCTTCGATCCCTCGCCGCGGCCCACCCGGGTCCGGCTAGTGCGGGCACCCGGAGCTGGCCTGAGGTGATGAAGTTTCAGCCCTGCCCGCGGCGTTGCCTGGCGCTCGGCGTCTGCCATGTCAGTCAACCTCCTCGACGGTGACCAGGTGGCGCACCGTCTTGATCATGCCGCGGAACTCGGGCCTGTCGTCCTTGATGACGACGTCGCCGATCCGCTTGAGCCCGAGTGATCGCAGCGAGGCCCGCTGGGCGTGGGTGCCGCCGATCTTTGACCGCCGCTGCGTGACTTTCAACTGTGCCATTGGTCCAGCTCCCGCTCAGTTGGCGCCCGCGGCGGCACGCGCGCGCAGCATGGCCGCCGGGGCGACGTCTTCGATCGGCAGGCCGCGCTTGGCCGCGATCTCCTCCGGCCGGTTCAGGGCCTTCAGCGCGGCCACGGAGGCGTGCACCACGTTGATCGGATTCGATGACCCAAGCGATCGTGACAGCACATCCCGGATCCCCGCGCACTCGAGCACGGCGCGTACCGGCCCGCCCGCGATGACGCCGGTTCCCGGACTGGCCGGCTTGAGGAGTACCACTCCGGCCGCGGCCTCGCCTTGCACGGTGTGCGGGATGGTGCCCGCGATGCGGGGCACCTTGAAGAAGCTCTTCTTGGCCTCCTCGACGCCCTTGGCTATCGCCGCGGGCACCTCCTTGGCCTTGCCGTACCCGACGCCGACCATTCCGTTGCCGTCGCCGACCACCACAAGCGCGGTGAAGCTGAATCGCCGGCCGCCCTTGACTACCTTGGCCACCCGGTTGATGGCGACTACCCGCTCGATGTACGCGGCCGACTTGTCGGCGGACCCGCCCCGGCGGTCGTCACGGCGGTCCCGCCGTTCGCCGCCGCCCGAGCCGCGCCGCGGTGCCCCTGCCATCAGTTGGTCCTCTTCTCTTCGTTTGCTTTCTCGCGCGCCGGACCGTTCAGAACGACAGCCCGCCTTCGCGGGCGCCATCGGCCAGCGACGCGACGCGACCGTGATACCGGTAGCCGGCCCGGTCGAACACTGCCGCGGTGATACCGGCCTGCGTTGCCCGCTGGGCCAGCAACTCGCCCACCTTGCGGGCCTTGACCTTCTTGTCGCCTTCGCTGCCCCTGATGGATTCATCGAGGCTGGAGGCGGACGCCAGCGTATGACCGGCGACGTCGTCGATCAACTGAGCGAAGGTGTGCCGCGCCGACCTGGTCACCACCAGCCGGGGCCGCACCGCTGCCCCGGAGACCCGCTTGCGCACCCGCATGTGCCGTCGAGCCCGCGGGGCGGCGCGGCCGCTCCGGCCATCCGCGCGAGCGCCGCCAACGTGCGGCCCGGCCGTGCGGGAACTGCCCGCACGTGAGCCTGCACCGCGCGGGCCTGACCCGATCTTTGTGCCAGCCATGTCCTACTTCCCAGCCTTTCCGACCTTGCGCCGGACCTGCTCGCCCTGATACCGCACACCTTTGCCTTTGTACGGATCCGGCTTGCGCAACTTACGAATTTTGGCCGCGATCTCGCCCACTTGCTGCTTGTCGATGCCCTCGACCACGAACCGGGTGGGGGCCTCGACCCGGAACGAGATGCCCTCTGGCGGCACCACGTGCACCGGGTGGCTAAAGCCCAGGGCGAACTCCAGGTCCTGCCCCCGCGCCTGTACTCGGTAGCCGACCCCGACGATCTCCAGCGTCTTGCGATAACCCTCGGTCACACCGGTGATCATGTTCGCAATGAGCGTACGCGACAAACCGTGCAGAGCGCGCACTTGCCCCTCGTCGTTCGGCCTGGTCACGGTCAGCACGCCGGCCGACTGAGCCACATCGATCGGCGCGGCAACGATGTGCCGCAGTGTGCCCTTCGGGCCCGTCACGGTGACCTCGCGCCCGTCGATCGTGACATCGACGCCGCTGGGAACGCCGACGGGCATTCGTCCGATTCTCGACATCGAGCCTCTCCCTTACCAGACGTAGGCGAGGACTTCCCCGCCTACGCCACGCTTGCCGGCCTGCTTGTCTGTCATGAGGCCGGCCGAGGTCGAGATGATCGCGATTCCCAGGCCGCCAAGCACTCGCGGCAGGCCGTCCTTCTTCGCGTACACCCGCAGCCCTGGCTTGGAGACCCGTTTGATCCCGGCAAGCGAGCGCTCGCGGGAAGGGCCGAACTTGAGCGATATCACGAGATTCTTGCCGACCTCGGCGTCTTCCACCCGCCAGCCCGCGATGTAGCCCTGCTGCTTGAGGATCTCCGCGATGTGCATCTTGATCTTTGAGTACGGCATGCCAGTCGTATCGTGGTACGCCGAATTTGCATTTCGCAGACGGGTGAGCATGTCCGCGATCGGGTCGGTCATCGTCATGGCCTGGTGGCCCTCCTCGCCACGGTTTCCCGCTCGGCCATCAGGCCGACCGGGACCTCCGGCGTGGTCGGCGGGCGCTGCGCGCCCGCGTTGGTTGTGGCTGGTACGAGCGCCAGGCGCCCGCACCGGGTAATGGATCGGCAGCCGGCGGTTACCAGCTGGACTTGGTGATACCTGGCAGCTCGCCGCGGTGCGCCATACTGCGGAAGCAGATGCGGCACAGCCCGAACCTCCGGTACACAGCGCGCGGCCGTCCGCAGCGCGAGCATCGTGTATAGCCTCGCACCTTGAACTTGGGCGTCCGATTGGCCTTGACGACCAGTGCCTTCTTAGCCAACTTCGGCTCCTCTTAGCCTTCCTTGAAGGGGAATCCGAGCCGCCGCAGCAGCGAACGGCCCTCTTCGTCGGTGCTCGCGGTGGTGACGACGGTTATGTCCATTCCCCGCTGCCTGTCCACCCGATCGGGGTCGACCTCATGGAACATCAGCTGTTCCGTCAGGCCGAACGTATAGTTGCCCCGGCCGTCGAACTGCCGGTCGCTCAGGCCGCGGAAGTCGCGGATTCTGGGCAGCGCGATGGCCAGCAGCCGGTCGCAGAATTCCCACATCCGGTTGCCACGCAGGGTCACGTGCGCGCCGATCGGCATGCCCTCGCGCAGCTTGAAGTTGGCGACCGACTTCTTCGCCCGGGCGACGGCCGGCTTCTGACCGGTGATCGTGGCAAGATCCTTAACCGCGCCCTCGATCAGCTTCGCGTCCCTGGCCGCCTCGCCGACACCCATGTTGACCACGATCTTGGACAGCCCCGGCACCTGCATGACATTGCGGTAGCTGAACTCCTCGCGCAGTGCGGGCGCGATCTCCGATCGGTATCGCTCCCGCAGCCTCGGGGGCGGCGCTGCCTCCGGCGCGGGAGCCGCATCCGCGGCGCCGGTTTCCGGCTTGCCGGCCGCGGGCTTGGCGGGCGATTGCTTCGTAGTCGTTGCTGCCATCAGATGTCCTTGCCACCCGGACGGGTGGTCCGGATCTTGGTTCCGTTCTCGTCGAACCGGTAGCCGACGCGGGCGGGCTGCTTGGTCTCCGGATCGATCAGCTGGACGTTACTCACGTGGACCGGCGCCTCCTGGTGGACGATGCCGCCTTCCTTGGCGCCGCGGACTCCCTGGTGAGTAACCTTGGTGTTCTTCTTGATCATGTTGACGCCCTGGACAAGCACCTTGTTGCGGTCCGGGTACGCCAGGATGACGGTGCCCTCCAGGCCACGGTCCGCCCCGGCGATGACGACCACGTGATCGCCCTTCTTGATCTTCATGCTCGGGGCAGCCTTGCGCAGCGACTTCTTCGGCATCACAGCACCTCCGGTGCGAGCGAGATGATGCGCATAAAGCGCTTCTCCCTGAGTTCCCGGCCGACCGGCCCGAAGATCCGGGTACCGCGCGGATCCCCGCCGTCCCTGATGAGCACCGCGGCGTTCTCGTCGAAGCGGATGTAGGAGCCATCGATGCGGCGGCGCTCCTTGCGGGTGCGCACCACGACGGCCTTGACGACATCGCCTCGCTTCACGCCCGCGCCGGGAAGGGCATCCTTCACGGTCGCCACGATGACGTCACCGATTCCCGCGTAGCGCCTGCCCGAGCCGCCGAGCACGCGGATGCACAAGATCTCCTTGGCTCCCGTGTTGTCGGCGACCTTAAGCCGCGACTCCTGCTGGATCACGTCAACTCCTGCTTCGTCACGCCGGTCTCAACAGACCGTCTACTTGGCCTTCTCCAGGATCTCCGCTACCCGCCACCGTTTGGTCGCAGATATCGGCCTGGTCTCCATGAGCAGCACACGATCGCCAACGCCACAGGCGTTCGCGGCGTCGTGCGCGGCGTACCTCTTCGTCCGCCGGATGACCTTGCCGTACTTGGGGTGCTTCACCCGGTCCTCGACCAAGACCACGACGGTCTTGTCCATCTTGCCGCTGACGACGAGCCCTTCACGGGTCTTGCGGTAGGCCCGCCCTTGCTCTTGCTCGGCTTGCTGACCGGCGGCCAGTGCGTCACTCACTCTCCTGCGCCTCCTCAGCCACGGTCACGATGCCGAGCTCGCGCTCGCGCTTCACCGTGTAGATCCGGGCAATTTCCTTGCGGACGGCGCGCAGCCGCCCGTGGCTCTCCAGCTGTCCGGTCGCTGCCTGGAAGCGAAGGTTGAACAGCTCCGCCTTCGCCTCCGCCAGCTTGATGTCGAGTTCCTCGGTGGTCTGGGTCCGCAGATGAGTGGCATCAAGGCCGGTCGCCATCACGCCTCACCCGCCTCTCGCTTGACGAACCTGCACTTCATCGGCAATTTGTGCGCTGCTAGCCGCAGCGCCTCCCTGGCGACAGCCTCGGACACGCCGGACAGTTCGAACATGACCCGGCCCGGCTTGACGTTGGCAATCCACCACTCCGGCGATCCCTTGCCCGACCCCATCCGGGTCTCGGCCGGCTTCTTGGTCAGCGGGCGGTCCGGGTAGATGTTGATCCACACCTTCCCGCCACGGCGGATATGGCGGGTCATGGCGATACGAGCGGCCTCGATCTGCCTGTTGGTCAGGTACGAGTGCTCGAGCGCCTGGACGCCGTACTCGCCGAACGTCACTCGGGTACCCCCGGTGGCAACGCCGGACCGGCCTGGCCGGTGCTGCTTGCGGTGCTTGACCCTGCGNNCCTGCGCGGGATGAGCATGCCTCAGCCCTCCCCGGCCGGCGCATCGCCCTGGGTCGCGGGCTGCTCGGCGGGCGCCTGGGCGCGGTCATCGCCGCGGGCTGGCCTGCCCGCGCCCGGCGATGCTGGCGGGCCGGACTGACCCGGCCCGCCCGGCCCGCCCG
>PMSU01000088.1 GCA_003168255.1 Actinomycetota bacterium
CCACCGGTGGTAGGCCATGCCACATCGATGACCTTCGATCGGGACCAGGACGTCAGAACGTCACTACCGAGCGCAGCACCTCGCCGCGGGCCATCTTGGCGAATGCCTCTTCCACCTGATCGAGCGGGATGGTCTCCGACACGAACCTCTCCAGCGGCAGCCTGCCCTGTAGGTGCAGGTCCACGAGCATCGGGAAGTCACGACTGGGCAGGCAGTCGCCGTACCAGGACGACTTGAGCGCCCCGCCCCGGCCGAAGAAGTCGAGCAGCGGCATCTCCAGCAGCATCTCCGGGGTGGGGACGCCGACGAGCACCACCGTTCCGGCCAGGTCACGCGCGTAGAACGCCTGCTTGTAGGTTTCCGGCCGGCCGATCGCCTCGATCACCACGTCAGCGCCGAATCCGCCGGTCAGCTCACGAATCGCGTCAACCGCATCGGTCTCGCGCGAATTGACCACATGAGTGGCCCCGAACCCACGGGCCCACTCCAGCTTGCGATCATCCACATCCACGGCGATGATCGTCCCCGCGCCGGCCAGGCTCGCGCCGAGCAGGGCGCCGCCGCCCACGCCGCCACAGCCGATCACGGCAACGGAGTCGCCGCGGGACACCCCGCCGGTATTGATGGCGGCACCGATCCCGGCCATCACCCCGCAGCCGAGCAGCCCGGCGACCTCCGGCTTGATCGCCGGATTCACCTTGGTGCACTGGCCAGCCGCGACGAGCGTCTGCTCGACGAAGGCGCCGATGCCCAGCGCCGGTGACAACGCGGTGCCGTCCTCCAGCGTCATCGGCTGGGTGGCGTTGCGAGTGGCGAAGCAGTACCACGGGCGCCCCCGCGCGCACGCACGGCAGTGACCGCACACCGCGCGCCAGTTTAGGATCACGAAGTCGCCGGGCGCGACGTCGGTCACGTCACCGCCCACGGCCTGCACCACCCCCGCGGCCTCATGGCCAAGCAGGTAGGGGAAATCCTCGCCGATGCCGCCCTCGCGGTAGTGCAGGTCAGTGTGGCAAACGCCGCACGCTTGAATCCGCACCCGGGCCTCACCCGGGCCTGGCTCGGGCACGAGCACCGTGGTGAGCTCCACCCGCGCGCCCTTGCGCGCGGCCACGACGCCCTGCACCTTGACTGTCATCCGGCGCTCTTCCTTCCACTTCAATATTTCCGAACGGTGGCGTGCCAGACGCTAGCTGACGGGCTGGGCCGACGGCGTCTGATCCTGCTGGGTGATCGCAATCTGCTTGTCGGCGGACCCGGCCATGCTCGCCTTGACCGAGTCCAGGATGGTCAGGCCCTGGGCGACCAGGCCGGCCGCTATCTCGCCAAGTCCGTCGGCCCCGTTCAGGATGCTGAGGTTGGCTCCGGCAAGTCCGCCGGCCGCCTCCTTGACGATCTGCGGCAGCTGGTCGATCAGCATCCGGTCCAGGGCGACGCGGTTGTGCGATGCCGCCGCCTCGGCCAGGATCTTCATCCGCTCCGCGTCGGCCTGAGCCAGCGTGCGCACCTTCTCTGCTTCTGCCTCGGCCGGCTTCACGACCTCGGCTACCAGCTGCTGCTGCCTGAGCTCGGCGTTGCGCTGGGCAAGCTGGGTCTGCATGCTGAGCACTTCCTGCTGTGCCTGTGCCTGTGCCAGCGGGCCAGCCTGAGCCGCCTGGGCCTGCGCCTTGTCCACTTCCGCCTTGTACTGGGCCTGCACGACGGCCGTCTGCCTCGCGTACGCCGCCTGGTTGCGCTGCGACTCCTGCTGGGCCTCGGCCGAGGCCTGGTCGGCCTCCGCCTGAGCGACCTTGGCCTGCCGCTGGATGGCGGAGACGTGCGGGGCGGCCATCGCCTCGATGTAGCCGGTACCCATGTCGTCGATGGACTGGATTTGCAGCGAGTCGACGATGAGCCCGATCTTGGCCATCTCGCTCTTCGAGCCATCGAGCACCTCGGTGGCCAGCTTCTGCCGTTCGGTGACGATCTCCTCGACCGTCATCGAGCCGACGATCGAGCGCAGGTGCCCGGCGAAGATCCGCCCGGTCAGCACCGACATCTGATTCTGGTCGGACAGGAACCGCTGGCCCGCGTTCACGATGCTCTCGTCGTCGTTTCCCACCTTGAACGCGATGACAGCGCGGACATTCACCGAGATGCCCTGCCCTGTGACACACGTCTCCTGGACCTCGGCCTCGCACATGGACAACGTGAGGATGCCGATCCTGCGCATAAATGGATTCACAAAGGCGCCGTGTCCGATCAGGACCCGGAATGGCGCGCCGCTTCTGGAGCGCCTGCCACCGGAAATCAGCATGGCCTGGTCGGCAGCTGGAACTCGGTAACCGAGCATTGCAATGTCTCCTTAGCATGGTTGTTCCCCCGGTGGGCCGACGCATTGCCTACTGGCCGTGCGTCGCCTAACCGATTTCGTCGCCATTGTCTGGCGAGCCGATCCATTCGATCACGTCGACCGCCCGGGCACCGCGAGACTCGATGACGAGAACGGTCGCGTCCTTCGCGAGCGGCTGGTCAGACCACGCGATGTAGGTCTCCGTGCCGCCGCGAACCTTGACAAGCACTTCTCCGGGACCTTCGGTCCCCCTAGTCCCGAGGATGAGGACACCGACCCGGCCGATCGGTGCTGTGTCCCGGACCACCACCCGACCGCCACCCCCCATACCACCCAATCCTGGAGGCCCCCACCATATCCCCGGCCCGGCGCGGCAAGACCCCCGGCCGACCCGCAGCAGGCCAGGGCCGTCGGCGCACTCAGCGCAGCGCCCGCTTCAGGCCGGGAGGGCAGCCGGGCCAGGTCGCGGCCCCGAGGCAGGACGGAGGCCGGGACCTGGACCCTTGTGGCGGGACGCGGGCGCGGACCAGCGGGACGCGGGCGCGGACCGGGCTGTCAGCATGACCTCGACCCCGCCGCCGGAATCCACCCCACGGCAGCGGAGCCGGCTGGCCGAGTCAGCGCGTAGGTCATTGCACGATTACTGAGGGTGACTACGACAACCAAAGATCATTTCATCGGGTACCAGCGACCGCGCCCCGTCTGAACAGCCGGTTTTTCTCATTCCGGCAGCGCGGCCAAGGGTGGACAACGTTTTCACTAAATTTCCTGTATGTCCAAGTGAACCCATCTACGTCGCTGTACGTTATTAATGCGATGCTCTCAAGGGCTATTAGCCGTTGAGAGCCTGGTTGTCGCCATCGAGAGGAGCGGAATCTCCATGAAGCGGTTGCTTACACTCGCCGCGACCGGCCTAATATGCGGGGCTACCGTCCTGGCCACCTCGGGGATCGCTGGCGCCGCCAGCACCCCGCGCGGTCCGGCTGCCGCGCAGCCAGGCGGGCCGTTGGTCAAAGCGGCTGGCCATGCTGGCCTGCCCACGGTAAGCCTTAACTGGTCGGGCTACGCGGCCACGTCGAAGACGCCTTTTAGCTCTGTGCACAGCACATTCATTCAGCCGAGCCTCAAGTGCACGGGTGCCGCGAACCAGTGGACTTCAAACTGGGTCGGCCTGGACGGGTTCAACGACCAGACGGTAGAGCAGGACGGCACATTCGCCCGCTGCGGGGGCGCCAGCCACACCACGCCCGTCTACAAAGCCTGGTACGAGATGTACCCGGCCGGTTCGGTGAACGTGTTCAGCGTGCACCCAGGCGACATCATTGACGACGCGGTCAACTACGCGAGCGGACAGTTCGTGCTGACGATCTCGGACCTCACGACGGGCAAGGCAGCAACCACGAGCGCCAAATGTTCTAGCTGTGCGCGGGCTTCTGCCGAGTGGATCATCGAGCGGCCCGCCCTGTGCAACAGCTCATTTACCAAGTGCTTCCTGACTGAACTCGCCGACTTCCGCTCGACGACCATGTCGGCGGACTGGGCATCGGTCGACGGCGCCTCGGCGAAGAACATCGGGGCATTCACCAACCATCCGATCTTCATGATCGAGCCGCTCAAGCGCGGGTTCATCTCGCTCGACACGGTCGGTGCGCTGAGCGGGCCCAGTTTCACTGCGACCTGGGACCGGTCGGGAACGACCACGCCGATCACGCTCGGACCGAACCGCTGATCGCAGCGCGGCGGTTACTGAACCGGATAACGCAGGCGGCCCGGATTCCCGCACGGGAATCCGGGCCGCCTGGCGTCCGGCGGCGGCGAGGCGGCTAGCGGCTGACCGCCGGCCGGTCGCCCTGACGCACGTGGCCGGGCTGCGCAGCCCGGCCAGGTGAAGAGGTTCACCGGCACCGCGGAGGCGCGCGCCGCGCCCCGATGCCAGGTCAAGGATTGGTCAAGTACCCTTTTGTGGCGCACGTGGGGGGTTAACACGATAATTTCGATCTTTTAGATTGGGATAGTCGCACGCTGCCGTGCCGATGAAGTGGCTTTGCCCGAGTGTGCCCCCCCTACCTCGGCCGAGGAGTTGTAGCGCATGTGCGACGATCACGCGGCGTCCAGTACGCCGACCACCGCCCCGCCCGGACTGACCAGGCGCAATTTCATGCACGCGACAATCGGCGCCGCAGCTGCCGCCGCCCTGCTGCGACGGTTCCCGCGGCTGCCGCTGACCTCGGCAGCGCGGCCGGTCGCCATCGACGGTACGTCCGCGTACTCGATGGCCATGCACATCCATTCCTCGTTCAGCGAGCAGACCGGCACGATGGACAGTCAGCTGTTCCAGGCCGCCGCGAACTCGGTCGATGTGCTGTGGTGGACCGACCACGACCACCGGATGGAGGGCACCGAGTACCGCGACACGGTGCACTTCACGAGCCTTGACCACGAGAAGGGCGGGCCGGGCCAGGGCGGAGCCTGGAACTGGACGCAGCTGGAGAACGGCCAGCTGGCCGGCGGGTCGGGGGGCGGAATCGCAACAAATCCCTGCTCGCCGAACGATCCGGTAGCAGGCGGGAGCATGCAGCTGACCGCCAAGGCCGCCACCGGAACGGCGAAGTACGGCTACTTCGCCAACTCCAAGCCCGCGCGCTGGAACTACCGTGACAACCTCACCGGCCAGACACTGAGCATCGACGTGCTGCTGACCAGCGGCTGGACGGAGGGCTACCTCGAGCTGCTGATCGGCACCTCGTACCACGAAGCGGCTGGCGGGCGGCCCGCCGGAAAGTACAGCTTGTCCTATCGGTTCGTGCCGCCGGGGGGCCGCGCGGGCCGGGCCGCCCAGGGCAATGCGGGAGTGATCACCATCCCGGTGACGCCGTCCGGCG
>PMSU01000096.1 GCA_003168255.1 Actinomycetota bacterium
GCAGGCTCGTGATCGCCTGCCCGCAGGCTCGTGACCGCCATCTCAGCGAATCGGACCCGGGCGGCTAGCGGCGCGCCGGGTCAGTGACCGGCGATCTGGCCGCCGTCGATGTGCAGGATTTCGCCGGTGATGTAGGGCGATGACTCCAGGAAGAGGATGCCGTCGACGATGTCGCTGACCTGGCCGACCCGCCCGACTGGGATGAGCGCGGCCTGGGG
Organism: Actinomycetota bacterium; assembly: GCA_003168255.1. GTDB lineage: Bacteria > Actinomycetota > Actinomycetes > Streptosporangiales > Streptosporangiaceae > PALSA-505. The sequence continues at coordinate 219 of PMSU01000096.1, forward strand.
TGCGTAGCTTTCCGGCGGGTGCACCGGCGTCTGGATGATGCCTGGCGAGACAGCGTTGACCCGGATGCCGCGGGAGGCGTACTCGATGGCCAGTGACTTGGTAGCCGAGGCGAGGCCGCCCTTGGTGAGGGAGGTTAGGACGGACGGCACGCTGGAGTTCGCGTAATCGGCGAGGGTGGTCGTGATGTTGACGACGTGGCCGGCGTTTCGTTTCAGCATCTCGGCGATGGCGCGCTGAGTCAGTGTGAAGAATCCGGTGAGGTTGACGCCGACGACTGTTGCGTAGTCGTCGGCGGTGTAGTCGGTGAACGGCTTGGAGATGAAGACGCCTGCGTTGTTGATGAGGGTGTCGATTCGTCCGAACCGGTCGAGTGCCTCGCCGATGATCTGGTCGGTGGTGGCGGGCTCTGCGATGTTTCCAGCGACAGTTAGCACGGCAGGGTCCACGGACGGCTTGATCGTCAGGGAGGTGGCCACGACAGCCCAGCCCTGCCGGCGGTAGGCGGCGACGAGGCCGGCGCCGATGCCCTGGGAGCCGCCGGTGATGATGGCGACCTTCTGGTCTTTTCTGCTCATTTCTGCAGGCGTCGTCAGCTCGTGGTGATCGCCGGGTCGCTCGGGTGCGGGCTGAGCGGCGTCGTCTCCACCGTCATCCAGGCATCCAGCGGCAGCGACTTCAAGATGGCTTGCATCCCGGCTGCGTCCTGGGCTCGCCACAGGCCCAGTGCGCGCCCCTGGCCTGGCAGCATCCAGAGCCGCAGGAGGTGTCCCTGCCCGGCCAGTTCGTGCGCGCGTTCTGCCTCGCGCACCTTAGCGTCCTCCACCGTCTGGGCGGTTGTGCCCTCCGGCACCGTGCTGGTGAAGGTGGTCAGAAATTCCAGCTGTCCGGTCCTGGCTTCCAGCGCCGGGTCGTTCAGGTGCGGTGAGAGCGGCGTGACCTCATCGGTGCGCCACACCCGCAACGGCATCGAGGCGAGGACCTTTTCGAGCTGGCTGCCGTCGTCGGCTGCGAACAGGCCGAGCGTGCGCCATTCGCCGGGTTGCAGCGGGGGACGCCACAGCCGAAGCAGGTGTCCCTGCGCCGCGAGCTCACGCGAGTGCGCGGCCTCGCGGGTGCGGATGCCGTCGACGGTTTCGTCCGGCGTTCCGTCCGGAACGTTGGTGGTCATGGTGACGAGATACTCCATGGTGAGCGCCTCCCGGGTCGGTAGCAGTGTTTCGCATGTTTCCGAACTGATGGCCTTCAGGGAACGGATTCAGGCGGCGGGGCCGGGCGGCGCGCCCGGGGCTGAGTTCGAAGTCCTCACTGCCTACGATGACCGAGCGCTTGCTCACCGTCAGGGGGGACGAAATTTCGCCCCGTATCTATCCAGTAGTGGTGCCGACGGCGGGTGAGCGGGAAAGCGCCTGGTCACCCGCGACCGGCACACCCGCCGTCTCGCCCCGCCCGGCGTCCTTATACGGGTAGTACCTCGAGTGGTCGCCGGCGTCCCAGGCCGCGCGGAGGCCGGGTGCGGCCAGGTCCCAGTCCGGGCGGATGACGCGGGTCACCTCGCGCAGATCGCGGCGGAGATCCTCGATTGACGGCCTGCCCCAGTGCCAGTAGCCGTTGTAGACGCTGTGGATGACCAGTTCCGGCTTGAGCACGAGCGTGTGCGGGATCATCGGGTCGTAGTAGGGGTCGGTGTATTCCTGGATGTCGAGGTCCTTTTGTACCTTGCGGCCGGCGTCGGACAGGAAGGTCCACTGGGCGCCGACCGCATCACGGAACTCGTTGGTCTTGAGGATGTTGTCGGTCGAGATGGTGACGATCTGGGTGTAGCCGACGGCGATCTCCGGGTGATGGGCGGCCAGCTGGAGGTGCTGCTGGTGGTCCTTGGGGCAGAATCCGCCGCGGGAGAGCACGAGGATCATCGGGTCGATGCCTTGCAGCTCGCTCAGCCGGCGCCGGGTCTTAGTGTGATCGGTCAGCTCGTAGTCGGGAAAGATCCCGCCGGGGATGATGTCAGCGCGCACGATTTGCTCCTAGCTGAAGTGACCTTGTCGCTGGCGGGCGGCCGCGATCTCGCCGCGGAGTTCTTTCAGGGCGGCGACGTAAATCTCTGAGAAGGTGGGGAAGGGCTGGATGACATCGCGCAGCACTTCGAGCGGCACGCGGGCGCGGATGGCCAGCGTGGCTTGCTGCAGCCACTCGCCGGCTTCGGGCCCGAGCGCGTAGGCGCCGGTCAGCCGCTCGCCGTCGCTGAGCAGGGTCAAGAACCCGTTGGACTGCGCGTAGGCGCGCGTGTAGGCGGCCGTCTTGGCCACCTCGGACACCGGCACGGTCGCGCTGAACCGGGCCTCGGTGGCGCCTACCGAGGCTGCTTGCGGGTCGGTGTAGACGACGTCCGGCACGGCGTCATAGTTTGCCTCGCGTGGCTCGCCGAGGATGTTCGCGGCGACGACCTCGCCCTGGTACTTGCCCACGTGGGTCAGCAGCCGCACGCCGGTGACGTCGCCGATAGCCCACAGCCGCTCCCCGGCGCGCAGGTGCGCATCCACCGCGATGCCGTGCCCGTCGGCCTGGACGCCGACCGTCTCTAGACCGAGCCCGCTAGTGCGCGGGCGCCGGCCGGTAGCGACCAGCAGGCGGTCACCGCGCAGCTCGCGGCCGTCATCGACCGCCAGGACGTAGTCCTCGCCATCGCGCCGCGCCGCGGTCGCGTGCACACCGAGGAGAAGCTCGGCGCCATCGCGGCGCAGCACCTCACCGAGCGCCTCGCCCAGCGGCGCGGGCTCGCGGGCGAGCACGTGCCCGGCGGCCTCAACCAGGGTCACCTCGCCGCCCAAGCGGCGCACGACCTGCGTCATCTCGGCACCTACCGGCCCGCCGCCGAGAATGAGCAGGCGCCGCGGGACGGCCTTCATGCCGGTAACCTCGCGGTTGGTCCACACACCCTCAAGCTCGCGCAGCCCCGTGATGGGCGGGATGACCGGATCCGAGCCGGTTGCCACCACGACATGCCGGGCGGTGTGCCGGACGCCATCAACCTCGACCGCGCCGGTGCCGGCGAGCCGGCCGACCCCGCGCAGCAGGTCGATGCCCCTGCCCGCCAGCCAGCGCTGCTGCCCGGCGTCGGAGTAGTCCGAGACCATGAAGTCCCGCCAGGCCAGCGCCGCCTCGACGTCGACCTGCGCGCTAGCCGCCGCCTCATGCGCGGCATGCACCGCCTCGCCGGGGCGCAGCAGCGTCTTAGACGGGATACACGCCCAGTAGGAGCACTCGCCGCCGACCAGTTCCCGCTCGACCACGGCGACCCGCAGCCCGCCATCGGCCAGCTCGCCGGCGCAGTGCTCACCCGGCGAGCCGGCGCCCAGCACGATCACGTCATAATCGGTGCCGCTCATCTCGCTGCTTCCGGCGCGGCCGGGGCGGAGTGCCCGGCCTGCTCTTGCTCCATGTACTGCGCGTACCAGTCCGGCCAGTCCGGGTCGGCGTGCCCGATCTGCTCTTCGTGCTTACCGTGCGCAGCCGCCGCGCGGCGCAGCGCTTCGGCCAGATCGGCCGCGGACTCAAACAACACTTGCATGAGGGTCTCCTGCCTTGTAAAGAACCGCCGGACTGGCGGTCACCAGGTCCCGGGGTTAGCGGCCAGGAAGGCGGGTGGTGATCTCCTGGACTAGCCAGCCGTTGCCGTCCGGGTCACTGAACGAGACGAACGAGGCGTAGCTGCGCCGCTGCGGGTCCGGGCCCGGCGCCCGACCGGCGGTCCCCGCGTGATGGAATACCCCGCCCGCGTCATGGAACACCTCGCTGACCTCAGCGCCGCGCCCGGCCAGCTCGGCCCTGGCCGCATCGACGTCGGTCACCACCAGGTGCAGGCCTTCAGCCGAGCCCGGCGCCGCCGAGCTGACCCCGGCGCCGAAGATGACCGAGCACGGCGACCCCGGCGGGGTCAGCTGCACCACCCGGAAGTCCTCACCAGCGGCGAAGTCGGCATCCAGCCGCCAGCCCAGCCCCTGGTAGAAGTCCTTGGCCTTATCCACGTCGGAGACGGGTACCACCACGACCTCAAGCTTCATGTCCACGACCGTTGCTCCTTTGTTGCTGCTGCCGACGTGTTCACGCCACCAATGGGTTGTCCTTGACATCCACGGTCGGGCCTGGGACCACCTGGTCGCGCCCGTGGATACCCTGGCCGGTGCCCTGGTTCCCGGTCCGGCCATCCGGGGGGGACCCAGAATCAGGCTCGGTGAGAAAGCGGCCGGCCGCCGGGTGATGAGCGTCGCGCTGCGACCACTGCAGCGCAGCCGCGTGTTCCTGCTCGACAGCCAGTAGGCCGAGTGGGCCGCTCACGGCAGAGCCGCCGGCGAATCGTCCGGGATCGGCGGTGAGGGATCGGCGCAGACGCTTCCAGATACTGCTGGCTTGCATGCTCATCTGACAGGCTCCCGAGAAGGACGGCGCGGCGGGCGAGGCTGGACCGGCATCAGCCGGCGGACGAGCCTGTCGCGCATAGGGCGCAGGTTGATACAGGAGCGACGATCGCGCTCGGGGCGGCCGATCGCGCCCGTGGAGACCCTGGCCTGTACCCTGGCGCCCCTCGTTTCAGCACCGTCCTGGCCCTGGGTGCGGCCTGTACAGGCATCGGCGCGTCCCCGGCTGGCTGGCGAGTGTGGTTCAGACCCAGGACCCGGAAATCATCACCACCGGCCTGGCCATGTTCGACGCCAGCTGCCGGGAGCTGGGCAACCAGCTGGCCGCTGCGCTCCGGGTGGGTTCGGAGTAGCGCTTCGAACACGGCATGGCTAGGCCGGCAGATATCATCCTGTCCGAGATTCGACAGCGCCTCGTGCAGCTCTCGGCGCGACCTGATGCCGAGCTTCGTGAACACCTTGCGCAAGTGCCATTCGACTGTGCGCGCGCTGATGAACAACTGGGCGCCGATTTCTGGGTTGGTACGCCCGTCATGGGCAAGCCGGGCGATGTGCGCCTCCTGCGGAGTGAGCTTGTCTGGTGTCTCGACCGTGCGCTTGCGCACCGTCTCGCCGGTGGCCAGCAGCTCGTGCCTGGCCCGTTCGGCGAACGCCTCAGCGCCCGTTGTGGCCAGCATCTCGTGGGCGGTCCGTAGCTGCACACGGGCGTCCGCGCGGCGGCCCTCACGGCGCAGCCATTCGCCGTAGAGCAGATGGGCGCGGGCAAGCTCCGGACGGAGCTGGGTACGGCCGAGCCGGTCGATCGCTTCGCGGTAGCAGCCCTCGGCGGCCTCGCCCTCGCTCAGGAGCGCGCGTGAGCGCGCCTCGATCCCCAGGCCGAAGTCGGTTCCGCCGGCCTGCGTCGTTTCCGCCAGCCGCTCCAGCGCGCCGCTGGCAATATGCGTATTCCCACTGCGTGCGGCGGCCTCGATCAGCTCGGGCAATGTCCACATGGCGATATTTAGCGTGGGTGTGTCCTGGGTAGCTTGCTGGGCTGCCTCCAGTGCCTCTTCGTAGCGGCCCAGGCCGTTATAGAGGATGGCGGTCGCCCAGTGCGCATAGGTCACCGCGATTCCCTGGCCCAGGGCCGTGGCCTCGGCGATGGTGGCCTCGATCAGCGGGGTGGCCCTGGCCTGGTCGCCCCGGAGCGAAGCGAGCAGCATGGCGGTGAAGGGCGCGCTGCGGTTCCCGGTCGCCTCGCACACCGCCTCGCTCTCCGCGATCAGGGCAGCGGCCGCCGCAAAGTCGCCCCGCCACGCGGCGTTCGTGCCCAGCGAGTTCAGAACGACCGGCAGCTGGTCGAGTGCGTCGGCGTCACGGGCAAGCTGAACCTGCCGTATCAGCATCGCGTGCCATCCGTCGTCGTCCCACAAGACGCAGGCCGCCTGGGTCATCCAGCCCCACCGGAGTCCTTCTTCTATGGAGATGTCCTTGCTGGCAAAGGCGCTCGCTACTTGCCGCAATATCGGTGTCGCGGCGGTCGGTCCGTCGGTCACCAGCAGCGCAAGGCCGTCGAGCACCAGGTCGACCAGACCCAGCGGGTGCGCCGGGCGGGGCAGGGCCCGGGCGGCCCGGGAGACCGCCAGCAGATCGCCGGCCCCAGCGAAACGCCCGGCGAACAGCGCTGCCATCCACGCGCTTACATAGGTCTCGCGCGCTAGGTCGAGGTTGAGCGACTCGAGCCGCTTGGCGGCTTTGAGCAGCAGCGTGGGAGCGTCGCTGCCCTGACTCGAGGCAAACGCGATCTGCCCGCGCAGCAAGTCCACCAGGGCGCTCTGAAAATCATCCAGCGGCCCGGTCTCCGCTGCTTCCAGCAGTTCGAGAGCCTTGTCGAACGCGCCGGCCCGCATGTTGGCTTGCGCCGCCGCCAGGATGCGCTCGCCGCGGCGCGATGCGTCGGCGGTCAGCAGTACCGAGCGCTCCAGAAACGCCGCGGCCGCGGCCAGCCCGCCGCGGCCCTGCGCCCGGCCCGCCGAGCGCTCAAGCTCCGCCGCGACCTCCTCATCCGGCCCGGCCGCAGCCTGGGCGCGGTGCCAGGCCCGCCGATCCGGATCAGCCACCGGATCAGTGACCTCCGCCAGCGCGCCGTGCATCTCCCGTCTAGCCTGAGGCGACGCCGACCGGTAGGCCGCCGAGCGCACCAGCGGATGCCGGAACCGGACCCGCACGCCGAACTCCACCAGTCCCGCCTCCACCGCCGGCTCCCTCGCCTGAACCGGGAGCTCGAGCCGGACGGCCGCCCGCCACACCAGCGATTAGTCGCCGGACGGATCCGCCGCCGCCAGCTGTAGCAGCCGCCGGGTCTGGGCCGGCAGAGCGTCGAGCTGCCGCCGGAAACTCTCCTCGATCCGGCCCGTCAGCGGCCGGGCGCCGGGCAGCCCGAACCCGCTCGCCAGCTGCCCGGCCGGCAAACCCCGCGGCAGCTCAAGCAACGCCAGCGGATTACCTCGCGTCTCGGCCACGATCAGATCCCGCACCCGCACATCCAGCGGCCCGGGCAGCGCAGAATCCAGCAGCATTCGCGCGTCGCTCTCCCGCAGGCCCTCCACCACGAGTTCCGACAAGCCGGCTAGTTCCTCGCCCGGATCGTCGCGGGCCGCGAACACCAGGCCCACCGGATCGGCCGCCAGCCGCCGCGCCACGAACCCCATCGCCTGCGCCGACGCCCGGTCCAGCCACTGCGCGTCATCGATCACGCAGACCAGCGGCCGGTCCCCGGCCGCCTCCGACAGCAGGCCCAGCATCGCCAGACCCACCAGGAACCGATCCGGCGCCGGGCCAGCGCTGATACCGAACGCCGTCCGCAGCGCTTCACGCTGCGGCACCGGCAGATGCTTCAGCCGGTCCAGCACCGGAGTGCACAGCTGGTGCAGTCCGGCGAACGCTAGTTCCATCTCCGACTGCACACCCGCCGCGCGCACCACCCGCCCCCCCGACGCCCGCCCGGCCAGGTAATCCAGCAGCACGCTCTTGCCCACCCCCGGTTCGCCGCGCACCACCAGCACCCGGCTCTCACCCGTCCGGAAGCTCGACAGCATTAAGAAGTCTATTGCATCTGCGCATCGGGTCAAGGATCCTTCAAGTGAGCCGTTGAAGATCGAGTTCTGGGTCCGATACGATCCAGATGACAAGAGTCGCCGTCTGGCGCTTTGGGGGAGTTCAGCTGGGATCCTAGAAGACCGGAACCTGCTCCGATGCGAAGATTTGAAGCTCAGACCAAGTATTGCATCCGTGCAAGCGTTTATTGAGGGCAGACCGCAATATCTGAGTCAGCACAGCTTGGATGCTGGGAGCGGAACCAGGTGGCGATCTTATCTTTCAGTGCCGATCAGGATCGAATTGCCAGAAGGCACATTTCCGGTCGGTGTGATAACACTTGCCAGTATGCGAGAAAAAAGAGAATCGGGCATTCCGTCTGACTCGGTAAGGGCCATGGAGGATCTAGTTGAAGAACTTACTGCACTAGGCCTAGAGCTATTGCAAGTCTGACATCTAGCACAGCGTTAGGTCATTTGGAGCGACCCCTTTTAGCCCTCTGGATTCGGTCATAGTCGTTGCCGGCAAGTGTGAGCCACCACTGTTCAAGCACTTTTGCAGCATCCCGTGTAGCTGGTACGCTACTATCAGTTTTCTCTCTGCGGGCAGTCTCAGTCGGATCTTCGAGCATCTTAAGCTCACCCATGCTCTCGCCTCATCCGTGCCCGCCCGCTGCTCCCTGTGGCACGGCAGCCTCACTCGGGCACCCGTTATTCATCACTTTACGTCACTCTCGATTACATCATCGTAATCGGGCTTTATCAAGAACGGTAACCCTGATGTCACTCTTCGGCTGTACTGCCCGCTCTGGCGCATAAACGAGAACCCACCCCCGCCGATGTCGATCATCAGCATTGGACAACAGTAGCAGCCTAGCCCCCGAAATTGAGGATCGGCAGCGCTCTGCCTGCAGGTCCAATGCGGGCCAGTTGGGCGCGGGGTAGTGGTGTGCGCGTGCCCGAACCTGGTGACTAGGGCGATCTCACAGAACACATTCATGATCGTTGTTTCTTCCGTTGTTGCCTGTAGTGCTGGGCTAAGCCGTGCAGGCACGCACACTCCCTACTGGAAGAGAGCTCACTGGTCCGCCATCCGATTAGCCATTCGCGACCCTCGCTGCCCGCAGGATTCCGGTCTCTGGTGGGTTAGTGCCCCGGTATTTGGCGCAGGTCCTCGGCGCCGCCGCCCCCGAAGGCCGGCCTCTCTCAGCCAAGGCATCCCCTGCCTGGGGTGATAGGCGCCTGGCCTCCAGGCAGTTCCGGGCTCCGCCGGTCTTCATCAAGCGCTCCAGAGCTGGAGCGGGCAAGGCCGCCACTCGCATGTCAGTGAACAGCGGACCGCTGAGGCCGCGATTGAACTGACGGCACTTCTGCCGGGAGGGACGAGGCAGGGCGGACATCGGCTGCCTGGGAGACGCGAGGCTGAGCCACCGGGCTGCGCCCGGGTCCGGCCAGGGCGAGGTAGAGCGCAGCCAGGGCAACGGTTGCGGAGCAGAGGTATGCCAGGTCGCGGTAGAACAGCACTAGGACCAGCAGGGCGCCCAGCGCGTTCCCTGCGGCTTGCGAGGCCTGCATGACCAGAGAAACAGCACCGTAGACGCGGCCCATCAGTTCGTTGGGCGTGTTCTTCTGGCGGATGGTGCTGCCGCCGACGAAGAACCATGAAATGAAGAACCCGAATCCGGCCATCGCCACGGCGACCGCGGCAAGGGTAGGTAGTGCAAAGGCGGCGCCGGTCAGCGCCAAGCCGAACAGCCCGCACACCATCATCCCTCGATCACCGAGCCGCCTGGCGGCCCGGGCCGCGACCACTCCGCCGAGCGCGCCCCCGATGCCTTCCACTGTGGTCACCACGCCAAGCCACGAGGCAGGGTGGTGCAGGCCAGCGGTGATGACCTGCAGGACGAGCGGAACGTCCATGCCGAACACGAGGAATGTGGCCGAGTAGACGATGATGATCTGACGCAGCGCCGGGGTGCGGGCTGTATAGGCCAGACCGGTGGCAAGCTCCCTGGCCCAGTGGGTGCGAGCGGCCCGATCGGGCTGGCCCTCCACGATGCGAAGGCAGGCCAGCAGGACGATCGCGACCAGAAACGTCGCCGCGTCCATCAGGACCACCACATGGGCGCCCAGCCAGACCAGCAGGCCGACACCGGCTGCTGGTGTGATCAGCCGCATCCCCTGCAGCAGAGTCTGCTCGATACCGTTGGCTTCGGCCAGCCGATCACCCGGCACGATCTCCTTGACCAGCGCCGCGACGGCGCCGGTGCTCACCGTCCCGGTCAAGCCGTACAGGAACGTCACAACGATGATCAGCCATACCTGCCCCGGGCCGGACACCAGCAGCAGCAGGAGAACCAGGCCCATGCTAAGCAGGTAGCTGCGGAACAGTAGTGACAGCCGCCTGACCCGGTCGACCAAGACACCGGTGATCGGCGCGAACAGCATCCCCGCGGCGACCGCGCACATATCCAGGCCAGCCAGGCTGGTGGAGCCAGTCAGCTCTTTGACCCACACGGCCAAGGCCATGTACAGGGCGTCGTCGCCAAGCGCGGACACGGCACTGGTGACGTAGAAGAGGGTTATCCGCCGATCAGTGAGCAAGGTACGCATGACATGGCCCTGTTCAGGAGGTTGGAGGCGGTACGGCCGGATGGGTGAACACGATCATTTCCAGCGGCACCTGGCCGACCGGGCGCATCCGGGGGTCGGTGCCGCGTTGCTTGAAAGGGGCCAGGACCGCATCGATCTGGCGCTGCACGTCGGCAACCTCGGCGAGAGTGGCGAATAGGACAATCTCTGTGCCGCCGCAGACTTCGCGTACCTCGGCCGGGTAGAGGTCACTGGCCAAGCGGTAACGGCGGATGTTTTCCAGCCATTCGCCATAGACGACATCGCCGAGTGCCCGGGCAACCGCGCGCTGCTCGGTGCCTCCGGCTTGCTCGTTCCAGCTCAACCCAGCCTGGGTCAGCCGCCAGGGCCGCTCCCGGCGGCTCTGGCCCCCGGCGTCCTCGATGAACCCGTATTTCGCCAGGGTTCGCAGGTGATACGCACACGAAGCCGGGGAACCGCCCACGAATTCCACCGCCTCGGTTGCCGTCAGCGTCCCCCGCAACCCCACCGCTGCCAGCAGCTTGATCCGGTTGGGATGCGCCAAGGCCCGCAACTCAAGCGGATCGGTCAGCTTACGAGAGTCGGTTCGGGAAAGGGTGGTGCCGGACTCCGAGTCCCGCTGGTCACGGGCGGGTGCATGACTGGTCACATCCGAAGTCTAACTAGAAACACTTCTTTCGGAAAGACTCTTTCGGAAGATTTGTTTCTGGTGTAGCTGCGTACCCGCGGCACAGTTCGGTCGGCTGCCGCCATGCGGACGTGTTGCACCCACAGGGTCGTCTGGCCTCGGTGCCGACTCAGAGATTCCCACCCGGCAAGGGGTTCACGGACAGGCAAGCGCCGACGCACCCCGCTGGCTGCGGTCGCCCGCAGCTCCCGGAAGCGAAGAAATAAACTGCCTTCCGACTGCCTCCGGCCCTACCCGCCCGCGTGAGCCCGCCGTCTTAAGCTCCACACAACGGCGAGCGGCTCAGGGAGGGTTCTTGATCATGATCCGCGAAGAATCATGGACGTTGTGCGCCAATTCGGAGCGTCGGCACCGCGCTCCCTGGGTTGCTGAACCTACCACGCGACGAAGGTGACAGTTCGCTGCATGCATCATTTCAGCAGCTGAGGAGTCCCAGTGGCTGAATATTTTGTGTGCGGCAGGCCCGATCTGAATGCCTGCACGGCGCCCTGCCAGTGACGCGGTGCACGTTCGGCCGAGTCCTCGGATGGGAAAGTGCGCCCGGAGCGTCTATCGGCATGCGACCCCAGGCACTCCACCGTCTTCGAAGTTATCGACCGACAACGCCGTAAGGATGGATCGAAATGACAATGGCACCAACCCGCGTCAGGACCTTCGAGCAGGTCGTACTCACCGACCAGGCACGCGACGCGCTCGGCGCCCGCCTACGTTCGCACCCCAACCCGTCCGTGGAGGTGGACCGATCGCTGGTGGAACTCCATGTGGCCTTCGCCGGGTTGCCGATCGAACAGCTACAAACCATCATCGACTTTGGGCGCCACGTGGACACCCCGGGCGTAATGCTGGTTGGCAATCTGCCAACCGACTTGGAACTGCCAGATACCCCCACCGACGGCGGACCGAGCACAGATAAGCGGACGTTCGTCGCGGAATGCGTGCTGCTGGGCCTCAGACCAATGGCCTTGCTTTAAGTGATCATGTGCGGGCTGAGCGGGTGGAACTCGATTTTCCGGATGACGTTGGTGACGCTCGGCTCACCGGGCTTGCGGGCCGGGAAGTCACCGGATTTCTTCGTCTTGCGCGGGCTGGCCCGGTCCGGCCGGTCACGGACGAACGTGCCCGGGGCGAGGATCTTGAGCAGGAACGTGGCGAACGCGAGCTCGGCCTGCTCAGGGGGGAAAAGCCGCGACAGTGTCGGTCGCGGCGGCCAGGGCATGCGGGAAGCTGATCCTGTCCGGGGGAATGCCCGCGGCGGCTGCCCCGATCCCGGTGATCTTGCATATCGCCTGGTAGACGGCGAATAGCGCCCACATTTCCTGCTCGACGCCGGCTGGGTCCTTGCTGCGCAGCACCGGCTGGCCCTCGCCCATGTCCGTCTTGTGGTGACCGATGACTGTCTCGCAGCCCCACCGGCACGGGTAGCAGCACGCGAGGTCCAGCGCCGCGAACCGCTCTGGGTCGAGCAGGCTGGTGACCAGGCAGAACAGCTCGGAGGTCTCCTCATCCCCGCCGTCCTCAGGCGCGGTGTGCACGGTGTACTCGATGACCCGCACGGTCAGCGGCGGCCCGTCCTTCTGACGGGGCGGCTTCAGCTCCGCCAGGTAGGTGCCGTCTTCCAGGACTTTCACCGGCTTGAGGGTAAAGGACGCCGACGCGCGCCACAGGAGGTGCGCCCCGGTGGCCAGGAACTCCCGCGCCAGTGCCCAGGACAGGAACTTCCGGTCGGCCAGCACCAGCATCCCCGGCCCGAAGCATCCCTGTTCGAGAAGGTCGCGGGCCAGGGCCTGCTCGCTGTCCCGGTAGGGGCCCAGCGACGCCCCCACCAGGCTCCCGGTCCCGGACTCCGCCGCTGCCAGCCACCTAACCCGCGGGAACGCCCCGTCCCGGGCCTGGTTGGACGGCCGGCCGAAATGCGCGACGTTCGGCGGGCTGTCCGGCACGTCCGAGGTCGAGCCGTCGATCGAGACGATCCGCAGGCCGCAGCAGGACACCCCGGGCATCAACTCGTCACCAAAAGGCCCGGTGATCTGCTCGAACAGGAACCGGACCGGTGCCGGGCCGAGCTTGCCGCGGCCCCGCGACAGCGAGGAGATGTTCGGCTGCTTCCACCGCCGCCCGCCCCCGGCGTCTACCCAGCCGTCCGGGTCCAGCTGCCCGTCCAGCAGGTCCCCGGCGCGCCGCTGATGGTACAGGCCCTCGGCCAGCTTGGTCATCACCTGCCCGTACCCGCAGTTCCGGCCGCGGAACAGCCACAAGGCCAGCACGAAGTACACCACCAGCCGCGCCGGCAGCAGCCGGCGCCGCTGCTCCCGGGCCCCGGCCGCGTCGACCGCCGCGTCCACCAGATCCGCAGTGAAAACCCTGGTCAGCACCCCGACCGAGATCCGGTCCGGCAGCCAGCCGTCCGGAGAGAGCCCTTCAGAACCATCATGCGCCACGAAACAGTAACGATACCACGCCAGACCTTAAAGCAAGGCCATTGGGCCTGAGCCCGCCGCTCCCG
>PMSU01000132.1 GCA_003168255.1 Actinomycetota bacterium
ACGCGCCGGCTTACGTCCGCGCGCTAACCAGCGCGCGGCCCGCCCGCCCGGCCCGCCCGCCCGGGCAGCCCGGGCCGGGCAGCCCGGGCCGTAGACCCGCGGGTGCCCGCACAGCTGCCCGGTATGGTCACGAGCATCACGTTCGTCCCAGCGGGATGCTGCGCCACCTCCGCGAGTACCGCAAGATCACCTCGGATTAGGAAACGACGGCTTATTCCATGACGTGTCCAACGACCGTCGGTTGCGCTTATTGGCGCAACCGGTCGAGGGCCTGGCGGGCATAGCGCTGTGCGGTTTCCGCGCGACGTGCCTTAGTCCGGGCCTCGTGCAGGCTGGTCCGAGTGTCGGCGAGCTGTTCTTCCAGCCGCCGGACGGTACTCTCCTGCTCCCGCTCGGCTTCACCGGCGGCCTCGGCGGCCCGGTCGGCCTCGGCCAGCGCCTGCTCGGCCTCAGCCCTGGCCCGGCCGCGATCCAGTTCGGCTTTCGCGCGGGCTGCAGCGGCGGCGTGGCTGGCCGCAGGTCGCTTCGCCGCAGGTGGCTTCGCCGCAGGTGGCTTCGCCGTGGGCTCCGCCCGGGCAGATTTCTGGTCCTTGACGCTGGCCCGGTGCCTGTCCGAGGGTGGCGGCACGAGAGTCAGTCCCGGCACCTCCGCCGTCCCGAAGCCTGCCCGCCGTGCCGCGCGCAGCAGGGTTCCTGCCTGTATCTGCTCAGCGACGTCCGGATCGGCCAGCGCCGCGGCGAAGGTAGTGGTCAGTTCCTCCCGCAGCGCCGCGGTCGGCGCCTGCTGGCCGGAGACCATGAGTGCCTGCCGGACCAAGGCCGCGATCAGCTGGCGCCGCGCCTGCGACAACTCCCGCATCCTGGTGCCGTCCCTGGACCGCTCGGCAGCACGCAGTTCTTCGCCGAGGGTGTTCAGCCGAGAGGCAGCGCCAGGGTCCGAGCGGACGAGCTGGTTGACTACCCAGGCCGACTGCGTGGGCTTGGGCAGCTTGGCGATCCGCCTCGCCACCGGGGCCTGCCCGGCCGAGCGTGCCTGCGCTGCCAGTTCCCCGCGGCGCTGGGTGAACTCACCCGGGTCAGCCGAGTAAAGCACCGCGACCGCCGCGGCCAGCAAGTCACCACTGGTCACCCGGCCATCTTGCCCTAGATGACCGACGCCATGCTCATCCAGCAGCTGGCCCGCATCCCTGGCGTTAGCCCCGCGACTTCCCGGACCCCGCCGCCGTCGGCGATCAGCAGGTTGCCTTGGGCCTTGGGAACCGGCGGAGCTGCGGCCGCGTCATAGCCATGTGATCGCGGATCACCGCGGCTGGCGATTGTCCGTCCGCGTTACCACCGTTCACACATCGATCAGGGAGGAGATTCATAAAATGCGCACGCGCATAAGCGCAATTATCGTAACCGGGGCCGCCGCGGCCCTGGCGATCGGCCTCAGTGCCACCTCGTCGTCCGCAACCACCGCAAAGACCTGGACAATCACCCCCGGCGGGGCCAGCACGGCGAAGTCCGGCAAGATCACACTGACGGACACCACGACGGGGAATGCGGGCACATGCAAATCCTCGCGCCTGTCTGGAACGGTCAAGTCGGGCAGCTGGCTGTCGGGCAATGGCATCGGGTCCGTCACATCGGGCGCATTCCGCACCTGCACAGGGCCAGAGCGCGTGGCCTTCACTGTGACGCCGCGCGACCTGCCATGGCAGCTGAATTTCACCTCCTATGATCCGAGTACCGGCGTGACGACCGGGACGATCAGCCACATCAAGGTCGTCGTGTCGGGACACCCCTGCAGCGCCGTGGTAAACGGGGCAAGCGGCACAGGATCCGACGGCGTGGTGACCGCCACCTATACCAACAGCACAGCCAAGCTGAAGATCCTCCCCACGGGCGGCAACCTGCACTTCTGGGATGTCAGCGGCTGCTCTGGTCTCCTCAACAGCGGAGATCCCGCGACATTCTCCGGCGCTTACACGATCACCCCCCGGCAGGTCATTACCAGTCCCTAAGGGTGCCTGTAACAACGGAGCCGTCGGCACCGCCGGACAATATCGCCGGCCGGCTATCGGATGAGGCGAGCCGGTGGAAGTTGATCACCAGGGCACCGGTCCCGGGGAAGGGGGGATAACCACATTCACCGAAGTCTTCATGCCGGAGACGGTGCAACCCGTTCCTATGGCGGACAGCGGCTTGTCATTTACGATTTCGGTGTTCACGGTGTTGTAGTTGCCCTTCAACTGGACCGCCGAGGGGTGCGCCCATTTGCTGACACAGCCGGGCAGCGCACTCGATGAGAACTTGGCACCTCCCTTCGGAATAGCGATCTTCACATCGGTCGCAGATACGGCGTTCAGAAACCAGGGCCCGTTCACCGAGTTGGTCGTGATGGTGTCCGTTCCAGCTATGCTGTCCGTGCAGCCGCTGATAGCCGGCGAAGAAAAATCGAGTATGGCTGAGGCACTCGGGATTGTCGCCGTGGCCACGAACTGGTGCATGTAACCGTGATCTGTATGCCTTCAACATCCTGCACGAAATTTAAGGTGCCGTTTATCTCGACCGGGGTACCGGCGGGAAGTGTGCTGGGACCCGCGTAGCCAGTCGCGCCGGTGGTGAGAAGAACCACCGCCCCGCTCCCAGCGCAGCCATCATCGTCTTCTTAAGAATCGACATCGTCGTCCTTCCTTCCGGTCCTGTCGCGAGAGCCGCGCAGGACGACCAAAGAGGACGCCCGGTGCGACGAGGTGCCCCCTTCTCGGGCCCCAACGGGCGGGAACAGCTGCCCGGGCTCTCGCCGCGCGCGGGTAGTCCGGCCGCGAGGCCGCGCATGCCCGTGGCGGCGCCGCAATCCGGGGCGCTGGTAACACAGAACCCAGTCTGCGGTAGAACACCCCGGCGCAACAGTGCCAGGAGCAGGAACTCCACGAGGGTCTCCCAGCCCCAGAGCACCTTGAGTAGCGCGGACTATCCGGCGGGCCGCCTTCTCGCCGGGCGGTCTTCCGGTCGGCCTGAAGAGGGCGCGCTCCTCAGGCGAGGACTGGCTGACCCTCGCGAGGGACCAGGCGTCCCGTGATCACCGCGCGATGAGTCACGGGCGGGGCCTGACGACGCGCGCGATCCCCCAGAAGAGCCAGAGCGGCTTGCCGACGACCCGCCCGACCCCCCAGCCGACCCGGAGCGGCCAGTCGACGACCTGCGCGGGGGTCCGCCGCGCTCCTCGCGTGCCTCCGTCCGGGCGTAGCTGGCAGCGACCTCCTCGGGAGTCATCGGCAATAGCGCCGCCGATGGCGGTACGCCTGCGCCGATCGCATCAAGCAGCAGCAGAGCCATCGAGTACTCCGGATCGGCGGCCAGTGCCCGCTGCGCCGCCACGTTGGCCAGCGCGCCATTGCCCGCCTGCCAGGCGGTGAACGCCAGCAGCGAGGCCGGCGCTGGAACGTACCTGGCGGGGGCGCGCCGCACCACGTCGGTCCACAGCCGCAGATGCGCCTCGACGTGCTCGGGCATCATCCGCGCCCAAGCATCGTCCCGGACCCTCAGGTCAGCCAGTGTCACGGCCAGCCAGGCAATTCGGTCATCGCCGGTGATCCTCCCGCCGCGCCGGTAGACGCCGATCGCCTCGCCGACTGCGCGCAGCCCTTCGCCGACCACCAGCTGGACGGCGCCGCTCCTGCGGCCAGAAGCCGCGCCTTTGCCGATGAGGTCCGCGGCGTGCCGCTCGGCGTGGCGGGTGGCCTGGCGCATCGACTCCTCGGCAAGCCCGCCTAGCGGGGCGATCGTGGCGGCCAGGGCGGCTCGATCGCGCAGTGCCTTGTTACCTGCCGCGGCCATCGTGGTCGCGGCTGGGTGGGCGGTCGCGTCGAAGGGAACGCCCTCGGCCGGGCAGCAGCGCGGGTCGCGGCAGGAGTAGGACCAGTACCTGCCGTTCTCGACCCGCAGCATGTCGTGCAGCGTGATGTCCGCCCTGCGCAGCTCGCTGACAAGCGCGTCCGCTACCGGCGTGACCATCGGCCCCGGCCCGTAGCCGACCACGATGGCCAGCATGAGCTGGTGCCTGGCCAGGATCTCGGCGGCATGCGCCGCGATCTTGGCTGCCGCGCCGACGTCTGGCGGGTCGGGCAGGTCATAGCGGAAGGCCACATGAATCCGGCCACGCGGCGGGCCCGCACCCACCACGACCAGGCTCCTGGTCGGGTGGAAGCCGAGCAGGCCCGGAATGACGGCGAGCATGCTGTCGGGTGAGCCGACACGGAGCAACGGTGCGGGCCGACCCGACTTAGCGGAACCGGGGCCGGCGGCCTTGCTACGCGCGGCCTCGGGACCTTCCGGCGCCGTCCTCTCGGGTGC
>PMSU01000137.1 GCA_003168255.1 Actinomycetota bacterium
CGGGGTCGGTTATCGCGGCCAGGCCGGCGAGCGGCCGAGCAGCGAGACGATCCGGTCGAGCGTGCCTGCCCCGGCCGGCACGGCTACGCCGGGCCCGAACGCGGCGCCGGGCTCGAGCCTGCTCGGACCGTCGGGAACCGCTTCGGCGATCTTGAGCGCGATTGCCAGGACACTCGCGTCGAGGTCAGGCTCCAGGCCGAGAGACCGGGCGACGTCCCAGCTGTGCACCGTGTAGTCGACCAGATGGAAACAGATCGCCTGCCTGCCGGGGAACGTCACGCTGGTAGCGATCTCGGGCAGCGAGAACTCCCTGTCCAGCAACCCGTCCTCGGCGAACGCCGCGATCACCAGGTCGGCGGCCTCGGCGTAGGCCGCCGCCGGATCGCTTGCCAGGGCGGGCGCCTGCCAGACTTCCGGGTCCGCGCCCCCGCCGCGGGCCGCCGCGGCGAAGCCGTGGTGCTGGACGGTCATGTGGGCGAGCAGTTCGCCGAGAGCCCAGGGCGAGCACGGCGTTGGCTTATCGAGATCACCTGCGGTCACCCGGGACACCAGCGCGACGCTCGCCCTGACTGCCTGGCTATCCAGTTCCCTGATGTCGTGGTGCGGCATGTGCGCTCTCCCCGGGTTCGGCTGTCGATCGTATGCATTAGCTTACGGTATGCGAAGGTGTACTTTATTGCTATCGACGAGAGCACCCCAGGCCGGGATGAGGTCCGACGCAGGGACCTGGCGGCGATGATCGTTCCGCTCGGCCGCAGCCTGATGGCGGCTGAGCTGCCCGTGTTGCGTGCTCACGACCTGTCGATGTGGGGCTACGTGGTCTTGCTGGCCCTGACCGAAGGCCCGACCCGGACCCAGGCAGCCCTCGCTCAGGCGATCGGCGCGGACAAGACCCGCATCATCGGCGTCCTGGACGAACTACAGGACCGCGGGCTGATCGAGCGGCGGCCGGATCCGGCCGACCGCCGGGCCCACCTGCTCTCGCTCACCCCGCCCGGCCTGCGACTACGCGAATCGGTCCAGGCCGACATCCAGCGGCGGGAGGAACGGCTGCTTGACCGGCTGCCGCCTGGTGACCGGGCCGCCTTCCTGCGCGCGCTGCACGCCCTCACCGATCTGCCGCAGGAGGAAATCGCTGACCCGGTTGGGTGAGCGGGCCCGGTTGGGTGAGCGGGCCCGGCTGGGCGAGCGGGCCCGGCTGGGCTGGCTGGGTTAGCGGGACCAGGGCGCGCGTGAGGTGGCTCGCTCGGCCTGCTGGCGAAGAGCCTGAACGGCTGCTCCCGGGTCGCCGGCGTCATAGACGGCGGAGCCCGCCACGAATACGTCCGCGCCCGCCTCCGCGCAGCGCTCGATCGTTTCCGCGCTCACTCCCCCGTCCACCTGGAGCCAGATCGAGCCACCGTGCCTGGCGACCAGCTCGCGGGTGCGGCGCAGCTTGGGCAGCACCATGTCGAGGAAGCTCTGGCCGCCGAATCCGGGCTCGACGGTCATCAGCAGCAGCATGTCGACCTCGGGCAGCAGGTCTTCGTACGGCTCGATGGCGGTTCCGGGATTGATGCCGAGGCCAGCCCGTGCCCCGGCTGCCCTGATCGCCCGCAGTGTCCGCACCGGTGCGTGTGCCGCCTCCGCGTGGATCGTGACGTTACGCGCGCCCGCCTCCGCGTACTGCGGTGCCCACCTGTCCGGCTCCTCGATCATCAGATGGCAGTCGAGCGGCAAGCTGGCGTGCTTGAGCAGCGACTTGACCACGGGAAGGCCGAGCGTGAGATTGGGCACGAAGTGGTTATCCATGACGTCCACGTGCAGCCAGTCGGCCACGCTCGCGACGGCGTCGGCCTCGTCGGCCAGCCTGGCGAAGTCGGCCGACAGGATGCTGGGTGAGATCTGAACAGCCATAGTGCTAGAGAGTGTAAGCCGATGGCCGGCCGCTCATCCCGAACGGGTCGCTGCGGCATGCAGCGCCGCGAGCGCTCCCTCCAGCGGTTTCGGCGACTGCATCGTCTGGGTCAGCAGGAGGCCGCCGTGCAGGGCGGCGAAAGTGGACAGGGCGAGCATCTCGGGGTCGGCGTCGGCGGCATCTTGGGCTGGTGCGCCGATAAGCCCGTTTCAGCCGCTGAACCATCGTCGCCCGGCCGGGCCGGGTGAACTCGCGTCACTGTGGTCGTCGAACTCGTACGGGTCGAAGGCTGGATGCCGGAGTCCCCCCGAACGGGGTCGAACCAGTGTCGCGCACAGCCACGGCGGGCCTCTTTCAGCTAAGTCGGCGGCCGGGGCGAAACTTAGCAGCCAACGCCCGATCATCGCAGCTAGACCGCGCTGCACCGGCGGGCTGTATAGCGCAGCGCGGCGGTCCAGATCCGGCAAAAATGGCACATACGCCGTACTTAAATCGGTCGCGGCGGTTTTGCTGTCGTCTGGTCCTCCGCAGGCACGGTTCGTGCGTCATAGGTATGTGAATTCACATGGCCCATACTGGCGCTGCGAGGTGTCCGGTCAGCATGGTGTCGGCATGGGAGCGGAAGCGGTGACCGACGGGGCAGACCGGGCAGACCGGGCAGACCGGTGCGGATGAAGATCATGGCCGGGGCTGTGGTCACCGTGATGGCGTCCGCCTGCCGCCGAATCCGGCGCTGGGCCGGGTCCGCTGTTTCCTGACTGTGATTGTGTTCCCTGCCATCGGTGCAGGGCTCAGAGCTGAGAGGTACTCGCATGATCGAGCAGGCGTTTGACCGGGATTCGGTCGGCCGGTACGTGGAAGCTGTACGCCAGCTCCTCGGTTCCGACGGTTTAAGCGACGCAACGGCACGCGCGGCGCAGCAGATTCCAGGTGAAGGCGGCGCCGTGGCCAAGATAAACGCGGCGCTGCCGGGAGTCGATGCGGCCGGGTCCTCATCAGGCGGGGCACGGGGCGAGCCGGTTCCCTACCTTTCGCGCGACCCGCTGGTCAGCCTCGTGCAGAGCGCCATCGAAAGCGCCCTGCGGGAGCAGGGCGCGGCCGAGGAGGCACCGCCGGACCGCGGAGTCTGGGCGAGAATCGTGCACACGGTAGAAGCGCTCCTGCACCCCGGGAACTTCTCGCCGTCGGACCCCGACTGGGTCATAAAGATCGCGGAGTCCATGCTCGAGCACCTGGCCAGGGGCAACCATCCGTTCAATCCAAGGCCAGCTGAGCACGCTGTCAGCGACTCAGCGCGGCTGGTCGTGGTCGGAGACTGGGGAACCGGCCTCAAAAGGGCGCAGGCGGTAGCCGCGTACATGGCGGAGGAGGTTGCCGGCGCCCTGGCGCAGGGGCGCCAGGCTCACGTCATCCACCTTGGCGACGTCTACTACTCCGGGCTGCCCAGTGAAGTCGAGCGGCACGTGCTTGCTTACTGGCCCGTGACGCCCGATCAGGCAAAGGCCGGGGTGACGTCCTGGTCCCTGAACGGCAACCACGACATGTATAGCGGCGGCTTCGGCTACTTTGAGACGCTGCTCGGCGACCGGCGGTTCGCGGCCCAGCACTCGGCAGACGGCAAGGCGACAAGCTTCTTCCGGCTCACCTCGCCTTCATGGGACTTTGCGGCGCTCGACACCTCGTGGGATTCCGACGTCTTGTCGAAAGGGGCCGTCGCGGTGCTCAAGGATCCGCAAGCGGAGTTCGTTGCGTCGGTGGCCGCGGCGTCCGCCAGGAAGCTCGTCCTGCTCAGCCACCACCAACTGGTCTCCGTCTACGACCCGGACGACATCGGCCCCGAACTAGCCGGCAAGCTCAGGCCGGTACTAGACAGCGGACGCGTAACCGCGTGGTGGTGGGGACATGAGCACCGCTGCATGACCTTCGGACCTGCTGGCGGAGTCCGGTTCCCGCGCTGCCTGGGAAACGGCGGAGTTCCCGTGCTGCAGGCACATGCGATCGACGACCCGGTTCCTCCGCCCGGGACATGGGAGATGCGTGAGTACCTGGATTCCGGCGGCGACCACTGGGCGCGCTTCGGATTCGCGGTCCTTGACCTGGACGGCGATCGGATGGAAGTCCGGTACCGAGATGAAACCGGGGCACTGATCCGGACCGAAGTGATCGAGTGACACCCCGCACATGCCGCTGCGGGCGCGCATGCAGGCGGGACAATCTTGCCGGTGAGGAGCGGAGCTAAGGTGAGTTGTGATCACTTGCGTCGTTGAGTACGTGATCGATCCTACGAAGATCGACGCCTTTGAACGCTTCGGCCGACGGTGGATCGAACTGGTCAATCTGCATGGCGGCGCGCATCATGGCTACTTCCTGCCGGCCGAAGGGGCCAGCGATAAGGCTCTCGCGCTATTCAGCTTCCCCAGCCTCGCCGCCTACGAGCAGTACCGGGCGCTGTTTGGCACAGATCCCGACTTCATCGAAGCGGACCGCATCAGGGACGACAGCGGCTGCGTGCTTCGCTACGAGCGGACTTTCATGCGCCCGGTCCTTTCCGGGCGCCCGGCATAGCAGGCATCCTGACACCAGAGCGCGGCCCAGGCGAACATCGCGGGCCGACGCTCACCATGCGCGCTTCTGCTCCTGGTGGAATGCACCTGGCATGTCCGACGCGCTGGTCAGCGCAGCCCTTGATCATCGGGTACGACAAGACACTCATCAATTCGATTGCTGCAGCGCGGATCAGCCAAGGTCGCCGGCGCCTGTGCACAGAAGCGGGACAGGGTGCCGGATCCCGGAACACCCGTAGATGCTTTGAAATGATCATGGGTCGGGTTTACTCTTCTGCCGCAATGATGATCGTTCTGCGCTGCCGGGTGGCTGTCTCACAATCCGGATGTTGCCAGGCCGAATGATGAGATCAGACGTTCCCGCGGGAACGTCTGGACAGGCCGCCTGGCGGGGCCATGGGCGGGCGGCCCGAACTCGGCGGAGTTGCCCGGCATGCCTGTCACCGTGCTGCCCACTCGACAAAGCCGTCCCAGGTGTCATAGCTAGCCTGACGGCCGGGACCGAAGCGGCCGCTGCTGGCGTCTCCGGCGTCGTACACCTGGTCGTGCTGAAGATGACGAGCCGGCTGGCGAGGTTTGCCGTGCATGACAGATCTTCGTGCAGGGCCGGCGGGCGGGCGAGTCATCGCGCAGGGATGTTGCGGCTACCAGGGCAGGCTGGTACTGGTGGAATGGGTCAGGGTGTCGATGTCTTCCGCCTTGTGGACGTGCCGGGGCGGGGTGGCGAAGGTGGCGTAGGGCTTGAACCGGATCACGACCCGGTTCTCTTCGCGGCACATGCGCTGGATCTCGGGGAGCTTGGAGGTGGGCATCTTTTCGCCGGCCATCAAGTCGATGACCCGGCGCATGACGTCCACGGCCTGCTCGAAGTCCACTTCGAGGGTGGCATCTCCGTAGAGCTGCAGGTAGGTGGGGGGCCACTGCTCATCGAGAACGCAGAGGCTGACCTTCGGATTTCGCTTAACGGCGAGGGTCTTGGAACGGGCCGCCATGGTCGAGATCAGAAGGTCGTCACCGTCGAGGACGTAGTACACGACGGTCATGGCGGGCCCGTCGTTTTTCCGGTTGTACCCGAAAATACAGGTCCGGTGCTTCCGCACGAACTCGCGGCGTTCGGAACTATCCATGCTCCACCTCTGGTGTCGTCCGTCGCCAGCATTTGCCCGCCCCTGCCGTCCCCCGGATGTCGGGCGGCGTGAAGACTTCCCGGATTGTTCCATACGGGGGGAGAATCGTGACACTTTAATGATCTCGGAGCAGAATCCGCGGTCCGGGGAGACGGTGACTGCATGGCAATGGTGTCGGATCTGGACCTGCCCGAGCTCGACCTCGGCTCGGGAGAGCTGGCCGGCGACGGGTATCACCGGCTGCTGGCAGAGCTGGCCGGGCAGGGCGAGCCGGGAGGGCAGCGCGAGCCGGGAGGGCAGCGCGAGCCGGGAGGGCAGCGCGAGCCGGGAGGGCAGGGCGAGCCGGGAGGGCAGGGCGAGCCGGGAGGGCAGCGCGAGCCGGGAGGCCAGCGCGAGCTGCCGTGGCTCGCGAAATCGCCGCTGGCGTTCATCGTGCTTGACCGCGCGGCCGGCGAGTTCTTCCTGCGGTCACGGGCGACGGCATTCCCCGGCCGCCAGATCGCCGACCTCTTCGGCGTCGCCGATGGCCCGCTGCGCGAGCAGATCGACGCCAACATCCTGAATCAGCAGGGGCCGCAGCACCGGCGGCTGCGTGCCCTGGTCGGGCCCGCCTTCACGCCGCGCGCGGCGGACCGCTGGCGGCCGGCCATGCGCCGCTTCCTGTCGGAGCTATGGAGCGCCATCGCGCCCGGCTCGGGTTCGTGTGAGTTCGTCGCGGCGATCGCCAAGCCGTACCCGGCGCTGACGATCGCTACCGTGCTGGGCGCGCCGCGCGACGATGCGCCGCGGTTGCACGAGTGGTCGAGCTTGGTGCAGCGGCAGTTCGACATCCGGGCGCTCACCAACCAGGTGCCGGAAATGGAACGCGCGGTGACTGAGGTCTACGCCTATGTCGAGGAGCTGCTGACCCAGCGCCGGGACGAACCGGGCGAGGACCTGCTGACATCGCTGCTGGCCGCCGAGGAGGCCGGCGACAGGCTGTCGCATGCCGAGTGCGTGAACCTCGTGCTCAACGTCATCGCCGGGGGGATCGACACCACCCAGGCCCAGCTCGGTCATGCGCTGCGGCTGTTTGCCGCGCATCCTGTCCAGTGGGCCGAACTTGGCCGCCGGCCCGGCGAGCTGGTCGGGCGCGCGGTGGACGAGGTGCTGCGCGCCGAGCCGATCACCCCGTTCACCGCGCGGATCTGCCTCGAGGACGTGGAGCACCGCGGCGTGATGTTCCCGGCGGGCACGATCGTGGCTGTGTGCGCGGAGCGGGCCAACCGGGAGCAGGACGGTGGCGAGGAGTTCGACATTATTGCTCCGCGTGACGGGCGGCTTTTGACCTTCGGGGCCGGCCCGCACTTCTGCCTGGGCGCGAACCTGGCCAGGGCCGAGCTCGAGGAGGCGCTGACGTTCCTCGCTCCGAAGATGCCGGACCTGGCCGCCGACGGGCCCGCGATGCTGGGCGGCATAGAAGGGATCTACGGGGTCGAGGCGCTGCCGCTGCGCTGGTCGGCGTAGCGGTTGCTAGCCGGTCGCTTTGCACCGTCGGCGTCAGTTGTTCACCGGCGGGTTGGCGTTGGTCCAGTGGGCGGTCCCGAAGAGCTCGAAGGACAACAGCCCGTCGGGTACCGGCCACGTCTGGCCGGCCGGCAGCTTCAGGTACCGCAGTTCCTGGGCGAGCAGCAGCCCGGTGCCGGGGTTGATGACGAGGCGCTGCCGGCCACGCACGACGGGAATGTCGCCTGGTCCGTCCCGCTGGCCGGCAGGGTCTCGTCGCCGCAGTGGGAGTAGCGACCGCTGAGGGCGACCGCGACACCCTGCTGGCCGCTAGCGTCCCGCATCTGGCCTAGGCTCCGCACACCGGGGAGGCTGGCCAGCATCTGGTAAAGCGCGGACCGGAACGCATCCCCAGCGCCGGCTCGGAACTCCCATGAGCGGGAAGGATCCTGGTCGTTCTAGCGACCAGGATCCTTCCCGCTAATCTGGCTCGGCTGGGTTGCAGCCGTCAGGGCTTCGCGGGCGCCGCGGGGGGCCCGCATTCGTGTCGGCGCGGGCCTTGGCCGGCGTGCCGCCGCGGGCCTTGGCCGGCGTGCCGCCGCGGGCCTTGGCCCGGGTCTCGGTGTAGGCCTTGGCGCGGGTCTCGGTGTAGGCCTTGGCGCGGGTCTTGGTGTAGGCCTTGGCGCGGGTCTCGGTGTAGGCCCTGGCGCGCGTCGTGAAAATGCGGTGCAAGTCTCTGACCGCGCGCGGGGGCGAGCCGGAGCGGAGCCGCTGGATCGCAAGCTGGACCTCGGTCGTGTCGTCGGCCAGCGGTCGCCAGGTGATGACTCCGCTCTGCTCGAGCGGGTCGCCGATCAGGCTGAAGTCGGGCAGCACGGTGACGCCGAGCCCTTCGGCGACCATGAGCTTGCCCATCTCGGCGCCATCGGTGGAGTAAGAGAACGCCGGGATCCGGTCGCGCAGCAGGCGGTGGACATAGCGGTGCATGGCATAGCCGGAGCGCATGACTATCAGCGGCTCGGAACGCAGGTCATCGACCTGCACGACGTCGCGTGCCGCCAGCGGGCTGTCGGGCCGCATGCAGACGACCGCGCGGCCGCGCAGCAGCGTCGTGGTCTCCAGATCCGGCGGCTTGTCGTCGCCCGCCAGGTAGTTCACCAGCCCGAGATCGAAGCTTCCCGCCAGGATCGAGCGCTGGATCTCGGCCTGCTGCGCGCCGATCACCTCGACCTGGGTATCGCTGTGCGTCTCGCGGAACTCCCGGATGGCCGGGGCCACCAACGGGACGGTCGCGGTGTTCACGGTGCCGACGCGTACCAGGCGCATGCTCTGGTGCTGCTCGTTGGCCGCCTGGCGCAGCCGGTCCACGGAGTCGAGCACGGTGAGGATGCGGGGCAGGAGATCACGCCCCGAATGGCTGACCCGCGCTCCGTGGCGGCCGCGTTCGAGCACGTCGACGCCGAGTTCCCGCTCCAGGTTGCGCACTGACTCGCTGAGAGCCGGCTGCGAGATGTGCAGCGCCTCGGCCGCCGCCCGGAACGAGCCAAGACGTGCCACCGCAGCGATGTACTCCAGCTGCTCCGTGCGCACAAGGCACCCCGCGATCCAGGCTAGCCGAATTACCTGGTTAGTCAATCGATTTGATAGGGATTTCCTATCGCACCCTCGTGGATCCGTATTGGACGATGCCGACACTGCCTCCGCATCCTGGGGTCATGGGAGACGAGCAGCCATGGCGATGATTTTGCACTGGTTCCTGCCCACGAACGGCGACTCGCGCACGGACCTGAGCCTCGGGAACGCGGTCGGCGCGGCCGGCAGCCGCGTCGTCGATGGCGGCACCGAGCGGGTGCCTGACATCGGCTACATCGGGCAGATCGCGCGGTCCGCGGAGCAGCTCGGGTTCGCCGGGGCGCTGACCCCGACGAGCTCGTGGTGCGAGGACGCCTGGGTCATGACGGCCGGCCTCACGCAGGTCACCGAGCGCTTCAAGTTCCTTGTCGCGTTCCGCCCCGGCCTCCAGTCGCCCACGCTGGCAGCCCAGATGGCGGCCACTTACCAGCGCATCTCCCAGGGTCGGCTGCTGCTGAACATCGTGACCGGCGGCGACGACGTCGAGCAGCGACGATTCGGGGATCACCTCGGCAAGCAGGCGCGCTACCGGCGCGCCGCCGAGTACCTGTACATCGTGCGGGAGCTCTGGAAGGGACAGCCGGTCGACTTCACCGGCGAGTACTTCGACGTCCGCGGCGGGCAGATCGTCCCGGCACCGGTCTGGCCTGACATCTACCTGGGCGGCTCGTCGGCGGATGCGCTCGACGTCGCGGCTCGCCATGCCGATGTCTACCTGACCTGGGGCGAGCCACCTGCCGCGGTAGCCGACAAGCTCGATCGGGTACGCGAACGAGCCAAGGCGGCCGGGCGCGAGCTGCGGTTTGGCATCCGGCTGCACGTGATCACGCGCAACACCTCAGCCGAGGCGTGGGCTGTCGCGCAGCGGCTACTCGACGGGCTTGACCCGGCCGCGATCGAGCGTTCCCAGGCAATCCAGCGCGCGTCGCAGTCCGAGGGCCAGCAGCGGATGAGCGCGCTGCACGGCGGCCGGACCGACGCGCTCGAGATCTCACCGAACCTGTGGGCCGGGGTCGGCCTGGTCCGCGGCGGCGCGGGCACCGCGCTGGTCGGCAGCCACGAGGAGGTCGCGGACCGGATCGCGGAGTACCACGCGCTCGGCATCGACGAGTACATCCTGTCCGGCTATCCGCACCTCGAGGAGGCCTACCAGGTCGCCGAGGGCGTGATGCCGGTGCTGCGGCGCCGCGGACTGCTGGCGTCACCTGACCGAGATCACGAACGCATGGAGGCTGCTAGATGACCACCGATCCGACCACCGAACCGCTGAGCTTCGCCTACTGGGTACCGAACGTCAGCGGCGGCCTGGTCACCAGCACGATCGAGCAGCGCACCGACTGGTCGTTCGCCTACAACCGCAAGCTGGCGCGGCTGGCCGAGCGGGGCGGATTCGACTACGCCCTCAGCCAGGTGCGCTACACCGCCAGCTATGGCGCCGAGTTCCAGCACGAGTCGACGAGCTTCAGCCTCGCGCTGCTGATCGCCACCGAGCGGCTCAAGCTGATCGCGGCCGTGCATCCCGGGCTGTGGCACCCGGGCGTCCTAGCCAAGTGGGTCGCGACCGCGGACCACCTGTCCGGCGGCCGGGTGGCGGTGAATGTGGTCTCCGGCTGGTTCAAGGACGAATTCCGCCAGCTCGGCGAGCCGTGGCTGGAGCATGACGAGCGCTACCGCCGCACCGCCGAGTTCATCACCGCGCTCAAGCTGATCTGGACCGAAGACGAGGCCAACCTGGCGGGTGACTTCTACCGGATCCGTGACTTCAGCCTGAAGCCCAAGCCGCTGTCGTGGCCGGGGCGGCCGCACCCGGAGATCTTCCAGGGCGGCAATTCGAGCGCCGCCCGGCGTAACGGCGGGCAGCTGTCGGACTGGTACTTCTCCAACGGCAAGGACTTCGACGGGGTCCGCGAGCAGGTTGCCGATCTGAAGCAGATCGCCGACGATGCCGGGCGCACCACCCCACCGCGGTTTGGCCTGAACGGGTTCGTCATCGTCCGGGACACCGAGCGCGAGGCCAGGGAGACGCTGCGCGAGATCATCGCCAAGGCGCACGTCGAGGCGGTGGAAGGCTTCGGTGCCGCGGTCAAGCAGGCCGGGCAGTCGACCGGCGACAAGAAGGGCATGTGGGCCGATTCGAGCTTCGAGGATCTCGTCCAGTACAACGACGGGTTCCGGACCCAGCTGATCGGCACCGCCGAGCAGGTCGCGGAGCGGATCGTCGAGTACCGCAAGCTCGGCGTGGACCTCATCCTGACCGGCTTCCTGCACTATCACGAGGAAATCGAGCACTTCGGCAAGGAGGTCATGCCGATCGTGCGCGAGCTCGAGGTGAAGGCCGGACTCGACCCGGCTGCGGTGCCTGACCCCGGCGCCGGCCTGACCGCGCCCGACCTGGTGCTGTCGGTCGCAGGATGATCACCTCGACCGCCCCCCGGGTGGTCGCCTCCGCCGAGGAGGCGATCGCCGCGGCCAGGCAGTACGCAGAGTCGATCGCCGACGGCGTGATCGACCGGGACCGGGCCGGCCAGGTGCCGGTGGCCGAGCTGGCGGCGTTCGATGCCAGCGGCCTGCTGGCGATCACCGTGCCGCGCGAGCACGGTGGCGCCGGTCTGCCGGCCTCCGTACTCGCGGAGGTGGCCCGCTGCATCGCCTTCGTCGACCCGGCGATCGCGCAGGCGCCGCAGGCGCACTTCCTGTTCGTCGACGTGCTCGCGGTCTGGGGCAGCCAGGAGCAGCAGCGGCGGCTGTTCGGTGACGTGCTGGCGGGCGGCCGGCTCAGCAACGGGCTGGCCGAGCGGGGCGGCAAGCACGCCCAGGACCTGCGGACCCGGCTGCACGGCAGCGGCAGCGGCACCGGCAGCGGCAGCGGCAGCGGCACCGGCACCGGCAGCGGCACCGGCACCGGCACCGGCACCGGCAGCCGCCTGGAGGGCCGCAAGTACTACTGCACCGGCGCGATCACCGCCCGCTGGATCGGCGTCAGCGCGCTGGACGACGCCGGTCACGTCGTGCTGGCGTTCGTCGAGCGCGACGCACCGGGCGTCAAGATCGACGAGGACTGGAACGTGATGGGCCAGCGCGCCACCGTCAGCGGGACGGCAACCTTCGACGACGTGGTCGTGGACCCGGCCCTGGTCGTCCCCTACGAAAGTGCCTTCGCCGTGCCGCAGCAGATCGGCGCGCGCGCCCAGCTCTGGCACGCCGCGATCCAGGTCGGCATCGCCGGCGGGGCGCTGCGAGACGCCGACGCGTTCGTGCGGGACAAGGCCCGCCCGTTCTTCGAGGCCGCGCGGGCCGGCTGGGCCGACCGCGCCGCCGCCGACCCGCACACGATCCGCCGGTACGGCGAGCTGGCCACCAAGGTAGCCGCAGCGCAGGCGCTGCTCGCGTCGGCCGCCGCCACGCTGGACGAGGTGACGCTCTGGCCGCGGGACGCTGCCGAGGCGGCCCGCGGCTCGATCGCGGTCGCCCAGGCGAAGGCGTTCGGCAGCGCGGTCGCCGTCGAGGTCGCCAGCGACCTGTTCGCGCTGAGCGGTGCCAGCGCCGCCGACGAGCGGCACGATCTCAGCCGCCACTGGCGCAATGCCCGCACGCACGCGAGCCACGATCCAGCCGACTGGAAGTACCACCACGTCGGCAACTTC
Organism: Actinomycetota bacterium; assembly: GCA_003168255.1. GTDB lineage: Bacteria > Actinomycetota > Actinomycetes > Streptosporangiales > Streptosporangiaceae > PALSA-505. The sequence goes on from PMSU01000137.1 coordinate 12,350, forward strand.
CTGCTCAATCACGTCCCGCCTCCCAACCATGGACAGATCTGATGACGATGACAGCTCTTGATCAGCTCTCCGTTCCGGTCCCCGCCGCCGACTTTCGCAACGCCATCGGCCACTTCGCCACCGGAGTCACCGTGGTTACCTCGGTGGGGGCCGACGGCGAGCCGGTGGGAACCACCGCCAACGCCGTCAGCTCCCTGTCGCTGGATCCGCCGCTCGTGCTGGTCTGCTTCGACCGGGCGAGCATGACGCTCGAGGCCGTCCGCGCCCACGGCGCGTTCGCGGTCAACGTGCTCGCGGCGCCGCAGCGGCACCTGTCGGCCAACTTCGCCCGCCGCGGCCTGACGGCGGCCTGGGACGAGGTGCGGCACCGCCCCGGCCCCACCGGCAGCCCCCGGCTGGAGGGCGTGCTGGCTGCCCTGGAATGCACGGTCGAGCACTACCTCCCCGGCGGTGACCACGAGATCGTCATCGGCCGGGTACGCGACGTCGAGACATCCGGAGACGATGTCGCTCCGCTGGTGTTCTGGCGGGGCGGCTACGCCGCGCTGGGAAAGTCATGATTTATCCGAACGGTGGCGGCAGCACCGTTCGGATAAATGCCTTGGTTGGGAATCCGCGGCCTGAGTCACGGACCCACGGGCTGGCACGGACGCTCGCCGCCGAGATCGCCGGTGTCCTGCCCGGCGCGACAGTCTCGGAAGTCGACCTGGCCGTGCTCGGGCCGCGGGTCCTGCATCCGGCCGATCCCGATGCCTGCGCCGCGGTGGCCCAGGTGCTCGACTCCGACGTGCTGGTGATCGCCAGCCCGACCTACAAGGCGAGCTACTCGGGCCTGCTGAAGGCCTTCCTCGACCGGTTCGCCACCGGCGGCCTGACCGGCAAGAGCGCGGTGCCGATCCTGCTCGGCGGCCTGCCCAGCCACCATCTCGCGGTCGACCTGCACTTCGCTCCGCTGCTGCTGGAACTCGGCGCGAGTGTCCCGGCGCGCGGACTGTTCGTGCTCGAGTCGGAGGTCAGCGGCTTCGGGTCGTTCGCGGCGCGCTGGGCGGATGCCCACGCAGCCGCGCTGGTGGCCGGGAGCGCGGCCCCCGCAGAAAGAACAAGTCATTGACTGCCACCACTTCACCCTTGCGGTCTGAACCGAAAGGACACTGCCGTGACTACCACTGAAAGCACAAGCGCGCCGCTGGCTGGCGTTGCTCTGGAAGATCCGCTGCGGATCGCGGAAAGACTTCGCGACGAGTTCCGCATCGGCGCTGCCGAGCGTGATCACGACCGAAGGTTCCCCTACGAGCAGTGCGCGGCTTTCCGGGCCTCGGGCCTTCTCGGCCTGATGGTTCCTCGCGAGTACGGCGGCTACGGAGGCTCCTTCGTGGAGCTGATGAAGGTCGTGATCGCCATTTCCGCGGGCGACTCCAACATCGGCCAGATGTACCAGTTGCACACCGGCGGCATCCGCCTGCTACAGGAATGGGCCTCCCCGGCCGTGCAGGCCAAGTGGCTGCCGCGGTTTACCAGCGAGCTGTGGATCGCCAACGCGTACTCCGAGGTCGGCACCAAGAGCGTCAACCATTTCAACACGACCGTGACCAGGGACGGCGACGGCTGGCGGCTGAACGGCCGGAAGTTCTACTGCACGGGAAGCCTGGCGGGAGACATCACGTTCGGGCCCTGCCGCGTCGCCGACTCCGAGGACGTGATGGTGTTCTTCACGCCTACCGACGCCGAAGGAGTGACGATCCACGACGACTGGACCGGATTTGGCCAGCGAACCACTGCCAGCGGCACCACCGAGTTCAACAACGTGTGGATCCCCGACGAGCTGTGCCTCGGCAGCCCCGACACAGAGGGCGGCGGGGGCGGAACGGTCACCTCGCTGAACTACCAGGCGGTGCACACGGGGGTGTTCGTGGGAATTGCCCGTAACGCACTCGACGACGCCGTCGCGTTCGTACGGACGAGAGCGCGGCTGTGGTACGAGAGCAGCGCCGACCGCGCGACCGACGACCTCTACACCCAGCTCCGGGTAGGAGAGATGAAGACGGCCGTCGACGCCGCCGAACTGCTGTCCCTGCGGGCCGCCGAGCTGTGCGACGAGGCCGTCGCGCAGCCGGGCAACGATCGCGTCCGGGGTGAGGCTTCCGTCGTCACCGGCCAGGCCCGAGAGGCGGCGGCGGACGCCGCGATGTTCGCGGGGTCAACGCTGTTCAAGGTCTGCGGCGCTGGCAGCGTGCTGGAGAAGTACGGCCTCGACCGGCACTGGCGCAACGCCCGCACGCTCTCCTTGCACAACCCGCTCGACTTCAAGTCGATGCACGCCGGCGACTTCCTGCTCAACGACCGGCTGCCCCCGGTCGATTCCTACAACTAGGAGAATCCGATGTCTGATGTAGGACTGATGTTCGTGGGGGCGGTGCTGTTCATCAACGGCCTGCTCCTGCTGGGCAAGGTCGATGCCAAGGGGGCCGCCGTCTTCAACCTGTTCGTCGGCGCCCTCCAGGTCGCGGTCCCGTTCTACCTGATCGCGACCGCCCCGACGACGAGCGACATCCTCCTGGACTCCGGGATCTTCCTGTTCGGGTTCACCTACCTGTACGTGGGGATCAGCAACCTGGCGGGCCAAGAGCCCGTCGGTCTCGGCTGGTACTCGGCCTGGGTGGCGATCATGGCGGCTGCCTTCGGCATCACCAACATCGTCAAGTTCCACGACCCGACGATCGGCCTGCTTTGGCTCCAGTGGTCGGTACTGTGGGCGCTGTTCTGGCTCGTACTCGGGCTGGGCATCACCCGCCTCACGCCGCTGACCGGCTGGCTGACGCTGATCCTGTCGTTTACCACGTGCACGATTCCCGGCTACCTGCTGCTGCTCGGGGAGTGGGGCCGCGTTCACACCTGGCTGGTGCTGCTCGTCATCGCGGCGACGGCGGTCGCTCTGGTACCGGTCGCAAGCCGCAGCCTGCGCACGTCTGCGGCTACGCCTGAGCAAGTCGAGGCCGAGGCTGGGGTCCCGGTCTCGGTGTCCTGACGAGCCTGCCCGCGGCTCTCGTGCACGAGAGCCGCGGGTCAGGCGCGGGTCAGGCGCGGGTCACCTAGGCCTTGCGGGATGTCCAGGCGCGCAGGCCTTCGTCGGTGAGCACGGCGGCGAATGCGTCCTCGGCGGCACCGATGAGGGGAGCGTCATCGCCGAAGTGCGCGGGAATCAGCGCAGGGGGCGGCGATGCGCGGAACCGCATGAGTCCGTCAAGGTAGGCGGGGGTGACGTGGTCGCCGGCGAGCGCGAGGAGGTCGCGTCCCAGCCCGCCGACGGTGACGATGCTGGGGTCGAAGGCGTTGACCAGGCCGGCCGCCCCTCGCCCGAGGGACCGGGCAACGGCCTGCATCGCCGACAGTTCGTCGGGTTGGCCGGCCTGAGCTGCGGCAAGGACGCGGCGGGTGTAGCTGACTTCGTCGTCGGGGACGGGCTGGCGCAGTGCCCGGGCCACAGCCTGGCCGTCGAGGCTGGTGTTCCAGCAGCCGGTGGCACCGCACCGACAGCGCAGCGCCGGATCCCCGAACGGCATGTGGCCGAACTCGCCCGCCATCCCGGTAGCACCGAGCAGGGCGCGATCGCCTTCGATGACCGCGCCCCCCACACCGGCATCCAGGTACAGATGCAGAGCGGTGCCAGCACCCATCGCGGCGCCGCGCCGCGCCTCGGCTATGGCGGCAAAGGTGGCGTCGTTGCCGGCCAGGAACGGGCAGCCAGGTTCGCGGGATGCCCACAGGGTCTCCAGGTCAACCTGGTGCCAGCCGAGATTGGGCGCGTGGGCCAGCGCGCCCGCTGCCACGGTGCCGGGCACGGCGACCGCGACCGCCCGGATCCGCTCGCCATACCGCCCGGCTATGACCTCGAGCGCAGCGGACACCGCGGCGAGCACTTCTGCCTCGTCACGCCGGTGCGAGCGCCCGACGGACTCGACCTTGCCCCCGCCCAGCTGGACGGCTGCCACCTGCCAGGTCTCGTGGGCGATGACGCCAACAGCCACCAGCGGCCCGGCCGGGTGCGGATGCAGTGCGGTCGTGGGCCTGCCACGGATCCCGGTGGGCGGTGCCGGACACTCGGTCAGTAGCTGGAGCGACGCGAGCCGGGCGACCGTCTCGGCTGCGAAACCGCTCGGCATCCCCAGCAGGTGGGCGACCGAAGCCCGGGTGATGCCCGGCTGACCGTGCACCGCCCGCAAGACGGCCGCCTGGCCCGAGAGCCTGGACGTCGACCTCATCGCAGAATCCTCCGCACTAGCGCAATCTGCTGCCCTCTTATTATCCTCGTTATACGAGGATAATATGGACGAGTGGATGATACCGATCTTCCCAGCCAGCTGCGCTGGGACAGGCGCCACCGTGGCGGGCTGGGGCTCGCGGCGCTTGCCACCGCTTCGTTCGTCTATGTGACCGCGGAGACGTTGCCCGTCGGGCTGCTGCCGCAGCTCTCCGCCGGGCTGCACGTCCGGGTGGGCGCCATCGGGCTGCTCGTCACGATCTACGCGGCCGTCGCCGGACTCACGGCGATACCAGTGACAGTATTGACCAGCCGCCTGCCCCGGCGCCGGGTCGTGGTCGGGGCGGTTGCCCTGCTGGCGCTGTCCCAGCTGGCCATGGCGCTGGCCCCCAGCTATCCGGTGGTGCTCGCGGCCAGGGTCGTGTGCGCGTTCGCGCACGGGGTGTTCTGGTCGGTGCTGGCCTCGGTGGCGGGCAGGCTGGTGGCGCCAGGCCGGGCCGGACGGGCCACGGCGATCGTCTTCACCGGCAACTCCCTCGCCCTGGTACTGGGCACTCCGCTCGCCAGCGCCCTCGGTGAGGTGCTGGGCTGGCGTGCCGCTACCGCCGTCGTCGGCGCGGCCGCGGCGGCCAGCGTCGCTGCCGTGCGCGCCACCCTGCCTCCGCTCCCCTCCGACACGCCTGCCCGCGGCCTGCGGACCAGGATCGCCGAGATACCCGCGGCGCTGCGCAGCAGATCGCTCATCGCGGTCTGCGCGGTCACGGTGCTCGTGGTCATCGGGCATTTCACCGCCTACACCTATATTGCCGTCCTCGTCCGGCGTGACGCAGGCCTGACCGGGCTGGCTCTTTCGGTGGTGCTGCTGACCTATGGTGTCGCTGGCGTCGCAGGCATCGGGCTTACCGGGTGGGCTACCGACCGGCGACCGCGGCTGGCCGGCGCTGGCTGCGCGGTCACGCTGACCGTGGCGCTCGCCGCCCTGTCGACCCTCGGCCCCGGTTCCGCGGGGTTCACCGTCGCCGCGATCGTGCTCTGGGGTGCTGCCTTCACTGCCATCCCGGTGTGCCTACAGTCGGCCGTCCTGCGCGTCGCGCCACAATCCGCCGACACGGCTTCGGCACTCTATGTCGTCACCTTCCAGGTCGGGATCGGCGGCGGCGCCCTCGCCGGATCGATCCTCGTGGACGCCGGCCAGCTAAGCGCACTTCCCGTCGTCGGCATGGCCCTGGCCGCAGTCGGCACAGTTATCCTGCTGATGGCGCGCCGCGCCTTCCCCGGCCGACCCGCCCGACCCGCCCGCTGCCAGGAGGGTGAACGGTGACTCAGCCGACCTGCGCGACCGACCCTGGCACTTGTTTTACCAGTATAAGTGGCGTGTGGTTACCAGTCTCTGAGACACCCTGACACCGGGGATCAGCGGCCGGATGCTCATCTTGTGCGGCGACGCCGATCACGCGATCAGCGGGGCGGGTCAGCGGCGGGCGGGTCAGCGGGGGGCGGCTTGCCTGGGGACTGACAGCGGCGGGCAGCTAGCCTGGGGACTGCGGCGGGCAGGCATCATCGGGAAGGATTTTGTACGCGCTGACGACCAGGATCCTTCCTGATCCTTGGCACCTTGAGGAGGCTGGCCGGTGAAGACGGCGTTTGTGCTGGGCGGGGGCGGCGTGCTGGGGGCGCACGAGGTGGGGATGCTCCGGGCGCTGTCCGAGGCCGGGATCGTGCCCGACGTGATCGTGGGCACCTCGGTGGGCGCGATCAATGGCGCGTTCGTCGCCGCGGACCCAGACGACGCCGCGCAGCGGCTCGGCGGGCTCTGGCAGGGCGCCGACCTACAGCAGGCGTTCAGCGGAAACATCCTGGGCCGGGCCGCCACGCTGGCCCGGTCTCGCACGCACCTGCACGCGATCGAGCCGCTGGCGGCCATGCTGGAGCGCGCGCTGCCGGTGGCCGATTTCGCCGACCTCGCGCTGCCCTTTCACTGTGTCGCCGCCAGCATCGAACGGGCCAGCGCACGCTGGTTCAGCAGCGGCCCGCTGGTGCCCGCGGTACTCGCCTCGTGCGCCGTGCCGGGGCTGCTGCCGCCGATCGAGGTAGATGGCGAGCATTACTTTGACGGCGGGCTGGTGCATTCGATCCCGGTGGGACGGGCCGTCGAACTGGGGGCGGGCATCATCTATGTGCTGCACGTCGGCCGGGTCGAGCGTCCGCTGGCCCCGCCGCGGCGGCTATGGGAAGTGGGCCTGGTCGCCTTCGAGATCGCCCGGCGGCACCGGTTTCACGAGGAAATGGCCGCCTTGCCGCCAGATGTGCAAGTCCATGTCCTGCCGTCCGGCGGAACCCAGCGGGCGCCCGATCTGTCGCAACTGCGGTACCGGGGTGAGAAGACTAATGTCGGAGTGAATATCGAGCGTGCGTATAAAGCGTCCGCGAGCTATCTCGCCGAGCTGGCCTGACCCGGTCATCGACGGGAAGGGCCGGCCATGCTGCCACCCCGGCTGGTACGCCGGTTCCTGCTAGCACCGCTGACGGTCGTCATCGCGCTCGCCCTGGTAGTGCTGTTCCCGCTGCTGGCGCTCGTCGCCATGCTGGTCGGGCTGGTCGGGCTGTCACGGCCGGGCCGCATGCGCGGCCTGCGCGTGCTGTGGTTCGCGGTGGTCTGGCTCACCGCGGAGACGATGGCCCTGTTCACCTGCATGGGTCTGTGGATAGCGAGCGGATTCGGCGGGCGGCTGCGGACCGAGCCCTACGCGAATCGCCACTACGCGGTCATGCGATGGTTCCTCGACCTGGTGTACCGGGCTGGCACCGCTGCCTTCGGGGTGCGGATCGAGGTGGACGAGCCAGAGCTCACCGGCGAAGAACGGATCGCCAGGCTGGCGCGCCCGATCATCGTGCTCAGCCGTCACGCCGGGCCGGGCGACTCGTTCCTGCTCGTGCATCATCTGCTCAGCGTCTACCATCGGCGGCCGCGGGTGGTCATGAAGGCGACGCTACAGCTTGACCCGGGCCTGGACGTCGTGGCCAATCGCCTGCCCAACGTGTTCATCTCCCGCCGCAAGGCCGGCGAGGGCTTGTTTGTCGAGGAGATCAAGCGCCTCGCCAGCGGGCTCGACGCCGATGGCGCCCTGGTGATTTTCCCCGAAGGCGGCAACTGGACGCCCAGCCGCTGGCGGCGCGGCATCCAGCGGCTGGAACGGAAGGGCCGCCAGGATCTCGCGACCCGGGCGCAGGACATGCCGAATGTGCTGGCGCCGAGGACCGGCGGGGTGCTCGCGGCCATCAGCGCCTGCCCCGAGGCCGACGTGATCTTCGTGGCGCATGCCGGGCTGGACATGCTGGTCAGCGTGGGCGACGTCTGGCGTGGGCTGCCGATCAATCAGGTTGTCCAGGCGAAGTGGTGGCGGGTCCCCTTCGACCAGGTGCCACGCTCGGCCGGTCATGAGGAGCAGGTCAAGTGGCTCTACGACTGGTGGCAGCTCATCGACGCGTGGATCAGCGACAACCGGCCCGCAGCCAAGGTGCCCGCGGGCTGAACGCTGACCGGCTCGGTTACCGCGCGCCCTGCCCCTGGTCAGGATGCGACCTGATAGGCGTTGGTGATGGTCTCCGTGACCGACCCGCCCGCGGCATCGGCCGCACTGGTCCGAAGGGTCACCAGCGCGCCGGCCGGGGCCGAGAACACCGCCGCGTAACTCCCGCCCGCGCCGCTGACACTGGCAGCCTGCCAGGTCTTGCCGCCGTCGAAGGACACCGACTCCGTCACGCCGGTGATCTTCGCCGCCTTCGCCAGCTGTAGGTGGCCCACCGACACCCGGACCACTTGCTGGCCGGGACTGGCCGAGCCGGCCAGCCCCAGGCCGACCACCCTGTAGCGCAGCGTCATCATCGGCTGCACCGCACACGCACGGCCGGAGTGCAGGTAGGCACTACAGGCCCAGCCGGGCGGCAGCGTGGATCCTGCTTCCTGGGCCGACCGCCAGGTCCACACGGTCTGGGTCGCGCTGGACAGCGGCTGTAGCTTGCTTCGCACGGCGGTGTCCAGCTCGAACCTGATGGTCGATGGCGCCGAGCTCAGCGTGGTGGTGGCCGCGAAGCGTCCCTGGAAGTACGGCAAGGGGCCGCCCGCGATCTGTGTTCCGTTCTGGTCGATCTCATAGCTGGCGGTCGCCGTGAACGGCTTGAAGATGACCCGCCCGCCGGTGTGCCCGGGCACGCTGTCGCTGAACGCGGTCATATACAGCGACAGGTTGTTCCCGGCCCGGCTCGCCGACACCGGGAGGGGCCGGTTCCCGCCAATGGCCTGGATCAGCTTGACATCGGGGGCGGGATGCAGCGGGTAGGCACCCCAGTCCTCGGCCAGCCGCTGGCCGGGAACGAACGCCCGCGGCGCACTGGTCTGGCCGCCATAGCCTGCCCACCAGACCGACGGGAAGAAGCTCTCCACCCAGGCCAGCGACGGGTGGACCGACATGTAGATGGTCCGGGCCGTCGGGAGCCGTATCACGTCGAACGGCGTTATCGTGAGGATCCCGCCTTCCTGCACGTTCTGGGTCCTGGGGGCGATGGGGAAGACCGGAGTCCTGCCTTCGAGCCCGGTCGATGTGACCGCCCCGTAGAACCGCGCGTTCTCCGTGGCCACGCTGGCCTGGTTGACCACGTAATGCTGGGCCGGGATGGTCCCGCGGGACTGGTAGGCCAGGTCGTACTCATACGGGGTTCCGGGCGCCGTGGACCGCGAGTACAGCCACCCTGTCGTGACGGCGGTGAGCGTCCCGGTGGCCGGGCTCACCCGCGTAGGGCTGACGTACAGCGGCGGAGCGGGCGACCTCAGGCCGAGCGAGTTGAGCCACTGAACGCCCATGATGGGGCCGGCCGCGGCGGTCCGGGACAGGTTGAAGCCCACGTCCCGCAGGATCCCTGGCCGCGATGTGACCATCTGGATCCGGCTGGTCGCGGCCTGCTCTGCCACGTGCACCGTAGTGTTCGCCGTCACGCTGAACTGCGGCAGGACCACGACATGCGAGACGCTGAAGAAGCCGCCCCCAAACTGGCCGACCGCCCAGTAGTGCCCGGCCGGCACGCTGAACTTCGCCACGCCATGCTTGAAGACGCCGACTGCCTCGGCCGGGTTGGAGAACAGACTGCTGTTGTCGACATTGGTCACTATCACGTAATCGCCGGTGTCCGGCTGGCCGGACAGGTCGGTCCCGTCGACGGTCAGCGTGTGCATCGCGTACTTGGGGTGTGGTGCCGGGGCGGGCGCACCGCCCGCGCCGACCGCACCGGCTAGGGCGATGGAGACTCCGTGGGCGAAGATCCCGTCCTGCCCGTAGCTGCCGCGGGCATGGTCGGCGGTGAACTGGCCGGCTAGCGCCGCCCCGAGCTTTGTTGCCCCGGCCGCGGTCAGGTACCCCGCGGCGGCTCCCCCGCCGGACGAGAGGATGGTCACCCCGGGCAGCGCGGGCAGTTGTCCGGTGTAGCTCACCAGTACCGGAAGCTCGCCGCCGGACTCCGCACCGGCCAGCGCGCTGACGTCGAACAGGCTCGGATCCAGGCCGCGGCCCAAGTAGGGCATCGCATCGTCCGGCAGCACGTAGGACTTGCCGTCCATGGTCAGCGTCTGCGTCTGACCGGCGGTCGCGGCCGCACCGACCGGGCCAAGGGTACTGACGGACTGGCCGTACGCGCTGGTAGCACCCACGGATAGCTGTTCGCCGTTGATCAGGAAGACAGGCCGGCCCTGGCCCTGCGTCCTGGTCGCTGCCGTGGTCGCTGCCATGGCGGCCGGGCGGGCGACGGCGGCCGCGGCGGAGCAGAGCGCGACGGCGACAGTAAGGCTGGCCGCGAGGGCGACTGGCCTGAGCGGATGATGACGCACGCACGCCTCCGGGAGGGTTACGCCTGGGTCAGCCGGGCGGCCGGCTCAGGCCAGGAGAGCTGCTTTCGACAGGAGGTACTGCCGCGGCCCTATACATATGAACGCGGACCCATGGATTTGGTTGCTCGCGAGCAAGAACGGCTGACGGCAGGCCGCAGTCACCGGCTGTGAGTGGCTAGCCTTGGGTGCGGGTCATAGAGGCAGGTCAGCACGTGCTCGTCGGCGGCTGCCACGGCGCCCGCGCCGACCCGGCCGGCTCCGATTCCCAAAACTGTCCGCCCGGCCGCGTAGGGTCTCGATACTATATTCGACGTCCATCAACTGGGAGGCCCGAGTGATAGCCGATAACCCTGGCGCGCTGCTGGAGCGGGTACGCAAGCTGCTCGCCAAGGCCGAGGCCGAGGGCGTGACCCCGGCCGAGGCCGAGGCGCTCACCGCCAAGGCGGCCGAGCTGATGGCCCGGTACGGGATCGACCGGGCGCTGCTCGCCGCGGCCAAGCCGCAAACCGACCGGCCGGCCAGCCGCATCGTCGACGTGGACAACCCGTGGTCGCAGATCAAGGCGCACCTGCTCGGCGGCCTGGCGTCCGCGATACGTTGCGCGTGCGTCCAGTTGCCGCGCACCGACACCGGGACCGGCACCCGGATCCACGTGTTCGGCTACGCCTCGGACCTGGAGCGGGCCGAGATCCTTTACACCTCGCTGCTGATCCAGATGGCGCACGGCCTGGTCGCGGTCGAGGTGCCGGCGATGGCCCGCAGTCCCCGGGCCTACCGGCGCAGCTGGCTGCTCGGCTTCACCTCCGCCGTGGTCGCACGGGTGCAGGCGGCCGAGCAGCGGGCGGCCGCGACGGCTACCCACGAGCCCGTCACGGGCAAGAGCACCGCCCTGGTCCTGGCCGACCGGGCCCTGGTGGTCCGGCGCCAGTGCGAGCAGGCCTACCCCGTCACCCGCAAGATGCGGCTGACCTACACCGGCAGCGGCTACCGGGACGGCTACAGCGAGGGCCAGCGGGCCGACGTCGGCAGCGCGCGCGTCAAGGGCACCGCGAACCGCGCGCTGACCAGGTAAAAGCTATGATCCCAGACGGCGGATGACGGCCAGGAAGATCGCATCCGTCCCGTGCCGGTGCGGCCAGAACTGAAGATATTTGCCGAACGGAGCAGGGCACCCCAAACCGGGTACCTCAGGCAGCAGGGCGGGGGCATCCAGCACCTCGAGGTCCTCCCTGCCGTGCAGCACCCCCGCAACGACCTCGCGGGTTTCGGCCAGATGCGGCGAGCAGGTCACGTAGCCGACCACGCCGCCCGGCCGCACCGAATCGAGCGCCGCGGTCAGCAGCGAGCGCTGTAGCTGGGCGAGGTCGGCCACCTGCCCCGGGGACCTGCGCCAGCGCGATTCCGGCCGACGGCGGAGCGATCCCAGGCCGCAGCACGGCACGTCCGCGAGCACGCGGTCAAATGCCGCCGGGCGCCAGGCGGGAACCGTGCCGTCGGCCACCACGGTCCCGGCCATGGCTCCCGCATCTCCGGCTGGTCCGGACGCGGCGTTGCCCGCTGGTGCAGCCACCCCGGCCGGCCTGGCCATGGCGTCCCTTGCCATGCCGGCCCTGCGTTCCCGCAGGTCCGCCGCCAGCAGTCGGGCGCCGTGTCCGGCGGCGAGGCCGGCCAGCAGGCCAGCCTTGCCGCCCGGGCCCGCGCACATGTCCAGCCAGAGCCGGTCCGGGCCAGCCACCTCCGCCCGGCTGAGCGCCAGCGCGGCCAGCTGGCTGGCCTCGTCCTGGACGGTCACGCGCCGCTCGCTCACCGCGCGAATCGCCGCTGGATCGCCCTCTGTCAGGTAGACGCCGAACGGAGACCACCGGGCAGGCTCGCCCGGGGCCGACGTCGCAAGCTCGCCCCGATCGCACACCCCGGGGATCGCGCACAGGGTGACCCGCGGCCCGATGTTGCCCGCAGCAAGCGCCGCCGCCGTCTCGGCCAGCTCGCCGGTGGTCGCCTCCCCCAGCGCCTCGCCGAACGCGGCCACGATCCAGCGCGGGTAACTGTGCCTGACCGCCAGGTATCCCAGCGGGTCGGCCTGGCGGTCCGGCGCAACCACCGTCATCCAGGCGTCGAAGTCCCGCGTTGACACCCGGCGCAGCACGGCATTGACGAAGCCGGCGGACCGGACACCGGCCACGTCCTTGGCCAGGTCCACCGACGTCGCCACGGCGGCGTGCGCGGCGATCCGGGTGGCGAGCAGTTGGTGCACGCCTAGCCTGAGCACTTCGCGGACGGGCAGATCCATCCGGGCGACGCGGCGATCGCTACAGATCGTCAGGATGGCGTCGTAGGTGCCCTGGCCGCGCAGGGTGCCGTAGCAGAGCTCCGTGGCCAGCGCGGCATCGCGCCCGGTCAGCTGGCGTTCGCGGAGCACCGAGGGCAGCAGCAGGTTCGCGTAGGCGCCTCGCTTGGCCACGGCGAGCAGCACGTCGCAGGCGGCACGCCGAGCGGGATCCGCGTGCGCTGGCCGACCGCGGCGTTCAGCGGGCTCCCCGCGCTCCCCGCGCTCCCCGCGCTCGCCGCGCTCAGCGGGCACGCCGCGCTCGCCGCGCTCCGCAGACGCTTGGCCGCGGCTTTGCGGTGCCACCCGGCCAGCACGGACCAAGGGCTCCCGGCCCCCTTGGGCCGCGGGCGGGTTCTTTGAGCGCCGGCCTGCATGGCCAGCCATGTCAGCCCAGCCTCGGGCTCGATGGCCCAGGCCCGTGCGGCTCGCGGCCGTTCAGCCTGATGCCGCGGGCCCACTCCGCCGCGGTCATCCGTCGCTTGCCCGCGGGCTGCACCTCGCCGAGCAGGACGGGACCGGTCCCCGTTCCTGCCAGCACGCCATCCCTGACCGCATACAGCTCACCGGGACCGAGCTGGACGCCGGGCTCGGTCGTCTCTGATTGCGTGACAGGGCCGAGCTTCAGCCTGGCGTCGCCCTGCACCGTCCACGCTCCGGGGGCTGGCGTGCAGGCGCGGATCAGCCTTCCGATGGCCGGAGCAGGCAGAGCCCAGTTCACCCGCGCATCATCCACGCCTAGCTTGGGTGCAAGGCTGACCCCGTCAGCTGGCTGCGGCTGCGGATTCAACTCCCCCGTCTCGATCCCGTCGAGGGTCGCGACGAGAAGCTCAGCTCCCGACACGGCGATCCTCTCCAGCAGGTCGCCCGTGGTGTCGGCTGGCCGGATCGGCTCGGTGACCACGCCGTAGACGGGCCCGGCGTCCAGCGCCGCCACGATACGGAAGGTGGTGGCACCGGTCACGTCATCGCCGTGCAGGACGGCGTGCTGCACCGGCGCCGCGCCGCGCCAGGCAGGCAGCAGGGAGAAGTGCAGGTTGACCCAGCCGTGCCGCGGGATGTCGAGCGCCGCCTGTGGCAGCAGGGCGCCGTAGGCGGTGACCGGGCAGCAGTCAGGACCGATGACCCGCAGCCGGTCGAGGAACTCCGGATCGCGGGGCTTGGCCGGCTTGAGCACCTCGATGCCAGCCTCGATGGCCCGCTCGGCGACCGGGCTCGGGGCCGGCTTGCGGCCACGGCCGACCGGCGCGTCGGGGCGCGTGATCACGGCTGCGACCTCATGCCGGGAACGCAGTATCGCTTCCAGCGAGAGGACGGCGGCGCGCGGCGTACCCGCGAAGGCAACACGCATGAGCTATCCGATCCGCGGGCTAATAGGCCGAGCCGCCGGTCTGATGCGGCGAGACCTTTACCTGCTGGAGCGACTCGCCCCACCATTCGGCCGAACGGATCGCCTTCATCGCGAGCTTGCGCTGGTCGGAGTCGAGCCTGTCGATGAACAGCACGCCGTCCAGATGGTCGGTCTCATGCTGTATGCAACGTGCCAGCTGCTCCGCGCCCTCCAGGGTCACCGGCTCGCCATGGACGTCAAAGCCCTTGGCCACCACCCGGGACGCCCGTTTGGTCGGGAAGGAGAGCCCAGGGAACGACAAGCAGCCCTCGTCGTCGATCTCTGCCGCCGCGGAGAGCTGAAGCGTCGGGTTGATCAGGTGTCCGAGCTGATCATCCACGTAATACGTGAAGACACGCAGGCCGACGCCTATCTGCGGGGCGGCGAGGCCCAGCCCGGGCGCTTCCATCATGGTGTCCGTGAGGTCCTGGACGAGCCTGCGAAGCTCGGCATCGAAGTCGTGCACCGGCTCAGCCGGGGTGCGCAGCACAGGGTCACCGAAGAGGCGAATCGGCCTAACGCTCACCAGGGGTCCTCCGAAACACGCGACGCTGCGTCGGTCATCTCTCGTTGTCCAGTCTATGGCCGGCTGTCCGGCGGATCGGGCGGGCCGGTCTGGCCGCTGCCCGCTTGGGCAGGCGCACTCGATCGTGCCTTGAACGCCGCCTTACGCGCCGCCTTTGCCACCGCTGGATCGTGATGATGGCTGCCCAGCGCGGTGAGCAGCCCGATCAGCCCCGGATGGGCGACCTGCCAGAGCCCGGCGACCAGCTTCGCCTGTCCACCCGACGGCAGGTCGGGCAGCAGCTCGGCCACCACGTCCTCGGGCTGTGCCTCCTCGAGCAAGCCCGCGCCAAGGTCCACGAGAAGCCACTCCTGGTCACCACGGCCAAGCTCGGCCTGCTCACCGTGGTCACGCAGCCAGACCGCCGCATGCGGGCGGAGCACGGGGTCAGCCAGCGCCTCCTGGACCGGGGGGATGGCCTCCTCGCCGACTCGGTCGAGGACGGCGAAGGCGGCTCCGCGCAGACCCGGTGAGCCCTGTCGCGCGGCTTCCATCAACTCAGCCGCGGCGTCTCCCGGACCTCGCAGCGCCAGCCAGGCGGCGATCTCGGCTTCGCCTTCCTCGGCGTCATAGTCGGCCAGGGCGGCGAGCAACACAGCCGCGCGGTCCTGCGCGAGCTGACCGGCCACCGGAAGCTGCCAGCCCCGCGCGCGGAGCCGTCCGTGCACTCCCCAGGTGCCCAGCCGAGACAGAGTGACGGTGAGCACTCCGGCCTCCTCGTCGCTGCCGAGATCGACAACGCCGAGATCGGCCAGCGTCTCGAGGGCGGCGGAGAGCCCAACGACGTCGGTGTTCCCGCCGCCAGGCTCGCTGGCGACTTCCTGAGGGACGGAGTCGCCGGGCAGGGCCTGCCGGCGCGCCGTCTCGTACGCCTCAAACAGCGCGTCTATCCGTACCGGGCCACCGACCGTATAGAGGGCGGTCACCAGGCCTTCCAGCTCGGTCGTCCGCAGCGTAACGCCCAGCGCGTCATCCCAGAGGGTGAGTATCGCGTCCGGATCCCCCGCTGACAGGATGTCGGCCGGCTGGCCAGGCTCCGTCCGGCCGAGCATGCGGGCGCCCGCAGCCACCTGCCAGGCCGTCGCCAGCTCCTCCTGGGTCAGGTCGAGGTCCTCGGCCGCCGATGCGGCGTCCGCGGCCGAGAGGCCGGGCTCGGGCATGGCCTGATCAGCGGCGAGCCGGGGCGCTGCCCAGGTTCCGGGTACCTTAGCCTGCCGCACGGCAGCCCAGAGGGCCAGGTCACGCGCTGCGCGCAGCAGCGGGGCGACCCTGGCCGCCGCCGCGAGTTCGTCCCTGGGGGCGAGCCGTACTACAGGCGGGCGGGGGGCGCCGTGAGCGGTCCTTGGCGAGATAGCCACCCAAGCACCATACGGCGTCCTGGGTGCAAAGTTGCCAGCCGCGGATGCCTAGATGAGGTCGAGCGGGTCCATCTGCACCCGGACAGCCCCGGCTGCCTTGCGGGCGCTGCGCACCGCCTGAGCTGCCTGAAGCGCCCGGGCAAGGTCGGCTCCGCGTGATCTCGGCACCCGGAAGAACACGCGCACCTCATCGGCATCGGGGCCGTCAGCGCCTGGTACGTCCATGGGTCCGAGGACGTCCGCACCTGGCGGCAGCTGCGCGGCGTCGATCAGCTCGGTCACCGCTTCCCGCGGTCCTAGGGCCGCGGCCATCCGCACCGACGGCGGGAACCTAAGCTGCTCGCGTTCGACATATTCTCGTTCGGAATGAATAACCGGATCCCAGCGGACGAGGGCCTGCACGGCTGCCAGCGACGCATCGGCCATCACGATCACCCTTCCTCCTTCGCAGGCGGGCCGGACCAGCGCAGCCGCGTTTAGCCACCTGCGCAGCGCCTCCTCTGACGCGCGCAGGCTGGCCCGGCTCAGCAGGACCCGGCCGTCAAGCAGCAGGGCGGCCGCATACCCGCCGCGGGCGGCTGGCTCGGCGCCCGGGGTGGATATCACCACCGCGGGCGTCGCGGGCACCCACGCGATGGCTTCCTGCCCCCGCGAGGTGCGGACGGGAACCGAGGGGAACGCGCGGCCCAGTTCTTCGGCGGTGCGTGCTTCGCCGGTGGCAATCGACCGGATGCCGGTGAACCCGCAATGCGCACAGCCCCATCCTGATGCCACGACTCCGCACCAGGCACACCGCGGCGGGGCGTGCGCGGCCCCCATCGCCAGCGGCCCGTCGCATGCCGCGCAGCGGGCCTGCTCGCGGCAGCGCCCGCAGGCCACGGCCGCAAGGTAACCGCGGCGGGGCACCTGTACCAGCACCGGCCCGTGGCTGAGTGCCTCCCTGGCGGTGCGCAGGGCCAGGCTGGGCAGTCGGGCGGCGCCGGCCACCTCATCCCGGGCCAGCTCGACGTCGTCGCCCGTGCCGCGGATCAGCGGGGCCTGGCTGCGCACGGTAGGCCTGCTGGCGACGATCGGCCGGGCCCAGCCGCTCGCGACGAGCTGCGTCGCCTCCGCCGTCCTGGCAAACCCGCCGATCAGCGCCGCGGCTTTGCAGCGGTGAGCGCGGAGGGCGAGCACCTCCCTGGTGTGCGGGTACGGTGCGCGTCGCTCCTCGTGCAGGTCATCGCCATCGTCCCAGACCACCACCAGACCGAGGTCGCGGACCGGCGCGAACATGGCTGCCCGCAGGCCGGCGACGACCCTGATCTCGCCGCGCAGCACCGATAGCCACCGCCGGTAGCGTTCGGCAGGCCCGAGGCCGGCGGCCAGGCAGACGTGTCGGCCCGCTCCGAGCAGCGCGCCGAGGGCCTCGTCTACCTGGTCTAGATCTCTACTGTCGGGGACGACGATCAGGGCGCCGCGACCGGCCGAGGCGGCTGTAGCGGCCGCGCGGGCAATCTCTTCGGCCCAGTGCGGGCCTGGCAGCGCCGACCAGGCGGCGCGGGCTGCCCGGCCATCGACGAGGGCAGCCAGGAATGCCTCGCCTGCCGGGTAGCGGGTCCAGGGACCTGGGGCGGGACACGGGATCGAGTTAGTTGGCAGGTCGTGGGCTGGGCGAGCTTGGGCGGACGGGGCCACGGGCGGCGGAGCTTCGGCCGACGGGGCCACGGGCGGCGGAGCTTCGGCGGACGGGGCTTCGGGCGGCGGGGCTTTGCGACTGGATTCTGCCGTGGCGTGCCGAGGAGGTATCGCGAGCCGCAGCACGTCGGCGAGCGTGCCTGCGTACCTGTCCGCAACCGCGCGGGCCAGGCCCGCCACCTCCGGCGTCAGAACCGATTCCGGCGAGACCACCCGCTCCAGGTAGGCCAGCCTTCCGCCGTGCTCGCTGGCGGCTTCCCGGCTGAGCAGGTAACCGTCCACGAGCTGGCCGGCGAAGCGCACCCGCACTCGGCAGCCCGGAACCGCTGTCCCGGCTAGCCGCTCGGGTACCAGGTAATCGAAAGGCCGGTCAAGATGTGCCAGGGAAAGGTCGACCGCGACCCGTGCGACCGGCAGCAGTTCGGCTTGGACCGGGGCTGGTCGGCTGCGCTTGGCCCGGGTGGCAGCTGGGCGGCGTGACCGGCCCGGGCGCGGGTCTGGGCGCGGGTCTGGGCGCGGGTCTGGGCGCGGGTCTGGGCGCGGGTCTGGGCGCGGGTCTGGGCGCGGGTCTGGGCGCGGGTCTGCCCGCAACCCCTGGGGATGTCCCTTCGGCTCCGACACGTGTCCGTCCTACCAGAGTCGCGCCCCCATTCCGCCCGGCCACAGCCATCCGCTGCTGCATCATGGCGCGAGCGCCCCGGGCACCCTGCTGGGGAGCCGACGCGCTAAAGCGTGCCACAAGCGCTGTCGGCGACGCTGGCATCGTGGTTCAGCGCTCGCATGACCGAGCCGGGAACCTGGCCCGAGTTTTCGTCGGCGAGAGCCTTCCTGAGCTGGACGGTCAGATTGCTCAGGGCGCTCTTCGATTCGGCGTTCCTGCTCTTGGCCGCCGCGGCGCGAAGGTCCGCGATGGCGCTATTCAGATCGGCGGTCGTCTTGGTGTTGCTCACCCTTGTGCCAAAGTCTTCGATGGCCCTGTCGTAATGGGTAAGTGCCCTCTCTTTATAGGCCGTGCATCCCGGATCGGCTGCCTTGACGACATGTGGCGCTACGTAGATGAAGGCCCCGGCCCACAGCAGCGACGCGGTGATTCCTGCCCAGCAGCGCACCTTGCCGCTACCGCACCGTTTGGACCGGGCCAGGCCGAGGATGCCGAAGGCGATCCCCAAGACGATCCCCAACCCGGTAACCCCGAGAATCCCAGCGACGAGCGAGGCGGTGGCGAACCGGTTTGGCGTGGCCTGCTCCTGTGCTGACGTCTCGGGCTGGGCATGTGAGCCGTCGGCGGGTCCCTGGTCGGCGGATGGCTCGGCTATGGCTTGGTCAGCCTCAGGCGACCCCTCAGCCGCCTGCTCCTTGGGAATCGGCATTCGCCATCCACTTCGATCGAGGATGCAGGGAGAGCGAGATGATGGTATTTGCCTCGTCACCTTGTGTCTAGATTCCCCTGATCAGCGGCGCGCGCCGCACTGTATAGCGTGATCATATTTTTATTCTGGTACGACTTGCGTACGCTGACTTGGTTCGATATTAGGTTCGTAATCTTATCCACTGGCTCCGCTCCAAGGATCTCAGTCCGAGGTGGCACGCGCAGAGGCCGCTGGTATTCGTGAAGGATCTTGAAGTCCCGCCGGCGTGGATTTCGTCAGGTACAGGCGGCCCGCCTGCTGCGGCTGCGTGCGGTGCCTCCGTGTCAGCTCTGTCCGTGACGTGCACAGGAAGGCGGTGCGCGGCGGCCCGGAGGGCGGGCCGATGGCGTGCGGGGCTATCGGAGGGGCCGGGAAAGATGGCTGGAGGGGCGGGACGAAGGTTTGGCCGGTGTCCTGGTTTGGGCGGGAGCGGGGCAGGCCCACCCTGGCTGGCCGGGTGGGCTTGTGAGCCTGCCCGCTTGTGCCCGGCCGGGCCTGCCTCGCTTAGGGTCCCGGCCCAAATTAGGTGGCTAAAGCTTCGGCCTGCCCCGGCACCGGAACGGGGCGTTTCCAGACGGTAAGAGATAGGGAGGGTGCCCCCGGGGCGGGGCACCCTCCCTACGAATGACTGGCCGGCCTGGTTAAAGCTCCTGTCGTGTAGTCGCGCTGGCCTTGATTGTCCGCGTGAAGGTTTCCCACGCGCCAGCGGTGAATACGAGCACGGGTCCGTGCGGGTGTTTGCTGTCCCGGACAGCGATGCCAGGCCGGGCGTCTGCGGTTACTTGTACGCAGTTGTTGCCGCTGCCGCTGTAGCTGGCGGTTCGCCACCTGCGGGTGCGGTCGGGTTTGTTGGTCATGTGCTCGACAACTCCTCGATGATCTGGCGGATCAGCGTGGCTGATCCGCCAGGCGAGAGCGCAACCTGCCCGATGCGCTCATAGGCCAGGCTAATCCGGGCGATCTGGTCGGCGCTCTCCGGATACAGGTCACCTGCCATCGACTCGGCGTAGACCTCGGTGGGGAACGAGGTGTCCTGGGGGAAGTCCAGCAGGACGAATCCGCCCTCAAGGCCGGGGTGGACGCCTGCCTGGAACGGCACGACCCGGATCGTGACGTTGGGGCGTGGCCGCAGGAGCTCGCGTAGCTGCTCGCGCATGACCTCGGGACCGCCGACCGGGCGGCGCAGCGCGGCCTCGTCCACGATCGCGTCCAGTTGCGGCGCGTCCGGGCGGCTGAGCAGGGTGCGGCGGGCCATTCTGGCCATGACCCGGCGCTGGGCATCGTCGGGGTTATCGGCCCGGCCTACTTCGATGACGGCCCAGGCGTACTGCTCGGTCTGGAGAAGGCCGGGGATCAGCAGCGGTTCCGCGACGACGTGACCACGGCCGCCGCCATCGTGGCCCGGGTCCTGCGCGCCGTCGGCGAGTAAAGCAGTGAACGCCCGGGGGGACGAGCAGAGCAGGCGGCCCGGTGCCTGAGCGCAGCGGAGAGACCCCGCTCGATGAGCTGGACCCCGGCCAGCGAGACCTGGCCGAGATCGTCCGCGTCTACCAGGAGCGATGGGTGATCACCGGGCCGTGCCTAGACGGCGGCTGGTACGCCACCCCGCGCGCAGACCAGGCCGGGCAGCGCGTGCAGGCAGCGCCGGGATCTCGGCATTGGCGACCTTCAGGCAGGGTGCGGCGCTGCTGCTGACAATCTCGGCGGTGAAGCCCTGGCAGGTCAACCGACTCCGCCCTCGTCTTCCGGTCCCGAGCCAGGCCCCGGCCCACGTCAGCCAGGTAGGCGGCCTCGCGGTTGCGCCAGTTGAGCTTCGCCCGGTCTACCGTGCGCGCCATATCCAGCACGGCGCCGCCGCTTTCGCCGCGTTCCACCCCGATGGCGATCCGCCAGAGCCCGACGTTCGTCTGGCCGAATGACTGCCAGTTGCCTTGAAGATCATCCGGCACCTGGGCCGCGAGCTGGTCAGCCTCGCCCAGCCAGTGACTGACAACGTGCGGCCGCTGCACGACCGCGGCACCCAGCGCGGCATGCAGGCTGAGCATGCCGAGCACCTGCAGACCCAGCAGAGTATGAGCGTGCGGCTGCAGCGCATCGGCAGCCCGTTCGGCCGCCATCAGGCGCCGGTCCCAGGACCGTTCACGCGGAAACGTCCAGACCCGCAGGCAGTCGACCTTGCCCTGCTGCACCGGGTCAGCAAGCAGATCGGCTGCCTCCTCAGCCCGCAGCGCGGCGACATGCGCCAGATCGACCTAGCCCAGGTCCTTGGCGATCAGCCCGGCCGCGACGCATGCCTCGATCAGCGTCTCCAGGGCCAGCCGCCTCGACGCCTCATCACCCGCCTGGGCGGTATGCCAGTGCAGGTCGTCCAGCGCGCCGGGCAGCAGCTGCCCGGCGCGAACATAGTCGGTCTGCTGATGCAGCGGCGCGATCTGGCCGAACACCTCATTGCGGAGATCGGCCAGCGGGCGGGCGTGATCGACCGCCGGGCTGGCCAGACGGTTGGTCTGGAAGGCTTCCCGCAGGGCCGGGATGGCCATATGCGGATCGGCTTGCACCCGGTCGGCGCTTAGATGCGGCCCGCCGACAAGGTCGGTCTCCGATACTCGCAGCGCACTGGCCAGGGCAGCGATATGCGACCGGCGGTCCAGCATCCGGGTGCCGTGCTCGACCATGGACACGAAGGAACGCGACAGGTCCGCCAGCCCGGCGAGCTCGTCCTGGGTCATCCCCCGCCAGCGCCGCAGCGTCCGCAGCCGGGCACCGATCGTGACCCCATCCACATCCACGCCGCCCACCTCCTCGGGGTGGTGCCTCAGCTTCAGGGTAGGACACGAGGCGGTGATCCCCGGGTTCACTGCTGCCAAGCTACCTATCCGCCCCGGGAGCTAGCCGACGGACGATCTAGCGTGCCCGGTTGGATCCAGCTGAAGATGGCGGTTACGTCGGTGCCGGGCAGGTGGTCGGCACCGGTCGGGTCCCGCGCTCCCCGTCAGGGCCTGCGGCCGGTGCTGGTGCGCAGATCGGGAAGGGTGAACAGGTCGGTGCCGCTGCGCAGGTGGCGCAGGAGGGTTCGGTGAACTCGTCGGGTTTCAGGTTGATCGCAGCCACTGCCGCGGCGGTGAGCGGGACGGCGTGCAGGTGGTATTCGCCGCGGGCGGGGTCGGTGAACTCCAGGCCGCTGCGGGCACTGGCGTCGGCTGACCAGGTGCTGACGCGGGTCAGGTAGATGTACTGCTGCTCGTCGCCGCGGTCGAGGATATGCAGCAGGCTGTGGATGGCGGCGGTAGCGGCGAGTTCCTCGTGAAGCTCCCGGGCCAGGGCTGTTTCCAGATCCTCGCCGGGCTCGACGCCGCCGCCGGGCAGCACCGAGTAGGGAGCCTGCCCGGGGCGTATCCGCCGGATGGCCAGCAGGTCATTGCCCGGGGTGACCAGGAGGGCGCGGACGCGTTGTGTTCCCACGGGAGGAGACGATAGCGCGCTGATGTGCATCAGGTCGGCCAGCGTGGTAGCCGGGTGAAGGTCTGGGCGAGCTTGGCCAGGCACAGCAGCGCATGCGGGCCGCTCATCTGCCCCAGGGCTATGACGCCGAGGATTCGTACCGCCAGGAAGGGCCGCAGCGCGGCGGTCACCTCACCGCCTGGGCTGATGGCGGTACCGAGGTCGCCGCGCAGGCGGCTGTGCAGGGCGCTGAGGGCGGCGTGGCGTCCTGGCCCGGTGCTCCAGGTCCAGTCCAGTTCAATGCGGTTGGGGTGTATGCGCAGGTCGTCGAGGGTGGGGCCGGTGAGCGGCGGCTGGGGGTGACGCAGGGTGTGGGCGTAGGTGGCCGGGTGATAGGCGGGCACGAGCCAGCCGCCCAGGCTCAGCAGGTACCACAGCAGATTCGCCGCGTCCCCGGCCAGGGCGTTACGGCCGGCATGCTCGAAGTCCAGCCAGCACAGCGGCTCGCCGATGTTCGGCTCGGTCACATCGCCCTGTGCCGCCGGCATCACCGGATGAAACAAGCCGAGAACTGGCAGCTCGAACAGACGAGCGCCGGCGTCATGGCCTGGATCACCCCCGCCGGACGCCGATATACCACCATCCCCAACCAGCACCCCACCTAAGCAAGCCGATCAGTGATCGGCGGGCCGCCCCAGCGTCCGCCACCTCCCGGATCCGCCTATTGCCGTGTCGGCGATCAGCGCGTGTACTTGCCTCGGCTCTGGGTCATGATCCTTCGCGCTTCAGCTCTGGTGATCTCGTCATCACCAGGTTGCCCGCGCCGTCCACGCCACGCTAGACGGGTTGCCGAACTCGGCCGCGGCGGCCAGGCCAGGGCCCGGGGCGCCGGCGCGGCCCAGCGACCAGCGCGGCTCAGAGACCGACGGCCGCCTGGAGCGCCTCGATGCGGTCGGTGCGCTCCCAGGAGAAATCGGGCTCCTCGCGGCCGAAATGACCGTAGGCCGCGGTTTGCGCGTAGATCGGGCGGAGCAGGTCAAGGTCCCTGATGAACGCCGCCGGGCGCAGGTCGAATACCGCCAGAACTGCATCCTGAATGCGTTCCACCGGAACATGGTGTGTGCCGAAGCACTCCACGAACAACCCCACCGGCTTGGCCTTGCCGATCGCGTACGCGACCTGCGTCTCGCATCGATCGGCCAGGCCCGCCGCCACGATGTTCTTGGCCACCCAGCGCATCGCGTACGCAGCGCTGCGGTCCACCTTGGACGGGTCCTTGCCGGAAAAGGCGCCGCCGCCGTGCCGGGCCATTCCGCCGTAGGTGTCGATGATGATCTTGCGGCCGGTCAGCCCGGCGTCACCCATCGGGCCGCCCACCTCGAAACGCCCGGTGGGGTTCACCAGAAGCCGGTAGCTGGCCGTGTCGATCTCGAGCTCGGCGATCACGGGTTCCACCACGTGCTCCCGCACGTCTGGGGCGAGCAGTTCCTTGAGGTCGATGTCGGGCGCGTGCTGCGCGGACACCACCACAGTGTCGAGTCGCACCGGCTTGTCGCCGTCGTACTCGATGGTGACCTGCGTCTTGCCGTCCGGGCGAAGGTAGGGCACGGTGCCGCTGCGTCGTACCGCGGTGAGCAGACGGGCCAGCTTGTGCGCGAGCATGATCGGAAGCGGCATCAGCTCTGGCGTTTCCCGGCAGGCAAAGCCAAACATCATTCCCTGGTCGCCCGCGCCCTGCCGGTCAAGCGCGTCCGCGCCCTCGCCTTCCCGGTACTCGTAGCCGTCGGACACGCCCTGGGCGATGTCGGGCGACTGCGACCCGATGGAGACGGACACGCCGCAGGAGGCACCGTCGTATCCCTTAGTGGACGAGTCGTACCCGATCTCCAGGATCTTCTCCCTGATGATGCCGGGGATGTCCACGTATGTCTTCGTGGTGACCTCGCCGGCGACATGAACCTGGCCGGTGGTGATCAGGGTTTCCACGGCAACCCGGCTGCGCGGATCGTCCTTGATCATGGAATCAAGAAGGGCGTCACTGATCTGGTCAGCCATCTTGTCTGGATGACCTTCGGTGACCGACTCAGAGGTGAAAAGGCGACGAGCCACCTGATTTCCTTTTCTGCTGCTGGTGAGGGGCGGAGACTTCGCCGAAGTTTATCCGGGTCCGACCAGGCCGGATCCAGTCGGATCAGGAGAATCTAGCAGCGACGAGATCCCACACCACATCGGCGAGCGCTTCCTTGCGGCTTCGCGGGACGTGCGTGACACTGCCATCGGACGCCAGCACCAGGGCCTCGTTCTCGCTGGTCCCGAATGCGAGCCCGCTGCCCACCTGGTTGACGACGAGCAGGTCACACCCCTTACGGGCAAGCTTGGCGCGGCCGTTGCCCAGCAAATCCTCGGTCTCCGCGCCGAAGCCGACGACGATCTGGCCGCGATGACCGCGGCGGGTGGAGAGTTCGCGCAGCACGTCGGGATTCTCCGTGAGCCTGATCGGCTCTGGCCCGGTGCCGGTTTTCTTAATCTTTGATTTATTCCGAACGGCGGGACGGAAGTCAGCCACCGCGGCAGCCATAACCACAGCATCCGCACCGGCGCAGGAGGACACCATCGCCTCCCGTAGCTGTATCGCCGACACGACCCGGATGACCTTGGCCCCGGCCGGATCATCGAGCGCTACGTTCGCGGACACCAGGGTCACGTCCGCCCCGCGCGCGACGGCGGTGCGGGCGAGCGCGTACCCCTGCATGCCTGACGACCAGTTGCCTAGGAACCGGACGGGGTCGAGTTCCTCCCTGGTACCGCCCGCGGACACCACGACGCGCCGGCCGAGCAGATCCAGCCGCAAGCCGTCGGTGCCACGGTCAAGCACCCGGAATGCCACCTCGGCGAGCTCCGCCGGCTCCGGCAGACGGCCAGCCCCGGTGTCCGGGCCGGTCAGTCGCCCGGTGGCGGGCTCAAGCACCAGTACGCCCCGGTCCCGGAGCAGGGTCACATTGGCCTGGGTGGCCGGGTGCTCCCACATCTCGGTGTGCATGGCGGGCGCAAAGACGACCGGGCAGCGCGCCATCAGCAGCGTGGCCGTCAGCAGATCGTCGCCCCGCCCGGCGGCCGCCCTGGCCAGCAGGTCCGCCGTGGCCGGGGCAATGAACACGAGGTCAGCCCACTTGCCGAGATTGACATGGGGCACGTCATGGACGTCTGCCCACAAGTCCGGCGTGGCCGACCGGCCGGACAGGGCAGCCCACGTTGCCTCGCCGACGAACCGCAGCGCGTCACTCGTGGGGATGACTCGTACGTCGCAGCCAGATTCCGTCAGCCGCCGGAGCAGCTCGCAGGACTTGTAGGCCGAGATGCCCGCGCCCACCCCGAGGATGACGTGCCGTGGCATGTTCCCCCGCCAGGGCTCAGGCGGTCGCTTCCTCGAGATCTATCGGCTCCGCGGTCAGCAACTTCTCGCGGATCTCGCGCAGGGCGATCGAGAGAGGCTTCTCCTGGACGCGGGTCTCAACGAGGGGCCCGACGTACTCGAGCAGTCCCTCGCCGAGCTGAGCGTAGTAGGCGTTTATCTGCCGTGCCCGCTTGGCCGCCATGATGACCAGGCGGTACTTGCTATCCACGACTCCGAGGAGTTCGTCGATCGGCGGGTTCGTAATGCCTTCCGGGGAGGGAGTCCCTGCCACCTTCTGCCTTCCATGGAGTATGCGTCACCGAAGCATCAAGGCTACCAGCTCGTCGCATACATCTTGGACAGATGTGTTGACGAGGGTAACATCGAACTCTTTTTCCGCCGCCATCTCGATGCGGGCCGCGTCAAGCCGCCGGCGGATGACGTCGGGCGGCTCGGTGCCGCGGCCGGTAAGCCTGCGGACGAGCTCGTCCCAGGACGGGGGCGCGAGGAACACTAGGCGCGCGTCGGACTCGGCCTGGCGCACCTGCCGCGCACCCGCCAGGTCGATCTCCAGCAGGACCGGCACGCCCGCGGCGAGCTTCTGCTCGACCGGCGCGCGCGGCGTGCCATGCCGAAGGTTCACGTAGGCAGCCCACTCGAGCAGCTCGCCGGCCGCTACCAGCCGGTCGAACTCATGGTCGTCCACGAAGTAGTACTCACGGCCCTCCACCTCGCCGGGCCTCGGCCGACGGGTGGTTACCGAAACCGACAGCCAGAGATGCGGGTCGGTTTCGCGAAGCCGCGCGACTACGGTGCTCTTGCCGACTCCCGAGGGTCCGGAGAGCACGGTCAGCCGTGCACGGTCGCCGGAAGCTGAACCGGAACCGGGCGACATGGCCGTGCCCTCGCCCCCTAGGTCGTCGGAGTCGGTCAGATATCACCGCCGAATTCGGACTCAAGTGCTGCCCGCTGGTTGGCACCGAGGCCACCAACGCGCCTGGACTCCGCAATGCCGAGCCGCTCCATGATCTGCTTGGCCCGCACCTTGCCGACACCAGGCATCGACTCAAGCAGCGCCGAGACCTTCATCTTGCCTATCACGTCATCCGACTTGCCATCCTTGAGCACCTGGGGCAGCGTCGTCGCGCCGCGCTTGAGGCGATTCTTGACCTCGGCACGCTCCTTGCGTGCCCTGGCAGCCTTCTCCAGGGCGGCAGCGCGCTGCTCGGGTGTAAGGGGAGGAAGAGCCACGTCGGTTCACCTCGGGTTTCGTATCGAAAAACTCGCTTCGGGAGGGGAAACTAGCGAGTTCAGGGCGCCACGGCAACGCGAACACCCGTTTGTCACGTCACAAATTACCGATAACTACCATCCGCTAATGACCGAATACTAAACGTTACGGCCTACGGCCGGAAAGTAGCCTGCCGTCTGGGTGCTCCGGCCTGGCCCGACCTGCGCTTCCGGGACAAATGCCCAGGTGCCAGGTTACGGCCATGCCGCCGGCACCGAAGGTCTGTCCCACAATTCGGCCGGCGAAACGTCCTGCGCCACGCAGAGCATCGCCACCTATCTGCCCGGGCAGTCCTGCGGCGGCCACAATAATGGGCGCGATGAATAGCGACCGCGAGGCTCCCGCCCTCGTGCTGGAGGCAGACAAACTGCGGGCGGCCCGCGGCGTGACGGTCGCGCGGCAGCTGAAGCTGACCGCCGCGGCGGGCGATGTTGTCGCGGTCGAGGGGGCCAACGGCTCGGGAAAGAGCACGCTGCTCGCGGCGGCCGCGGGACTGCTGCCCGCTGACCGCGGCAGCAGGCGCCCGCGTTGCCTCCTGGCTCGCCGCAGCGCCGTTCGGAATCCTCGTCCTTATCGCTAGCCCGCTCTGGCGGCCCCGCCGGCCGAGCCTGGCAGGCGGACCGCGATGCCGTCCAGCACGCATTCCAGGCCGAACTCAAACCGCGCGTCCCTCGTCTCGGCGGCGTCGGGGTCGATGGCTTCATCGAACATCCGGACCAAGCGAGGAAACTGGCCGGTCGCCCTGAGCTGGGCTACCCGCGAGTCGAAGATCTCGCCGCGTTCCTGCTCGCTCAGGTGACCGGTCTGCTCCTCATCGCGGCGATCGACCAGGCTCTCCCTGAGTTCGCGGAGCACAGCTCCCATGACGTAGGTGGCGATCGTCGCCAGCGCGTTGAGCCCGGTGGCGGTGTCCAGCCCGACCTGGTCGATGGCGGCCATCAAGCTTTCCAGGTTCCGCAGGTGGTTAGGGCCCATCGGAGGCCGTCCGCCGATGAAGTCCATCAGCCACTGATGATGGTGCAGGACGGCACGCATATCGACGGCGTTCGCCCGCAGGTCGGCCCGCCAGTCGCCGGTGAGCGCCGTGGGCGACTGCTCGCCCTCCACCGCGTCGAGCATCAGGTCGAGCAACTGTTCCTTCGAGGCGACGTGCCAGTACAGCGACATCGTTCCCGCGTTCAGCTCCCTGGCGATCCGGCGCATGCTGATCGCCTCTGACCCTTCGGCGTCGGCCACCTTGATGGCCGTGCGAACGATCTCGTCGCGGGACAGCGTGCGAACCCGGCGGGGTGCCTTGCGCCCGCGATCCTGGAGATCCCTGACATGCTCGTGAAGGCGTTGCTCACGATCGGGACGGCCGTCGCGACCTAGCCGCCCCTGGCGGCCTGGGCCCTCAAAGGACAGCGGCCACAGGTCTTCATTGCCCTGGTCCACGACTGCTCCTTCCGGCCCGCGCACCTGACCCCATCCTGCCCGTCTCTGCCTGGCTGGGCGGGCGAGTCGGCCGCGCACGGTTATCTCGTTGCCTTCTCGTACACCGTACTGCTATGGTACAGCGTACGAACAAGTACGGTGTACGAGAAAGACGATCCGACTGTTGGGAGCGAACATGGAAGACACTCCGGCCATCGAGGCGGAGGGCCTGGCCAAGAGGTTCGGGAAGACCAACGCGCTGGCAGGGCTGGACCTACGGGTCCCCCAGGGAAGCGTCTACGGGCTACTCGGGCCGAACGGCGCGGGAAAGACGACAGCGGTGCGCGTGCTCGCCACGCTGATCCGCCCGGACGCCGGATCAGCGCGGGTGCTGGGCCACGACGTGGTCGCCGACGCAGCCGAGGTGCGGCGTCACATCGGGCTCACCGGCCAGTACGCGGCGCTTGACGCCTACCTCACCGGGCGCGCCAACCTCGTCATGATCGGCGAACTCTGCCGGCTGTCGCGCGGCGAGGCGAAAACCCGGGCGGACGAGCTGCTGGAACGCTTCGATCTGACCGGCGCGGCCGGGCGGGCGGTCAAGACGTACTCGGGTGGCATGCGGCGGCGGCTCGACCTGGCCGCAAGCCTGATCGGCAGGCCCGAGCTGCTGTTCCTTGACGAGCCGACGACGGGCCTGGACCTGCGCAGCCGGACCGTGCTGTGGGACATCATCCGCGGGCTGGCCGCCGAGGGCAGGACCCTGCTGCTCACCACCCAGTACCTGGAAGAGGCCGACCAGCTGGCAGATCACATCGCCGTGGTGGACGCCGGCCGGGTAATCGCGGAAGGAACGCCGGACCAGCTCAAGGCGTCCGTCGGCGGTGAGCGGATCGAGATCACGCTGACCCCCGGCACCGATATCGCCGCCGCGGCCGCCGCGGTCAAGGCGCATGCGACCGGGCCGGTGCGCGTCGATTCGCAGCTGCTGAAGGTGGATGCGCCTGTCTCGGCCACTGCCGGGATGACAACCGCAGTGGTCCGCACGCTCGACGAGGCCGGCATCGAGGTGGACTCCATCACCGTCCACCGTCCCTCGCTCAACGATGTGTTCCTCTCGCTCACCGGCCGTGCGGCCGAAGCAGAAACCGATCAAGACTTCGAAGGAGCCGTGGCATGACCACCAGCACCATCACAGCCTCGCCCGGCCCGGTTGCCCGGCCGCGGCCAATCAGGCTGCCCTGGGCCATCAGGGACACCATCGTGCTGACCAAGCGGAGCCTTGCCCGCATCATCAACGAGCCAGAGACGCTGATGGACGTCACCATCCAGCCGGTGATCTTCGTACTGCTGTTCGCCTATGTGTTTGGCAGCGCCATCCACATTCCGGGCGGCGGGAACTACCACGAGTACCTCATCGGCGGGATGCTCGGAATGGGGCTGGCAGGCACCTTCCCCGGCACGGCCGTCGGGCTTGTCACCGACATGAGCACAGGCCTGATCGACCGCTTCAAGTCCCTGCCGATGTCACGGGCCGCGGTCCTGGCCGGGCGCACGGTGGCCGACCTGCTGACCCAGATGATCGGCGTGGTCGTGGTGTGCGGGGTCGGCCTGGCGATCGGCTGGCGGGTGCACACCGGACCTGGCGACGTGCTGGCAGCGCTCGGCCTGGCGCTGCTGGTCGGCTACGCCTTCAGCTGGGCGGGTGCGTGCCTGGGGATGGTGCTGCGCAGCCCGGAAGCCGCACAGCAGCTCGGCTTCATCTTGTTCCTGCCGCTGACCTTCATCTCCAACGCCTTCGTGCCGACGCAGGGGATGCCCGCATGGCTGCGGACGGTAGCGAACTGGAACCCGCTGAGCGCGCTCGCTGCCTCGTGCAGGCATCTGTTCGGCAACCCGAACCCGGCCGCCGCGGTGCACGTCTGGCCGATGCAGCATCCCGAGCTGGCCGTGGTGTTGTGGGCGGCGGGCATCATCGCGGTCTTCGCGCCGCTGAGCGTGCGGCTCTACCGGCGCAAGGCGCTGTAGCAGCGGCTGTCAGCCGACGCGGCGCCCGATAAACCCAGCATAACGGGCAGAGCCATTGTCATCTCTACGGCTCAAGAATTGGTCCACCCTAACAGGCGGGCCGAACGGCGCGGGAAAAGACGAATCTCGGGTGCGGCTCCGCTGGAGCGAGCCGCCTGTCGCAGCCGATAGCGCATCAGCCAGCCCCGCGACGTCATCCCCAAGTCGCATACGGGACATTCCAGGCAAACCGTACTCCGGCCGGGTAGCTATGCATCCGGACGGCGACGTGAATGTGAAATTACCCCCC
>PMSU01000035.1 GCA_003168255.1 Actinomycetota bacterium
CCCGGAACGCCGGCAGTGGTGCTCCGACGGGGGACCAGAGCACCGGTATGCATGTTACACGGAACCCCCCCCAGGTGTGTCAAGCCCCGACTACAAGCCCATCTCGGCGCGGACACTCTCTGATCTCTGCGGATCGGTCGTTACCTGTCCGTTAATGCGTTCCGTAGTCTTGCTCAGCGTCGGGATGCCACGGGGGGACGTGGTCACTCCCCGAAGTTGTGAACTTGTCATCGGTGGCTGAACGTGACCGCCCGTCAGATGGTTCCGAAGGGTTTGAGTACAGCTCTGGCAGGTTCGGATCATAGACGCGGAAGCCCCGCGTGCTACTTGGCTCGCGACCGCCATTCGCAAATACCACCGCAAAATAGGGGATTACGATGGCACCGGCGATCGGAAACGCGGAGATCCATCCTGCGTGTGCAACGAAGAGGGCGATCCCAGCGCCGAAGCACAGAACGCGGATTCCCATCATCAGCAGGTATCGGCGCTCACGGAAAGCGATGTCCTCGGACATCGGTCGCTTCGCATCTGTAACCAGCGACGCGTTCTGCTGGCGCGTCCTGTGGGCCATCCTCACGTCTACAAGGTATGCCCGGTGACAGAAAGCGTCCACGCCGGCCGGCCGGCGCTCGCAGAAAATTTTTTAGATCGACGGCGTGTCGGTGAGCGCCAGTCCGTCCAGATCGCGGACACGGGCGGCGCCGGCCAGTGCCATGGCGTGCGCGAGATCAGCCGTCAGGCCGGTGAGAAGGTCGCTGACACAGAGCGCACCGCCACTGGCAAGTGCCCAGAGCACGGGACGTCCGATGAATGCCGCCCGTGCGCCGAGGGCGAGGGCCACGAGGATGTCTTCGCCGCTGCGCAGCCCGCCGTCCACGTACACCTCGCATCGGGCCTGGCCTGGCCCGGCACCGAGCGCTGCGACCACGCCAGGCAGCGCGCGGGCGGTCGTGATGGCGCCGTCAAGCTGGCGTCCGCCGTGGTTGGAGACGATGACCCCCGCTGCTCCGTGACGGGCGCAGGCGAGCGCGTCGTCGGCCCTGAGCACCCCCTTGACGATCACCGGCAGCCCGCCGCTTATCTCGCCGAGCCAGCCGATGTCAGCCAGCGTGACGTCCGCTGCCTGCTCGGCGGCGCAAAGATCTTCGAGCGGCCCGATATTCGCCAGGAAATCCTGCTCCCCGATGACGCTCAAGCCGCGGTCACGCCGTTTGTGGCCGACCACAGGCGTGTCCCCGGTGAGCACGATCGCGGTCGCCCCTGCTGCGGCCGCGCGCCGCACCAGGCCCGCCGTGAGCTCACGATCGCGCATGACGTACACCTGGAACCACCATGTCCCGCCGGCCTGCGCCGTGACGGCGGCAACGTCCTCGATCCGCCGCGAACTCCGGGTGGACATCACATACAGGGCGCCGGCGCTCGCCGCGCCAGCCGCCACGGCGAGCTCACCGTCGGGGTGCGCCAGGCCATGGAAGGCCGTCGGGGCCACGCAGACCGGCGTAGCGAGCGGCGCCGCGTTCACCTCGATGCCGGTATCTACCCGGGACACGTCACGAAGCACGCGGGGGAGCAGCGGCACCTGCCGCCATGCCTGCACGCTGGCGCGCAGCGTCGCCTCACGTCCCGAGCCGCCGGCGTAGTAGTCGTAGACGTCGGCCGACAGCGATCTGCGGGCCTGCCTTTCCAGTCCTCGCACATCTACGCTCACCCGGTTATCCTGCCTGACCGCGGCGCCGCCAGTCAGGACGGGTAGGGTACGGCGGCGCGGCAATCAATCGGCGCGGCAATCAATCAGCTTGGAGCAGAGATGACAGATCGCACCTACCGGGTGACCGAGATCGTGGGCACCTCACCAGATGGCGTCGAGCCAGCCGTCCGCAACGCGCTTCGCCGAGCCGGGGAGACGCTGCGCCATCTGGACTGGTTCGAGGTGACGCAGATCCGAGGCCAGATCGTGGATGGCGAGATCGGCCATTTCCAGGTAGGGCTCAAGGTCGGATTCAGGCTCGAAGACAGCTGAGGCCGGCTTACCAAAGAGCGTCAGCTGGCCTGGCTCACCGACGACATGTTGAAGCCCTCGATGCGCGCGGGTGGCATGACGACCCTGGTGAAGTAGTCGTTCCACTCGCGCGGCAGCGATGGCACCGATGCGCCCACCTCGGCCAGCCTGCCCAGCATCCCCACCGGGCTCTCGTTGAACCTGAAGTTGTTGACCTCCCCGGTGACCTCACCGTTCTCCACCAGGTACACGCCGTCTCTGGTCAGGCCGGTGAGCAGCAGCGTCTGCGGGTCCACCTCGCGGATGTACCACAGGCAGGTGAGCAGCAGGCCGTTGCGTGTCCTGGCCAGCATGTCATCGAGCGTCGGCGCGTCCGGCGCCGTGGACTCGAAGATCAGGTTGTCGATCGCCGGCGTTACCGGCAGCCCGGACTGCCCCGCGGAGTGCCGGGTCTGCTGAAGCGCGGCCAGCTTCCCGTCCCGTATCCAGTCGCTCGGGCGGAGCGCGAACCCGTTGTCGAACACCGAAACGTCGCGGCCTGACGCATGCGCGATCACGAACGGCGCGCACTCCAGGCCTGGGGCGGCCGGGTCACTGCGGAGGGTAACGGGAAGACCGGTCAGCTGCTCGCCTATCCGGGTGCCGCCGCCGGCCTTGCTGAACACCGTCCGCCCGTCGATCGCATCCTTGGCACTTGCCGACCAGTAGAGATAGGTGAGCAGATCGGCCATGGCGCCCGGCGGAACCAGCGTCTCGTAGCGGCCGGCCGGCAGTTCGACCCGGCGCTTGCCCCAGTCAAGCCGCTGCGCGAGGCCCGCGTTGAGCGCGGTCACGTTCACGTCGGTGAAATCACGGCTGGCCACGCCCGCCCATGCGGACCGGCTCAGGTCCCCGGACTTCGCGTTGAGCTGCACCTTGCCTGACGGCTGGTCATGGCGCAGCCGCAGTCCGCTTGACGTTCCGAGGAACGCGCAGGTGAGGTCGTGCTCGGCGTACCCGTACAGCTTCTGGTCGCGCCCCGCGGCCGCCTCGAACGCGCCGCCGAGGGCCGGCGTGAAGTCACGGAACACGCCGATCTCGGTGCGGCTGACCGGATCGTCCCAGCGCGATCCTGCCGCGCCGGTGCCGATCACCCCGAACGCATCCGGGCTGCCCGGCGCCAGCAGCGGCAGGGCATCGTCGGCGGGGGAACTCTGCTGCGCCGCATCCTCAGCGGCGCGTACGACATCGGTAATCTGGTCGTCTCGCACACCCGACCTGGACACCACCCCGGCGGCCGACTCATCGCCGTGGCGCCGTACCGCGATGACGGTGAGGCGGCGGCCTTGCGACACCCCGTTGGTGGTGAGCGTGTTGCCCGCCCAGCGCAGGTTGGCCGAGGACGTCTCCTCGGCAATCACGATGCAGTCATCGCAGCGGGCAGCCGCGAGCGCCCGCTCGACGCTGCGCTGCGGCGAGTACCCCGCCCCGCCGGCCCGATAGCCGGTCATGCAGCCTCCTCGGCAGTATTCAGGATCCGAATGCCGCGCATGACCACGGCCGGGCAGCCGTGGCTGACCGGTGCGACCTGGCTCGGCTGGCCCTTCCCGCAGTTGAACGCGCCGGCCAGCAGGTAGGTCTGCGGCCCGCCGACCGCCTCCATGGAGTTCCAGAAATCGGTCGTGACCGCTTGGTAGGCGACGTCGCGGAGCTGGCCGGCCAGTCGCCCGCTCTCGATCTTGTAGAACCGCTGGCCGGTGAACTGGAAGTTGTACCGCTGCATGTCGATCGACCAGCTCTTGTCGCCGGCGATGTAGATGCCGTGCTCCACGCCGGCGATCAGTTCCTCGACGGACGGCCCGCCCGCGGCCGGCTGAAGCGATACGTTCGCCATCCGCTGTAGCGGCATGTGGCCAGGCGAGTCGGCGAACGCGCAGCCGTTGGACCGGCCGAGCCCCGTGCTCCTGGCAATCCGGCGGTCGAGCTGGTAACCGGTGAGCACGCCGCCGGCGATCAGATCCCAGGACTGCGCCGCCACGCCCTCGTCGTCGTAGCCGACTGTGGAGAGCCCGTGCTCGGCCGTGCGATCCCCGGTGATGTGCATGACCGGCGACCCGTACTGGAGGCTGCCGAGCTTGTCGGGGGTGGCGAACGAGGTCCCAGCATAAGCAGCCTCGTAGCCGAGCGCCCGGTCAAGCTCGGTAGCGTGACCTATCGACTCGTGAATGGTCAGCCACAGGTTGGACGGATGGATGACCAGGTCGTACCGGCCAGCCTGCACGGACGGGGCGGCCATCTTCTCGGCCAGCATGCCGGGCAGCTCGGCCAGCTCGGCGGAGAAATCCCAGCCGGTCCCGGTCAGGTACTCATAGCCGCGGCCGGCCGGCGGCGCCAGCGTGCGCATGGTCTCGAACCTGCCGTCCGGGCTCAGCGCGACCGCGGTGATCTCTGGATGCAGCCGGACACGCTGCTGGATGGCGGTCGTCGCGCCGTCGCAGTAGAACTTGCACTCCTTCACTGCCTGGAGCGCGGCGTCCACGTGGTCGACCCCGTCGCGGGAGAGCAGCTGCTGGCTCCACTGCTGGAGTAGCGCGATCTTGTCGGAGACGCTGACGTCGAACGGGTCGGTGACATAGGACGAGACCCAGGCCACCTCGCCGTGCCCGGGCTCATCTGCCAGCTCGATCCGTTCCGCCGCGATCGGGGCGGCGATCCTGGCGACGTCGATCGCCTGCTCTGCGGCGGCGGCCGCCGCCTCCGGGGTGAGATCCACGGCCGCGGCGAAACCCCAGGTGCCGTCCACGACAACCCGAACGGCAAGGCCGAGATCGTCGGCGTCCATCGTGGTTTGCAGCCTGGCATCGGACAGCCTGATGCGCTGCCCGCGAACAACCTCGGCGCGGAAGTCGGCATGCTGCGCGCCGAGGTCAGCCGCCCGCTGTAGCGCGGCATCGGCGAGCTCCCGCAGCGGCAGCGCGGCGAACTCGGGATCGATCCGGTTAGCCGCAGCGCTTTCTGTGCTTTGATCCACGACAGGCAACCTATCCCACGGCCGCGCCAGGTACGCTCGCCAGGATGCAAACCGCGGAGGTGCCCAGCGCAGTGAGCCGTTCCGTTCTGGTGACCGGCGGAAACCGGGGAATCGGGCTGGCCATCGCCCGCAGGCTCGCGGCCGGCGGCGACCGGGTCACGGTGACGTCCCGGTCGGGTGATCCGGTGGAAGGGCTCAGCGTGGTCCGCTGCGACGTCACGGACGCAGCGGCGGTGGACGCGGCCTTCGGTCAGGCGGAGGAGCAGCAGGGGCCGGTCGAGGTGCTGGTCGCGAACGCGGGGATTGCCCATGACAAGCTGCTCGCGCTGATGAAGGAAGAGGACTTCGCCAGCGTCATCGACACCAACCTCACCGGCGCGTACCGGGTCGCGAAGCGGGCGGTGCGCGGCATGATGCGACAGCGCCACGGTCGCCTGATCTTCATCTCCTCGGTTGTCGGGCTGCTCGGCTCGGCCGGCCAGGCCAACTACGCGGCGGCGAAGTCCGGCCTGGTGGGGCTGGCCCGCTCGCTGGCCCGCGAGCTCGCCCCCCGCAATATCACCGCGAACGTCGTGGCGCCCGGTTTCGTGGACACCGACATGACAGCATCGCTGTCGGAAGCGACGAAGGCGGCGATCCTGGCTAGGGTGCCGCTCGGGCGCTACGCCTCGGCCGACGAAGTCGCGGGCGTGGTGGCGTTCCTGGCCGGCGACGACGCCGCGTACATCACCGGGGCGGTCATCCCGGTGGACGGGGGCCTCGGCATGGGCCACTGAGACGGCCGGCAGCGGCGAGCCAGAACCCGGCAGCGTTAGGGAGAAAAATGGGCATCCTCGATGGCAAGCGGATCCTGGTCACTGGCGTGCTCACGGATTCGTCGATCGCCTTCCACGTGGCGCGGGTCGCCCAGGAGCAGGGAGCGACCGTCATTCTCACCGGGTTCGGCAGGCTGAGCCTGGTCGAGCGGATAGCCAAGCGGCTGCCCGACCCGCCGCCCGTCCTCGAGCTCGACGTGAAGAGCTCCGAGCAGCTCGACTCGCTGGCCGAGCGGGTCCGCGCCCACGTCAGCGGCCTCGACGGCGTGGTCCATTCGATTGGCAACGCGCCGCAGGATGCCATGGGCGGGAACTTCCTGAATACCAGCTGGGAGGACGTGGCCGCCGCCCTGCACGTCTCCACGTACTCGCTCAAGTCGCTCACCATGGCGGCGCTGCCGCTGATGGGCGCTGGCGGGTCCGTGGTGGGCTTCGACTTCGACGCGGCGGTGGCCTGGCCCGGCTACGACTGGATGGGCGTGGCCAAGGCCGGCCTCGAGGCCTGCGCCCGCTACCTGGCCCGTGACCTGGGCGAGCAGCGGATCCGGGTCAACCTGGTGGCCTCCGGGCCGGTGCGCACCATGGCCGCGAAAAGCATCCCGGGCTTCGAGCGGTTCGAACCGATCTGGGGGCAGCGCGCGCCGCTCGGCTGGGACATCAGCGACGCCGGGCCGGCCGCGCGCGCCTGCGTCGCGCTGCTCTCCGACTGGTTCCCGGCGACCACTGGCGAGATCATCCACGTCGACGGCGGCGTGCACGCGGTGGGTGCATAAGAAGGCATTTTTGCCGAACGGGCAGGCGCCAGCCACCAGCCCGGCCGCCCGCATCAGCGCAGCAGTTCAGCCAGCCGGGTCTGCCGCGGTCGCTCGCCGATCTCGCGGACCGCCCTGGCCAGGGCCGGCCCGGCGCCGTGCACCACCGACAGGTGCCGCTGCGCCCGGGTCAGCGCGGTGTAGACAAGCGGCCTGGACAGCATGCCGGTAGCTTCGGCCGGAAAGACCACGACCACGGCCGGCCACTCCGAGCCCTGGGCCCGGTGCACGGTCATCGCCCAGCCGTGCCGCAGGTCGGTGAGCAGCTTGAACGGGACGGTGACCGGGACCCCGGCGAACGTGATGACAAGCCCGTTATCGGCCGGGCCCGTCACGGTGCCCACCTCGCCGTTGGCGAAGCCCTCGTCGATGTGATTGGCGATCGCCACCACCCGGTCACCCGGATCGAAGCCGCCATGCGCACCCGGACCGGGGTTGAGCTGTGCCTTGAGCGCGCGGTTCAGCTCGATGGTGCCGGCCGCGCCCTTGTGCACGGGGGTCACGACCTGGATCTCGGTGGCGGGGATGCCGAGCACGCGCGGGATCGAGTCGGTGACGAGCTGCGTCACGCGAAGCGCCGCCTGCTGGCTGCCGCGAACCGGCACGACCACCGCCTCATGATCTGCCGCGCCTGATTCGTCACCGCCCATCGGGGGCAGCGCGCCGCCCCGCACCGCGGTGGCCAGCCGGGCGATCACCCCGCCTTCGCGCTGCCGGTACAGGGTGGTCAGCTCGGTGACCGGCGCGGCACCGGAATCGATGATGTCGGCGAGCACCCGGCCGGGGCCGATCGAGGGCAGCTGTGCTGGATCACCGACCAGCAGCAGCCTGGTGCCGTCCGCGCACGCCTCGACCAGCGCGGCGGCGAGTTCCGCGTCGAGCATCGAGGACTCGTCCACCACCACGAGGTCGGCGTCCAGCGGCCACTCCTCGCCGCGGTTGAAGATCCAGGCGGGCTCGCTGCCACGGCCTGACTGGTCAGCGGCGGAGTCGCCCCGGCTGCGGCCCTGCGCGCCGAGCAGCCTGTGCAGCGTGGTGGCCGGCGCGCCGGCCAGCTCCTCCAGCCGCTTGGCCGCCCGCCCGGTGGGCGCGGCCAGCGCGACCCGCAGGCCCCTGGCGGCAGCCAGCGACACGACGGCCGCGACGGTGCGGCTCTTGCCGGTCCCCGGGCCGCCCGCGAGCACGCTGACGCCATGGCTGGCAACGGCCGCGACCGCGCCGCGTTGTGCCTCGTCGAGCTCGATCGCGCCGTCGGCCTTGTCGCTTCCGCTCCCGGAGCGTTTCCCGCCGGCCTTGTCGCTCCCCGCGCGTTTCCCGTCAGCCTTGTCGTTCCCGGAGCGTTTCCCGCCGGCCTTGTCGTTCCCGGCGTCGCTCGCGGCGCGCTTCCCGTGCGCCTCGTCGCTCCCGGAGCGTTTGCCGCCGGCCTTGTCGTTCCCGGCGTCGCTCGCGGCGCGCTTCCCGTGCGCCTCGTCGCTCGCGGTCGCCGCCCCGTCGTGATCACCGTCGGCGTCGTCGGGCCCGGCCAGCGGCTCCGCGGTGGCGGACAGCCTCTGTAGTCCCTCCGCTATGGTCTCCTCTGCCAGCGCGTACCGGGCAAGAGCGAGCAGGCCGGCGTTCTCGCCCGCGGCAGCATCCTGCTCCGGCTGGGGCGCGGGCTCGCCGCCATCGGGCTGGGGGGTGCGCTCGCCGCCTTCGGGCTGGGGCGTGCGCTCGTCACCTTCGGGCTGGGGCGTGCGCTCGTCACCTTCGGGCTGGGGCGTGCGCTCGTCACCCTCCGAGCTCTCGTCGAAGGGGTAGACGGTGCCATCATCGACGGCGGCGGCGACGGCAGCGGCCGGGTCGTCGATGCGGAACCTGCCAGCCGACCGCATGATCACATCGGCCGGGACCGCGGTGTGGCCGTCCCTCGCCGCACGGGCAAGCAGGTGTACCACCAGCGCACGGCCGCGCCGCGGGTCCTGCGAGTGAGCCTGATCACCGAGCAGCTTGCGGGCGAACCAGTCGGCCTGATCGGGCCGGATCTGCGGCAGTGAGAGCAGCAGCCAGGGGTCATCGCGCAGCCGGGCGGCAGCAGCCTTGCCGAGGTAGCCGACGGCCGGCCCCGCGAACCTGGCCGGAACCCGGCAGGACACCAGGATCTCGGCCACCTCGTAACACGGCAGCGCGTCCTGCAATGCGGCCGCGAGGCGCTCCGCCCGTTTCGGCCCGATGCCCTGGAGGAGTTCCAGCCGCCCCACGCTGACCTGCTCGGGTCCGGTGATCCCCGACTCGGCCAGCTGCGCGGCCAGCCCCCGGCCAAGCCCCGGCCAGAGGCCGGCCGCGCAGAACTCACCGAACACGCTGGCGGCAGCCTCCGGCGGCGCCGGAGCACTCGCGGCCGACTGGGCGCTTGCGGATGACATGGCGGCCAGCCTACGACCGGTGCGGCCCGCGTGGCCGCCGGCGATGCCGGCGAGCACTGCGAGGAAGAAGAAAAACCACCTGCGACCGGTGACGCCCATGTTGCCGCAGGCAAGGCCGGCGTCTGGCGGCGCGGAGCCCGGCGGGGGAGAATGACTTCATGGCTGGGCCCTCCGGCAATCTGCCGAGCCGCCGCCCTCCGGTACGCGCCTCAGACGCCGAGCGCGAGAAGGCTGTCGCGGCGCTGCGCGAGCGATTCGCGGCTGGCCAGCTCTCTCAGGACACGTTCGTGCACCGGATGGAAGTCGCCCTCGCTGCCCGTGACCGCAGCGAACTCGCCGAGCTGTTCGCCGACCTCCCGTTGCCCAAATGGCTCCGGGCGCCGGACTGGAGCGCCCTCGCGCGGCTGGGCCCGCGGCTGGCGGCAGCCGCCTCGCCGTTGCTGGACGCCGTGATCAGATCGGCGCGGCGGGTGCCAGGACCGTGGGATGCGCCGCTTCCTCCCGGACTGGCCTTTCCGGTCGGCAGCCAGATCCGGTTCACGATCGGCCGGGACCCGGAATGCGACCTAGTCATCCCGGACATCACCGTATCCAGGCAGCATGCGGGTCTCGATCGTTGCCTGCGGGGATGGCTGCTGACCGACTTCGGTTCCACCAATGGCACGAGGCTGAACGGCTGGCGGGTCCGCGAGCCGATGCCGGTGCGCCCGGGGGACCGGGTCACCTTCGGCGACGTCACGTTCGTGCTATGGGATAGCGCAGCGATCCCGACCGGGTAATTCAAGCCGACCTGAGCGTGCCGAATGCCTGCGCGAGACATTCTCGTGGCGGCAAACGGAGAGTCTCGTGTGTCCCGGTGACCAGCTGCACGGCGGTCGGGATAATCAGGCATCACACCAGCAACTATCCGATGCTGGTGGAACACGAGTAACGGCAGGCACGGAGTGCCGTCGAGCCGTCGCACCGCCCTGGGATCCGCTTATCCCTGGGAGCCCGGCCAGGCCAGGCCAGGCCCGGCCAGGTCATCCTGGCCGGGCCGGACCCCGTAGAGTCGGGGTCGTGACGTTGGTCCTTCTTGTGCGACATGGCCTGACAGCGGTCACCGGCTCGGTGCTGTCCGGATGGACCCCCGGCCTCATGCTCGATGACCGCGGCACTGCCCAGGCTCAGGCGCTGGCGGCCAGGCTCGCGCCGGTGCCGCTCGATGCGATCGTCACCAGCCCGCTGGAACGCTGCGTGCAGACGGCGGCGGCGATCGCGACCTCCCGTCAGAGTGTGGCCTTTCACCGGGACGAGCGGCTTGGCGAGTGCAAGTACGGGGACTGGACGAACAAGCCGCTGAAGAAGCTGGCCAAGGAACCACTGTGGCGTGTGGTGCAGCAGCATCCGAGTGCCGTGCGCTTCCCTGGACCTGGCGGCGAGTCCATGCTCGACATGCAGCACCGGACCGTCGGCGCGGTCAGGGACTGGAATTCCAGGCTGCGCCCTGACGCTGTCTATGTCATCTGCTCACACGGAGACGTGATCAAAGCGATCGTGGCCGATGCCCTTGGTCTGCATCTTGACCAGTACCAGCGAATTCAGGCCGATCCGTGCTCGCTGACGGTGATCAGGTACACGCCGCTTCGCCCGTTCGTTGTCCGGATGAATGACACCGGCGGTGACGTGGCGGGGCTCATCCGCCGCGATACCGGCAACCTAGGTCGGCGCGGGCAGAGCGATGGGGTGGTCGGCGGCGGCGCGGGCCAGGGCACGACAGCCGCGGGCGCAGGTGGGCGTGAGGCGATAACAGCGGACGCGCAAGGATAGGGATCATGCCGTTCTACATGTACGACCCGCCGCGAAGGTTCGTGGCAGGAGCGGTCGGCCAGCCAGGTGAGCGAACCTTCTACTTGCAGGCGAGCGACGGCAGCCGGGTCACCAGCGTGTCGCTGGAGAAATTCCAGGTCAGTCAGCTTGCCGAGCGACTTGATGAGCTGCTCGACGAGGTCCTGCGGCGAACCGGCGGATCAGCCAGCGTGCCGGGCGTGCCAGGCGTACCCGCCGCCGATGACGGCCCGCTCGACCTTCCGCTGATGGAAGAGTTCCGGGTCGGGGCGATCGCGCTGGCCTGGGACGGCGAGACGGACCGCGTCGTGATCGAGGCGCAGGAAGAGTCCGAGTCGCCGGTGGAGCCGCTGGCCGAGGTCGTCCCGGCGGATGGTCCGGGTGTGCTGCGGGTGCGGCTCACCCCGGAAGACGCCAGGGCATTTGCCCAGCGGGCCCTCAGGATTGTCGCGCAGGGCCGGCCGCCATGCCCGCTTTGCGGGCTGCCGCTGGATGCTGCAGGCCACATCTGCCCGAGGCAGAACGGGTACCGGGCGGGCCATGACTGAGCCGTCCACCGGGGCAGCCAGGGGGCGAACGGGCAGTGGACGCAAGCGGACGGAGGGCAAGAAGCGCGCGGACAAGCCGCAGGATGCGACGCCGCAGGAGGACGCGGGTGACGGCTCCGAGGAAGCCGCGATCGCACTGCTGACCGAGGGCACGCTCGACGTCGAGGGCAGGCTCGTCGTCGCGTCGAATGCCACCCTGTACTGCAAGATAAGCACCGATGGCGCCGAGGCCAATTGCGTGTACAAGCCGGTGGCGGGGGAGCGCCCGCTGTGGGACTTCCCCAACGGGACGCTGGCAGGCCGCGAAGTGGCCGCATACGCCGTATCCCGTGCCGCTGGCTGGAACGTGGTGCCGCCGACGGTTTTCCGGGACGGTCCGTTCGGGCCCGGCATGTGCCAGCTATGGATCGACTGCGACCCGGACGTGGACACCATCGCGCTCTCCCGCCGCGCCGATCATGCCAGACTGCGGGACATGGCCGTGTTCGACGCGGTAGTGAACAATGCCGACCGCAAGATCGGTCACCTGCTGCCTGACTGCGACGGCCATCTGTACGGCTGCGACCATGGCGTCTGCTTCGCCGAGGAGTACAAGCTCCGTACCGTGCTGTGGCAGT
This sequence comes from Actinomycetota bacterium, assembly GCA_003168255.1. Taxonomy (GTDB): domain Bacteria; phylum Actinomycetota; class Actinomycetes; order Streptosporangiales; family Streptosporangiaceae; genus PALSA-505. The sequence continues at coordinate 12,031 of PMSU01000035.1, forward strand.
GGCGCGGCCGGCGCCTGCCCGCTCGCGCGATCGAGACGTTGCACAAGCTGGAGACCGCGCTTGACAGCGACCCGCTCGCGGCGGAACTGGCGGGCTGCCTGACCCCCGATGAGGTCACCGCCACGAAACTCCGGGTGGATCTGCTGCTCAAGCACCGGGTACACCCGTACCCGCCGGAGGGCTGGCCGGCCGTTCCCTGGCCGCCGTACTAGCCCGGCGATGCCCGTCAGCCCGTCAGCGCCCGTCAGCCCGGCCGCGCCCTAGCGAGGCGACGCCCCGGCAGCATCCTGCTGTCATCTTGCCCGGCCGCACCCTCACCATCGCGGCACGCGTCAGCGGCCGCCAGGGGCCCCGGGTCCGCCACGGCCGCCGGGGTTGCCCCGGCGGCGCAGGTACCGCTCGAATTCGCGGGCGATCGCGTCGCCGCTCGCCTCCGGCAGGTCCGTCGCGTCCTGCGACTCCTCTAGCGTGCGCACGTACTCCGCGACCTCGGTGTCCTGCTGCGCCAGCTCGTCAACGCCGCGCTCCCATGCCCGCGCCTTCTCGGTGAGATCGGCCAGCGGCAGGGCCACGTCCAGCACATCTTCCACCCCGCGCAGCAGCGCGAGGGTGGCCTTGGGGCTTGGCGGCGTGGCCACGTAGTGCGGCACGGATGCCCACAGCGATACCGCGGGTATCCCGGCATCGGCGCACGCGTGCGCCAGCACGCCGACGATTCCCGTCGGTCCCTTGTAGTCGACCGGGGCGGCATTCAGCTCGGCGGCGAGCTTGGGATCAGAGGCGGCCGCGGAGACCGGTACCGGCCGGGTGTGCGGGGCATCGGCCAGCAGCGCTCCCAGCAGCACGACGAGCTCCACCTTCAGCTCGGTGAACGAGGCCATGAGCTCGTCGCTGAATGCGCGCCAGCGCATGTTGGGCTCGATGCCGTGCACGAGCACGATGTCGCGGCTGAAACCCACGGGCTTGGCCATAGAAAACCTGGTGGTGGGCCAGACCAGGCGCTCAGTGCGCCCCTCTGACATCTCCACCACCGGCCGGGTCACCTGAAAGTCGTAGAAGTCTTCCGGGTCCATGGCAGCGATGGGCGTGGCGTCCCACTCGATGCCCAGATGGCTGATTACCCCGCTTGCCGCTTCGCCGGCGTCATTCCAGCCTTCGAAGGCGGCCACGAGCACGGGTGCGGTGAGCTCGCCTACTCCGTTGAGCTTGATTGCTCACCACCTCCTGACCGGCTGCTCTGCGGGGCATTCAACACCGACGACTCCAGATTACGTGGTCAACCATGATCACTGGGTGACCAGGCCGGGCCGACTGGTCATCGCAAGAGATCACTGACGACCGGCCACTAGAATAGGGGGACGATGAGCGATACTGTGTCGCCCCTGCTGCGGGCCATGTCCGAGCGAGTCGTGGTAGCCGATGGGGCCATGGGCACCATGCTCCAGGCCAGCGGCGTGGCGCTCGATGATTTCCTCGGTCACGAGGGCTGCAACGAGATACTGAACGAGACCAGGCCGGACGTCGTCAGATCAATACATGACCGGTATCTGGCCGCAGGCGTGGACTGCGTGACCACCAATTCGTTCGGTGCGAACCTCAGCAACCTGGGCGAGTATGGCCTCACCAGCAAGATCGCCGAGCTATCGGAGGCTTCGGCCCGCATCGCCAGGCAGGCGGCTGACCAGTGGGCGTCCGCCGCGTACCCGCGCTGGGTGCTCGGCTCGCTCGGCCCGGGAACCAAGCTGCCAACCCTGGGTCATGTCGCCTTCGCCGAGCTGCGCGACACCTACCAGCTCAGTGCCGCGGGCCTGCTGCGCGGCGGCGCGGACGCGCTCATCATCGAGACCTGTCAGGACCTGCTACAGGCAAAGGCGGTCGTGGTAGGCGCCAAGCGCGCCATCGCAGCCACCGGCGCCAGCGTGCCGCTGATCGTGCAGGTGACGATCGAGACCACGGGCGCCATGCTGCTCGGCAGCGAGATCGGCGCCGCGCTCACCGCGCTGGAGCCGCTAGGCGTGGACGTCATCGGGCTAAACTGCGCCACCGGGCCAGGTGAGATGAGCGAGCACCTGCGCTACCTGTCTCGGCACGCGAGGATCCCGCTGTCCTGCATGCCGAATGCCGGCCTGCCAGAGCTCACCGCTGACGGCGCCCGCTACCCGCTGACTGCCGAGCAGCTCGCGGATGCCCAGGAGGGCTTCGCCGCCGAGTTCGGGCTCAGCCTGGTCGGCGGCTGCTGCGGTACCACACCAGAGCACCTGGCCGCGGTGGTGGAACGCGTCCGCGGCAGGCAGCTGGCCAGGCGGCGGCCACGGCCAGAGCCCGGTGTGGCCTCGCTCTACCAGCACGTCCCGTTCCGGCAGGACACTGCTTTCCTGGCGATCGGCGAGCGGACGAACGCCAACGGATCGAAGGCGTTCCGCGAGGCGATGGCGGCAGGCCGTTTCGACGACTGCGTGGAGATCGCCCGCCAGCAGACCAGGGACGGCGCGCACCTGCTCGACCTGTGCGTGGACTACGTCGGTAGGGACGGCGTCGCCGACATGAAGGAGATCGCCGGGCGGTTCGCCACCGCGGCCACGCTGCCGCTCGTGCTCGACTCCACCGAGCCCGAGGTGATCACGGCTGGCCTTGAGCTGCTCGGCGGCAGGGCAGTAGTCAACTCCGTTAACTACGAAGACGGCGACGGCCCGGGCTCACGGATCGCCCGGATGATGCCGCTGGTCATGGAGCACGGCGCCGCCGTGATCGCGCTCACCATCGACGAGAAGGGACAGGCCCGCACCGCGGACTGGAAGGTGTCGGTGGCCACCCGGCTGATCGAGGACCTCACGGCGAACTGGGGGATGCGGACCTGCGACATCATCGTGGACTGCCTGACCTTCCCGATCGCGACCGGGCAAGAGGAGACCCGCAGGGACGCGATCGAGACCATCGAGGCGATCCGCGAGGTAAAGCACCGCTACCCGGAGGTCCAGACGACGCTGGGCCTGTCCAACGTCTCGTTCGGGCTGAATCCGGCCGCAAGGGCCGTGCTGAACTCGGTCTTCCTCGATGAGTGCGTGCGCGCGGGACTGGACTCCGCGATCGTGCACGCGTCGAGGATCATGCCGATCGCCCGGATACCAGACGAGCAGCTGAAGACCGCGCTTGACCTCATCTACGACCGGCGGCACGACGGGTACGACCCGCTGACCCGGCTGCTCGAGCTGTTCGAGGGGGTGGACGCGGCCGCGGTCAAGGCGGGCCGCGCCGCCGAGCTGCTCGGCCTGCCGCTGTGGGAGCGGCTGAAGCGGCGGATCATCGACGGGGAGCGGGTCGGCCTGGAGCCGGATCTGGACGAGGCGCTTACCCGCAGACCCGCCCTGGAGATCGTCAACGACGTGCTGCTCGACGGCATGAAGACGGTCGGCGAGAGGTTCGCCTCCGGCCAGATGCAGCTGCCGTTCGTCCTTCAGTCCGCCGAGGTGATGAAGACGTCGGTCGGTTACCTGGAGCCGCACATGGACCGGTCGGACGAGGCCGGCAAGGGAACCATCGTGCTCGCCACGGTCCGCGGTGACGTGCACGACATCGGCAAGAACCTGGTCGACATCATCCTGTCCAACAATGGCTACGACGTGGTGAACATCGGGATCAAGCAGCCGATCTCGGTGATCGTGGCCGCGGCGGAGGAGCACGACGCGGACGTGATCGGCATGTCCGGCCTGCTGGTCAAGTCCACTGTGGTGATGCGGGACAACCTGACGGAGCTGAACTCGCGCGGGCAGGCCGGCCGGTGGCCGGTGCTCCTCGGCGGCGCGGCGCTTACCCGCTCCTACGTGGAGCAGGACCTGGCATCGGTGTTCGACGGCGAGGTGCGCTACGCGCGGGACGCGTTCGAGGGCCTGCGGCTGATGGACGCGTGCATGGCGGTGAAGCGGGGCGTGCCCGGTGCGGCGCTGCCGGCGCTGCGGGAGCGCAGGGTGGCGAACCGGGCTGCCGGCGCAAAGCTGACCGTCACCGCGGTTGCCGAGATGCCGGCCCGTTCGGACGTAAAAATTGATAATCCCATCCCGGTACCACCGTTCTGGGGGGACCGGATCATCAAGGGGATACCGCTCGCCGACTACGCTGCCTACCTCGACGAGCGCGCCACCTTCATGGGGCAGTGGGGACTCAAGTCATCCAGGGGATCCGGGCCGTCGTACGAGGAGCTTGTCGAGACGGAGGGCAGGCCGCGGCTGCGGATGTGGCTGGAGCGGCTCCGGACCGAGGGCCTGCTCGAGGCGGCCGTCGTGTACGGCTACTTCCCGTGCGTGAGCGAGGGGAACGACCTCGTCGTGCTGGATGAGTCCGGGGCAGAGCGCGAGCGGTTCGGGTTCCCGAGGCAGCGGCGGGACGGGCACCTGTGCCTGGCGGACTACTTCCGGCCGCGCGAGTCCGGTGAGACGGACGTGGTGGCGTTCCAGCTTGTCACCGTCGGAGCGAGGATCAGCGAGGCCGCCGCCGTGCTGTTCGGCAAGAATGCCTACCGCGAGTACGCCGAGCTGCACGGGCTATCGGTACAGCTCACCGAGGCGCTGGCCGAGTTCTGGCACATGCGGATCAGGTCCGAGCTCGGCTTTGGCGAGTCGGACCCAGACAGCCTGGATGACTTCTTCCGGCTGGGTTACCGCGGCGCGCGCTTCTCCTTCGGCTACGCCGCCTGCCCCGACCTGGAGGACCGGGCCAAGGTGATGCGGCTGCTGGCGCCGGAGCGGATCGGGGTGGAGCTGTCTGAGGGATTCCAGCTCGTGCCGGAGCAGGCCACCGACGCCCTGGTCACTCATCACCCCGAGGCAAAGTACTTCAGCGTTTGATGGCGCTTCAGGCTGTCTTGTTTGACATGGATGGGCTGCTCGTGGACACCGAGCCGCTCTGGTTCGAGGTCGAGTCCGAGGTGATGGCCAGGCTCGGCGGTAGCTGGGGCCCCGATGACCAGGCCAAGCTGGTCGGCGGTTCGCTCAAGGCGACGCTTGACTACCTGCTCGCCAAGGCCAGCAGGCCGGTCTCGCGGGAGCGGCTGGCCCGGTGGATGCTGGACGGGATGGTTTCGCGGCTGGTCAGCTCGGCGGTGGCGCTGCGGCCCGGGGCTCTCGATCTGCTGGCCGAGGTGACCGCGGCACGGGTACCGCATGCGCTTGTCACCTCGTCGGAGCGGGTGATCATGGAGGCGGTGTTCCGGGCGACGGCACTGGACTTCGAGGTGACCGTGTGCGCGGAGGACGTAACCAGGATCAAGCCGGATCCTGAGCCGTACCTGCTGGCCAGCAAGCTGCTGGCCGCCGATCCGGCGAGCTGCGTGGTACTCGAGGACTCGGCGAACGGAGTGGCAGCCGCGGAAGCCGCCGGCTGCCGGGTGATCGCTGTACCGAACGTGGCGCCGGTGCCGCCCGCGCCCGGCCGGGTCATCGTGGCGTCCCTGGCCGAGGTGAGCCTCGCCAGGCTGCGCGGGCTTGTTGCCGGCGTCAGCTGATGCCGCGGTTTTTCAGGATCTTCTCGATGTCGCTGAAGTCATCGTCGTCGACGGCTACCCCCTTGCCGGAGCGGGCCGCGATGGCCTGCCCCTTCTGCGCGGGGGCTCCCGTCGCCAGGCTGCCCGTCGCCAGGCTGCCCTTCGACTTGCTGCCCTTCGACTTGCTGCCCTTCGACTTGCCGTCCTTCGCCGGGCGGCTGCGGCGCAGCAGGCCGGAGACGACAAAGGCCACGGCCGCCAAGATCGCGACGGCCAGCCCCGACCATACCTTCGGCGAGAAGATGAAGGACGAGGCGAAGTCGCCGATGGCAACGCCCATCTTCCAGAACATCTCGATCGCGCCGGTCAGGTAGGCGGCCAGCGGCAGCAGTGACCACGCGACGCCCCGCAGGCCGGCCGCGAAGCCACGCCGGCGAAAGCCGAACCAGCTGGCGACAAGGCCGAGGCCGGTGAGGCCGCCGCACAACGGGAGCCAGGCGATCTGGCTATAAGTCGACATTACGGCACTCCTCGTCCCGCATCCCTGGTTTCAGGACGCAGTTTCATGGTCGCACACTTCGGCGACTGGCCTGGTGCCGGCTGGCGGCCGCATAGGGGTCACGCGTTCTCGCGCAGGAAGGCGCGCGAAGCCAGCTGGAGATGCCCTGGAGCCAGCCGGCGCCCCCACCGGCACCGGGGAAGGCGGCCCGCAGGCGCCTCCTTCCGCATCGTTTCGCATCGTTTTCAAGATCGATGTGGCAGAGCCCNNCGATCTTCGGCGGCGCTCCGGGGAACGTGGCTCACGGGGTCGGTGGTGCCGGTGTGACGGGAGTGGTCCGGCCGGCCGGGTCCGCGGGCACTGCAAGATCGTCCGGGATCAGGAAACGACCGGCACGAACATGTGCGAGTCGCTCGTCCCCTTCGTGGTGTAGCAGCCATGGATAATGCCAGAGCCGTCGATGGGACCGCCGGTGATGGCCGCACATGACGGGTCTGCCGCGGGACGCTACACAGGCCGTCCCGCGTGTCGTAACCGCAGAGAAACATCTCGCGAGGAGGATGGGGCCATGGGGTCGCGGCGGATACAGATCGGATGCGACTTCATCTATGTGGCAGCGATCGACACGCCGGTGATCTTCCAGGTACAACCGGGCAAGTCGCCGGACGTTGCCCTCGAGGGCGAGCAGTGGTCGCCCGAGCCCTTAATGGCGATCCACACCTATACCGACCTGTACGCCAACCCTTGTGCCCGCGCGGTGCTGCCCGCTGGCAAGTCGAGGTTCCGCTACAGCGCGGTCGCCACTGTGCCGGATGCCGCGGAGGACGCCGATACCGGCGCTCGGGAGCGCGCACCGGGCGAGCTGCCTGACGACACCTTGATCTACACCTTGCCCAGCCGCTACTGCCTTCCCGACGTGCTCGGCGACGAGGCCTGGTCCCGGTTCGGAGGGCTTTCCCCTGGCTACGGCCGGGTTCAGGCGATCTGCGATTACGTCCACAGCCACCTGATGTTCCAGTACGGCAGCACCACCGCACTGTCGACAGCCGCGGACGTCAACGCGGCCGGGAGGGGGGTCTGCCGCGATTTCACCCATCTGGCGATCTCGTTCTGCCGGGCGCTGAACATTCCGGCCCGCTATGTCTTCGGATACCTGCCCGACCTGGACGTTCCGCCAGACCCGGCGCCTATGGACTTCGCGGCCTGGATGGAAGTCTGGCTCGGTGACCGGTGGTGGACGTTCGATCCCCGCAACAACATGCGCCGCAAGGGGCGCATCGTGATCGGCCGGGGACGCGACGCATCGGATGCGGCCATGGCGACGACGTTTGGCGGTCCGCAGCTAGAGCAGATGGTGGTCCAAGCAGAGGAAGTGAGCCGATGATGCTCAGCGCCGAGGTGCTCAGCGCACCACTGCTCGATCACAGCGGGCTGGACCTTGAGGCCGCTGGGCGCGTGACCTACATCCTGGAGCAGAGCTTCCGCTATGAGTACGAGGCTCCGGTGGAGTCGCTGCGGCAGCGGCTGGTCGTGGTGCCTCGCCCTCGTCACGGCAGCCAGTACCGGCGCGCGCACCAGCTTGAGGTAAAAGGCGCTCCTGCCCAGCGCTATCTGCGCCGGGACGTCAACGGCAACGTTGTCGCCTTTTTGCGCGCCGATCGGGTGGCGCGCACCGTCGAGTTCCGGCTCGCCGCTGTGGTCGAGCGGGTCCGCGACGACGGGCCCACCGTGCTCCCGGCAACGGCGCTGCACTCCCCGGGCCTGCTGCGGCCCACCCGGCTCACCGCCGCCGACGACCGGTTGCGGGACCTGGCCGGCGAACTGACCGGGAGCGCCGGTACCCCGCTCGAGAATGCCGAGCGGATCTGTGACCTCGTCCACTCCGCGATCACGTATGAGTACGGCGTCACATCGGTGGCGACTACGGCCGCCGAGGCGCTGGCCGGCGGCCGCGGGGTCTGCCAGGACTCCGCGCACGTCATGCTCGCGCTGTGCCATCTTGTCGGGCTGCCGGCCAGATACGTCTCGGGCCATCTGCTCGGCCAGGGCGGCACCCACGCCTGGGTCGAGGTCGTGGTAGCGCGGGCGCAGGACGCGGTCGCCGTCGCGTTCGACCCATGTAACGGCCGCCGGGCGGGCAGTGGTTACGTAACGGTCGCGACCGGCCGCGACTACGGCGACGTGGCGCCGACGTCCGGCTCGTACGTCGGCACGTCGCGCAGCCGTCTCACCACCGACCGGCGACTGGGCGTCCTGGCCGCAGCCTGACCATCAGAGCCGGGTGACCTCGACGGTGACCTCGAGCGCGACGCTCGGCGCACCGTGGTAGATGCCCTTCAGCGGAGGCACGTCCGCATAATCACGGCCGCGGGCGACAATCACGTGCCGTTCCCCGACAGGCGCCAGGTTGGTCGGGTCGCACGCCACCCACTCGCCGGTCCAGTACTCGACCCAGGCATGACTCTGGCCGGCCACCGCATGGCCCGGCTCCGCCGCCGGATCAAAGTGCAGGTACCCGGAGACGTAGCGGGCGGGCAGGCCGGCCTCGCGGAGCAGCGCGACGGTGAGATGGGCGAGGTCCTGGCAGACTCCCTGCCCCTTATCCCACGCTTCCTGGGCACTCGTCTGCACCTCGGTGGCGCCTGGCACGTAACTGACGCGCTCGCGCAGCCACCTGGCGATCTCCGCCGCGGCCTCCAGCGGATCCGCGCCGGAAACCCGCTCGGCCACCGAGGCGGCGACCTCGCTGTCCACGGTGGTCCGGGGCGTAGCAGCGAGAAATTCGAGCAGTGACCCGCGGGCGGCCTGATCGCGCAGCTCGAGCCATGGCAGCGGCCGGGCCGGTACCAGCGGCGACCCGGTCTCGACCGTGGCATGGGCGCGCACCGTGAGTTCCCCGTGCGGTTCCTGGATATCGAACGAGGTAACGGTTGTCCCCCAGTAGTCCTGATAGGTCCAGATCGGGGCGGGAGTTCCCAGCGACATCCTGGTCGCCAGGACCGTTTGGGTCGGCAGCGCGAGCGGCGTCATCCTCGCCTCGTTGTAGGACGCGCGCGCGGCGCCCGCGTAGCTGACCCTGGTGGTGTGCAGGATCTCAAGGCGCCAGCCCATGCTCAGCCCTCCTGCACCCAGGTGACCGGTGCAGCGTACTGGAAGTAGCGCTTCGTGATCGCGTCGCTTGCCTGCCCGCAGGTTTCCTGCAGGGCGCCGAGCAGCTCGGGAAGCTGACCCGCCAGGCCCCCTGGATCGGCGTACTCGAGCCTGGTCCGCAGCTGCCCGATAGGCCTTCGTGCCGGGTTGCCATCACCGGCCCGTTCGGGGCCGGGATCCATCGCCGTGAGGCATTCTTCCGCGGTCGATAGCGCGTGCATCACCGAGCGCGGGAAAAGCCTGTCGAGCAGCAGGAACTCGGTGACCCGCTGCGGCTCGCTGGCCCAGCCGTGGGTGCGGATGAAGGACTCGTGCGCGCCGCAGGCGCGCAGCAGCATCGACCAGCCGAGCTCATACTGCGTCCCCGACAGGCGCGCGAGCAGCAGCCTGGCCGTCATGTCGACTCGCTCAAGGCTGCGACCGAGCACCAGGAACCGCCAGGCATCGTCGTGGCTCATCGTAGAGTCGGCCAGCCCAAAGAACAGCGCGGCACGCTCGCTGACGAATCGGAGGTAGACGTGCGGGCCGATGCGCTCGGCCGACCTGCGCTGGGCCGGCAGCCCGTGCCAGGTGACGTTGAGACACTCCCACATCTCGCTCGAGACCACCCCGCGCACCCCGCGCACGCCTGCTCGCGCGGCGAGCACGGCGCCGGTAACGGCGCTGGGGCTCTTGGCGTCGTAGGCCAGCTTGAACAGCGCCAGCCCGATGTCCGCCCGCTGGCCGTCCGGCGACGGGACGCCGAGGATCGCCAGCAGCCCGCGGCAATCGGCATCCTCGTCAGCGTGCGGATCCTCAAGCATCCTGTGCATGTAGACGTCGATGATGCGCGCGGTATCGTCTGCCCGCTCGATGTAGCGCCCCGTCCAGTACAGGGTCTCGGCGATCCGGCTCAGCAGCCCGGTGTTCACTGCTCGTAGCCCCGCATGGGTCCGCTCTGCCTGTCGGCCGCGATGCTGCCGGGCAAGCCGGGCGCCCGTATCGTCGCGACCAGGTCGACCGGCTGCCCAGGGCCGGCCGGCTGAGCGGCCGATGGCCCCGTGTCGGCGTCCAGCACCCAGGTGTCCTTCGACCCGCCTCCCTGGCTCGAGTTGACCACAAGCGTGCCCTCCGGCAGCGCCACCCGGGTGAGCCCGCCGGGCAGCAGCCAGACGTCGGTCCCGTCGTTGACGGCAAAGGGCCGCAGGTCGATGTGCCGAGGCGCGAGCCGGTCATCGATGAGCACGGGTGAGGTGGACAGCGCCACCGGACGCTGGGCGATCCAGCCGCGCGGGTCGGCCGCGACCGTCCCGTGCAGCTCGGCGAGCGTCTGCTCGTCGGCCATCGGCCCGATGACGATGCCGACGCCGCCCGCGCCGTTCACCGGCTTGAGCACGAACCGGTCGAGCTCCTCGAGCACCCAGGTGCGAATGTCCGGGTCGTCCAGGCGGTAGGACTCCACGTTGCCGAGCAGCGGCTCGTCATGGAGGTAGTAGCGAATCAGGTCGGGAACGTAGGTGTAGAGCAGCTTGTCATCCGCTATCCCGTTGCCGACCGCATTGGCGATGGCCACGTTGCCGTCCCGCGCGGCGTTGATGATTCCCGGGCAGCCGATCGCGGACTCCTGCCTGAAGTGCAACGGATCGAGGTAGTGATCATCGATCCGCCGGTAGATCACGTCCACCTGGCGACGCCCCTGGGTGGTGTGCATATAGACCCGGTTGCCCGAGCAGAACAGGTCCCGCCCCTCGACCAGCTCCACGCCCATTAGCCGGGCAAGCAACGTGTGCTCGAAGTAGGCGGCGTTATAGACGCCGGGAGTCAGCACGACTATGACAGGGTCGTTGGCCGGAGACGGAGCGGCGGCGCGAAGCGCCGCGAGCAGCCTGACCGGGTACTCATCTACCGGGTTCACGTGCTGCTCGGCGAACAGGGTCGGAAACGTGTTGGTCATCGCGCGGCGGTTCTCTATGACATAGCTGACACCGGACGGGATGCGCACGTTGTCCTCGAGCACGCAGAACTTCCCGTTCTCGTCCCTGATCAGGTCGATGCCCGCGACGTGCACGCGAACGCCGTTAGGCGGGACGAGGCCGGATGCCTCGCGGCAGAACCCAGCCGAAGTGAACACCGTGCGCCAGGGCACGACGCCGTCAGCGAAGACCTGGCGACCAGAGTAGACATCGGCCAGGAAAGCCTCGAGCGCGAGCACGCGCTGCTTGACGCCGCGCACGAGCAGATCCCACTCGACCGCGTCGATCACCCGCGGGATCATGTCAAGCGGGAACGGCCGCTCCTCGCCGCCAAAGTCAAAAGTCACGCCCCGGTCGGTGAACACCCGGGCGAGCTGGTCCGCGCGGAATCGCAGCTCCGCCGGGTCCATCGGCTGTAGCGCCGCGATCAGCGCGTCATACGCGGGGCGCGGCTGCCCTGGCCCGGCGAACATCTCGTCCCATGCCTCAATGGGCTGGTATGCGTCGAAAATGTCCGCCACGCCCGCAGCGTAATGGGGTTGTGTTCCACCGTGATTACGCTAGATGGCGAGCATGTTTCGCTCATGTTTCGGCGGGGGGCGGGACGGGCGTGGCCGGTACCGCGCCGGGCGCGCCGGCGGCGGCTACCGGAAGCGGCGGCGGCGTGCCGCCGAACGCCGGGCAGATGGGCTTGTGCGCGCACCAGTCGCATACCCGGCTCGGCCGCGGCCGCCAGTCGCCCGAGTCCCTGGCTCGCTCGATGGCCAGCCAGAGCGCCTGGATTTTCCGCTCGGTCGCCCGCAGGTCCGCCTCGTCCGGCTGGTACCTGAGCGTCTCGCCGTTGCCGAGGTACATCAGCTGTAGCAGCGTGGGCACCTCGCCCCGGATCCGCCACAGCACGAGTGCGTAGAACTTCATCTGGAACAGCGCCCTGGCCTCGAACTCCTCGCGCGGCGCGGTGCCGGTCTTGTAGTCCACGACGCGGACCGCGCCGCCCCTCGCCACGTCGAGCCTGTCCACGTAGCCGCGCAGCCGCAGGCCCGACTCCAGCGTGGTCTCCACGTACAGCTCGCGCTCGGCGGGCTCGATCCGGGTGGGGTCCTCCATGGTGAAGTAACGGTCGAGCATCGAGATCACTTCAGCCGTCCAGGCGTCGCGCCCGGGCCCTGGCCCGTCCTCGTCGGTGAACAGGGAGGCGAGCTCGGGAGACTCTGCTACCAGCCGGTCCCATTGCGGGCCGAGCAGTGAGCGAGCCGCCTGCGGCGTGCGCTCGGCGGCAGGCCGGTCGAACAGCCGCTCGAGGATCGCGTGTACCAGCGTGCCGCGGGCGGCCGCGGGGCTCGGCGGCTCGGGCAGCCGGTCGATCACCCGGAACCTGTAGAGCAGCGGGCAGGTCATGAAGTCGCCGGCTCTCGACGGGGAGATCGCCGGTGCGCGCGGCTGCTCCTCGCCCGGTGCCGGCGTGACGTCTAGGTTCGCCGCCTGCTGCGGCGCTGCTTGCGGGTAGCCCACGTGAGGGAGCGTAGGGTAGGCCACCGACAACCGCGCGGCTTTGCCTGACTAGACGGTCCCTGGGCGCGCGCCTGTCACCCCAGCCCATCCTTAATCGCGTAACATCGTAAGTGTGGCAGGTATGACGCCCGAACGGTCTTCCCCGCAGCCGCGTGAGCATCAGCCCGGCATCGTGATCGCGCGCCCGTTCGGAATCCCCGTCTATATCTCGCCGTACTGGTTCCTTGTCGCCGGCGCCTTCATCCTGCTCTACGCCAACAGCCTGGAGCAGTCCGAGCACGGCGCCATGCGCTACGTGGTGGCCACTGCCTTCGTGGTGCTCCTCTACGCATCGGTGCTCGTGCATGAGCTGAGTCACTGCGTGGTCGCCAGAGCGTTCGGCCTGCCCGTTCGCCGGATCCTGCTGTATCCGCTCGGCGGGTTCTCCGAGATCGAAAAGGAGGCGCAGACCCCGGCCAGGGAATTCCTCGTCTCCGCGGTCGGCCCGGCGATCTCGCTGCTGCTCGCCGCGGCCGGATTCGGGCTCACCAAGCTGGTCACCGCGGGCACCACGACCGAGATCCTGGTTGCCCAGCTGATGTGGGCCAACCTGCTAGTCGGGCTGTTCAACCTGCTGCCGGGACTGCCGCTCGACGGCGGCCGGATGCTGCGGGCGGGCATCTGGAAGATCACCCATCGCCCTGGCACCGCCACCCTGGGCGCGGCCTGGACCGGCCGCGTCCTCGCGGCCCTCCTGTTGCTGGTGCCGTTCGCGCTGTTCGCCAGGTACAGGAACTCCGACGAAGTGTTCGATGCCGCGTGGCTGGCGGTCATCGCCGCCTTCATGTGGCTCGGCGCCGGGCAGGCGATCAAGGTCACCAAGATCCGCGAGAAGCTGCCGAGCCTACAGGCGCGGCAGCTCGCCAGGCGGGCCATCCCGATCCAGGCAAGCCTGCCGCTAGCCGAGGCGATCAGGCGCGCGGATGCCGCCCAGGCCCGCGCGCTGGTGGTGGTGGACCACGAGGACAAGCCGATCGCGATCGTGAACGAATCCGCGGTGATGGCCACCCCGCCGCAGCGCAGGCCGTGGATCGAGGCCGGCTCGCTGGCGCGGAGCCTGGACGAGAGCCTGGTGCTTCCTGCTGACCTGTCGGGGATGGCCCTGCTCGAGGCCGTGCGCAAGTCGCCGGCGTCGGAGTACCTGCTCGTGGAGCCGTCCGGCAAGGTGTTCGGGGTGCTCGCGGCCCGGGACCTGGATCACGCGTTCGCTAGCGGCTGACCGCCACCCGGCGCCCGCCACCGCTACCCTGGCGGGCGTGAACCGACAGAGCCGCGGTCCGCTCCGCGCAGGAGACCAGGTCCAGCTCACCGACCCCAAGGGCCGTAAGCATCTAGTTACCCTCACCGATGGCCAGTCTTTCCACACCCACCGCGGCTCGCTCGCACACGACGACCTGATCGGCGGGCCGGACGGCAGCGTGGTGCATTCCTCCGGCGGCACTCCCTATGTGGCGCTGCGGCCGCTGCTCGCCGACTTCACCCTGGGCATGGGCCGCGGTGCCGCCGTGATCTACCCCAAGGACGCGGCCCACATCGTGGCGTTCGCCGACATGTACCCCGGCGCCCGGGTGCTCGAGGCCGGCGCCGGGTCGGGCGCGCTGTCCTGCTGGCTACTGCGCGCGGTCGGCGACAGCGGGCTTGTCGTCTCCTATGAGCGAAGGCCCGACTTCGCCGACGTGGCCAGGAGAAACGTCGAGAAATTCTTTGGCGGGCCGCACCCGGCCTGGCGGCTGACCGTCGGCGACCTGACCCAGGCCCAGGCCGAGTTGCAGGCCGCTGGCGAAACCTTCGATCGCATCGTCCTGGACATGCTGGACCCGTGGGAACACGCCGACGCCGCTGCTCGCCTGCTCGCGGCGGGCGGCCTCATCTGCTGCTACGTCGCGACCACCACGCAGCTGTCCAGGATCACCGAGACCCTGCGCGGACAGGGCTGCTTCGATGAGCCCTCGGCATGGGAGTCGCTGATCAGGGGCTGGCACGTGGAAGGGCTCGCGGTCAGGCCCGAGCACCGGATGATCGGGCACACCGGGTTCGTCGTCACGGCTCGCCGGCTCGCCGACGGGGTAACGCCGCCGCCGCGGCGACGGCGTCCCGCCAAGGGCTCGAGCGGCCCTGGCGCGGAGGCTAGTCCGTCCTGACCTGATCACGGATACGTCCCGAATGTTTCCTTATCGTGACGTGAGAAATCCCAACACGGGGGCCGCGCCATGTTAGGACCGGCCCGCGGATAGGTAGGGTCTAGGAGAATCAGCTCTCGGAAGGGGGTGAGGGAACATGGGTGCTCGCGACGACAGTGCGCGCGGTGCGCGGCATGACGATGAGGTCAACGGCCTCACGACGCAGATCTCCTTCCTCGAGGAGGAGGTAGCCGCGCTCCGCCGCAGGCTGGCGGATTCGCCGCGCCACGTCCGGTTGCTCGAGGAGAGGCTGCGCGAGGCCGAAACCAGCATCGCGTCGGTAACCGGCCAGAACGAGCGGCTATCCGGCACTCTCCGGGAAGCGCGCGACCAGATCGTCGCGCTCAAGGAGGAGGTCGACAGGCTGGCCCAGCCGCCCTCGGCGTTCGGCGTCTTTCTCAGCGCCTGCGAGGACGGTGTCGCGGACGTATTCACCGGCGGCCGCAAGATGCGGGTCACCGTCAGCCCGGCGGTCGACCTCGACGAGCTCAAGCCCGGCCAGGAGGTCGTGCTGAACGAGGCGCTCAACGTGGTGATCGCCCAGGGCTATGAGACGGCCGGCGAGGTCGTCATGCTCAAGGAGATCCTCGACGGCGGCGACCGCGCCCTGGTGATCTCGCATGCCGACGAGGAGCGCATCGTGCGGCTGGCGGAGCCGCTGCTGGGCGCCAAGCTGCGGGCAGGCGACTCGCTGCTGCTTGAGTCGCGCTCTGGCTATGTCTACGAGCGCATTCCCAAGGCCGAGGTCGAGGAGCTGATCCTCGAAGAGGTACCCGACCTCACCTACTCAGACATTGGCGGCCTCGGTCCGCAGATCGAGCAGATCCGCGACGCGATCGAGCTTCCCTACCTGCACGCCGACCTGTTCCGCGAGCATCGGCTGCGCCCGCCCAAGGGCGTCCTGCTCTACGGCCCGCCCGGCTGCGGCAAGACCCTCATCGCCAAGGCCGTCGCGAATTCCCTGGCTAAGCAGGTCGCGAGAAGGTCCGCGGCTGCCGCAGACAAGGCTGCTGCCGAACGCGGCTCCGCCGAGGCGCCGGACACCGGCGACACGGAGCAGCCGGGCGCGTCGGGTAAGGCGGGTAAGCCAGAGGAGGCCAGGAGCTTCTTCCTGAACATCAAGGGCCCTGAGCTTCTCAACAAGTACGTCGGCGAGACCGAGCGGCACATCAGGCTGGTATTCCAGCGGGCCAGGGAGAAGGCCAGCGAGGGCATGCCGGTGATCGTGTTCTTCGACGAAATGGACTCGATCTTCCGCACCAGGGGTTCCGGGGTATCCAGCGACGTGGAGAACACGATCGTGCCCCAGCTGCTGAGCGAGATCGACGGTGTCGAGGGCCTGGAAAACGTGATCGTGATCGGTGCCTCGAACCGGGAGGACATGATCGACCCGGCCATCCTGCGGCCGGGCCGGCTAGACGTCAAGATCAAGATTGAGCGGCCGGACGCGGAAGCGGCCAGGGACATCTTCTCCAAGTACGTGCTGACGGATCTGCCGCTGCACGCCGACGACCTGGCCGAGCACGGCGGGTCACGGATGGCCGCCGTGGTAGGCATGATCCAGCGGGTCGTGGAGCGGATGTACACCGAGACCGAGGACAACCGGTTCCTCGAGGTGACCTACGCCAACGGCGACAAGGAAGTCCTGTACTTCAAGGACTTCAACTCCGGTGCGATGATCGAGAACATCGTGGCCAGGGCGAAGAAAATGGCAATCAAGGAATTCCTCGAGACTGGTCAGAAAGGACTCCGTGTCGCGCATCTGCTCGCCGCGTGCATCGATGAGTTCAAGGAGAACGAGGACCTGCCCAACACCACGAACCCGGACGACTGGGCTCGCATCTCTGGCAAGAAGGGTGAGCGGATCGTCTACATCAGGACGCTCGTGTCCGGCAAGAGCGGCACGGAGGCGGGCCGCTCCATTGACACCGTCGCCAACACCGGTCAGTACCTGTAGCGTGCCGCGCCTGCCGTCCTGCGCTCGCTGCCGCGGCTAGGCTCTAGTCATGAGCGTGCGGCGGGTCATGGGCATCGAGACCGAGTACGGCATCTCCGTGCCCGGCCAGCCAGGCGCGAACGCGATGGTTACCTCCTCCCAGGTGGTCAACGCGTACCAGGCCGCGACCGCGGCCCGGGCGCGGCGGGCCCGCTGGGACTTCGAGGAAGAGAACCCGCTGCGCGACGCCAGGGGGTTCGACCTGACCAGAGAGGCGGCGGACTCCTCTCAGCTGACCGACGAAGACCTCGGCCTGGCAAATGTCATCCTGACCAACGGCGCCAGGCTGTACGTGGACCATGCGCACCCGGAATATTCAGCACCCGAGTGCACGAACCCGCTTGCCGCGGTTATCTGGGACAAGGCGGGGGAGCGGGTGATGGCCGAGGCCGCATCCCGCGCTGGCGAGATGCCGGGCGGAGCCGCCATTCAGCTGTACAAGAATAATACGGACAATAAAGGCGCCTCTTACGGTTGCCACGAGAACTACCTGATGCGCCGGGCAACACCCTTCGCCGATATCGTGCGGCACCTGACCCCGTTCTTCGTCTCCAGGCAGGTCGTCTGCGGAGCCGGCCGGGTGGGACTGGGCGCGGACGGCAGGGGCGAGGGCTTCCAGGTGAGCCAGCGGGCCGACTTCTTCGAGGTCGAGGTGGGGCTGGAGACCACGCTCAAGCGGCCGATCATCAACACGCGGGACGAGCCGCATGCCGACCCGGAGAAGTACCGGCGGCTGCATGTGATCATCGGCGACGCGAACATGAGCGAGATCTCCACCTACCTCAAGCTGGGCACCACGGCGCTCGTGCTCGCGATGATCGAGGATAAGTTCCTCGACGGGGACCTGGCCGTGGAGGCCCCGATCGCGGAGCTGCGGGCGATCTCCCACGACCACGAGTGCAGGCACCTGGTGCTGCTGCGGGACGGCAGGCGGATGACTGCGGTGCAGCTCCAGATGGAGTACCTGGAGCGGGCCAGGAAGTACGTGGAGGACCGGTTTGGCACCGGGGCGGATGACATGACCGTCGATGTGCTTGACCGGTGGGAATCGGTGCTGAACCGGCTGGCCGAGGATCCGATGATGCTCTCTCGCGAGCTGGACTGGGTGGCCAAGCTCGAGCTGCTCGAGGGATATCGGCGGCGGGACGGGATCGGCTGGAATCATCCCCGGCTACAGCTCGTTGACCTGCAGTATTCCGATATCCGACCGGATCGGGGCCTGTACAACAGGCTGATCGCCCGCGGCCGGATGATGCGGCTGACCGACGATGCCGCGATTGCCAGGGCGATGTATGAGCCACCCGACGACACCCGGGCCTACTTCCGCGGCCGCTGCCTGCAGAAGTACGCCGACGCGGTCGCGGCGGCCTCCTGGGATTCGGTGATCTTCGACATTCCCGGTCGCGAGTCGCTACAGCGAGTGCCGACCCTCGAGCCGCTGCGCGGTACCCGGGCGCACGTGGGCAGCCTGCTTGACCGGTGCAGCAACGCCGCCGATCTGGTGTCGGCGCTCACCGGACGAGACTGATCCAGTCACCCGATTATCCGGCCCGGAGGATTGGGCGGGATGGCGCCGGGCGAAGATAGCGTTGAGACTGCAGGGACCGGGACGAGCCCTGCTAGCCCGGGGGTCCCCGGGAAATGGAGGTACCAGGATGGCGACAAAGGACACGCCAGGACAGCGGCAGACGACGCGGCGCAGCGAGGAGGCGGAGGAGACCGAGGCGCGCGGCACCGAGGAGGTCAAGGAACGGCACGAGCGGCTGTCCGACGACGTGGACGCGATCCTCGACGAAATCGACGAGGTGCTCGAAGAGAACGCTGAGGAGTTCGTCAGGTCCTATGTACAGAAGGGCGGGCAGTGAGGCCGCACTGCCACCCAGTAGGGTCTGGTCAGGTACCTGACACCGATAACGGGAAGGATCCGCGTGGGTTCTGACTTGGCCGGCGGCGGGCGGTTCCCTGCGGCATTCATGGGCGCGGGAACGTCGTCGTTCACCGATTTCCTATCCGGCTATGCGCCCGGGCTGCTGCCCGGCCACGGCCCGTCCGGCCCGGTTGCCGCTGGCCCGCTGGCCGACCTGCCGCACGCCACGACGATCGTGACCGCCACCTGCGATGGCGGCATCGTGATGGCAGGCGACCGCAGGGCCACGGCCGGAAACATGATCGCGCAGCGGGACATCGAGAAGGTGTTCCGCAGCGACGAGTTCTCGTGCGTGGGCATCGCCGGGGTGGCCGGCATCGGCCTCGAGCTCGTCCGGCTGTTCCAGGTCGAGCTCGAGCATTACGAGAAGCTGGAGGGCCGTGCGCTGTCCCTCGAGGGCAAGGCCAACCGGCTGGCCACCATGGTCAGGGGAAACCTGACGGCGGCCATGCAGGGTCTCGTGGTAGTCCCGATCTTCGCCGGCTACGACGAGGATTCGCAGGCCGGCCGGATCTTCAGCTACGACCCGTCCGGCGGGCGGTACGAGGAGCACCTGTTCCACTCGATCGGGTCCGGCTCGGTCTTCGCCAGGGGCTCGCTGAAGAAGCTCTACAAAGAGGGCATGCCGGTGCAGGACACGGTGCTCGCCTGCATGCAGGCTCTCTATGATGCGGCCGACGACGACTCGGCCACCGGAGGCCCCGATCTGGCCAGGCGGATATATCCGGTAGTGGCGACCGTGACTGCCGACGGGTTCCGGCGGCTGCCCGATGCCGAGTCAGGGGAGTACGCCCAGACCGTCGTGGACGAGCGGATGCGGTCGCCGGACGGGCCGTCCGCGCCGCTGCGCGCTGCGCCTGTCAGCTAACCGGCACCCCGCCCCCGCACGGGGACCGGCACCCCGCCCACACGAGCAAAGGAACACCAACGGTGAGTATGCCGTTCTACGTGTCGCCTGAACAGGCGATGAAGGACAAGGCGGATTACGCGCGGAAGAACATCGCCCGGGGCCGCAACACGATCGTCATCCAGTACGCCGATGGCATCCTGTTTGTCGCGCCCAACCCGTCCCGCGCCCTGCACAAGATCAGCGAGATCTACGACAGGATCGCGTTCGCCGCGGTGGGCATGTACAACGAGTTCGAGAACCTTCGCAAGGCGGGGGTTCGCTATGCCGACTTCAACGGCTACCTGTACGACAGGGGCGACGTCACGGCCCTTGGCCTGGCAAACGCCTACGCGCAGACGCTCGGCACCATCTTCACCGAGAGCAACAAGCCGTACGAAGTCGAGATCGTGGTCGCGGAGGTGGGCCAGACCGCCGAGCGCGACCAGATCTACCGGATCACCTTCGACGGCTCGGTGGCCGACGAGCACGGGTATGTGGCCATGGGCGGGCAGGCGGACCGGGTCGCGTCGGCGCTGAAGGAGCGGTACGCCGAGGGCATGACGCTGGCGGCCGCGCTCGGCGTCGCGCTCGGCGCGCTGACCGGCGGCCAGGAGAACGGCGACGGCACGGACATCACGGCGGCCCAGCTCGAGGTGGCGGTGCTCAACCGGGCCGGCGAGCACCGGAGGTTCAGGCGGCTGACCGGAGCCAGGCTTGAGGCTCTGCTCGCCGAGGCCAGGCCGGCCGCCGCCAGCGACACAGCCGAGAAAGCCAGCGGCACAGCCGAGAAAGCCAGCGGCACAGCCGAGAAAGCCGGCGGCACAGCCGAGAAAGCCGGCGGCACAGCCGAGAAAGCCGGCGATGCGGGCGACGAGGCCGGAGCGGATTCCGGGAGCTGACTTGGCCGGGACGTCTCGCGTGCTCCTTATCGGGCCTTAGCGTGCGCGTCGTCTCCTGGTTCGGATTCGTCGCGGGCATCTGCGTGGTGTTCGGGACCGGCTCGAGCGTTTTCAAGTACCTGATGGTGCCGCGGAGCACGAGTTCGGTGCTTACCAACGTTGTCGCGCGGAGCGTGCTTGGCGCATACCGCCTGTTCACTGACCGGGTCTCGGACCTGCCGGTGCGGGAACGGATCCTGGCGGCCGGTGCCCCCACGTTCCTGCTATGCCTGCTTGGCACCTGGCTGGCGGGGCTGCTGGTCGGTTTCGCCCTGATCCTGCTGCCCTTCTGCGGCGCCAACCCGGCGGCGGCGCTGCGTGCCTCGGGGTCATCGGTGTTCACCCTGGGGTTCTCCGTGCCGGCGGGCGGCGCGCCCGCTGCGATCGTGTTCGCCGCGGCCGCGAGCGGCCTGACGGTCGTCGCCCTGATGATCGCCTACCTGCCGGTGATGTACGCGGCGTTCAACCGGCGGGAGACCCTGGTCACCATGCTCGAGGCGCTGGCGGGCAGCCCTGCGTGGGGCCCTGAGCTGCTGGCCAGGCAGGCGCTGATCGACAACGTCGGGTACCTGCCGCGGTTGTACGAGCGCTGGACCGAGTGGGCGGCCGACGTCTCGGAGAGCCACACCGCCTACCGGAACCTGGTTTACTTCAGGTCTCCCGACCCTGCCTCGTCCTGGCTGATCTCGCTGCTTGCCGTGCTCGACGCCGCCGCGCTGCACCTCGCGCTCTGCCCCGAGTCGGCGCCTGCCGAGGCGAGGCCGCTGCTGCGGGTCGGCTACACGGCGATCCGCAAGCTCGCGCAATCGCTCGGGCTGCCGGTGCCAGACGATCCGCAGCCAGCCGACCCACTGATCCTCAGCCGCGAAGAGTTCGGCGACGCGGTGGCGTGGCTGCAGGCGGCCGACTGGGCCATCGAGCGCGCCCCCGACGACGCGTGGCCGCATTTTCGCGGCTGGCGAGTCAACTATGAGGCTTCCGCTTACGCGCTCGCCAGGTTCCTCGACCTGCCGCCCGCCCTTTGGTCCGGACCGCGGCACGGTAGCCGCCCGCAGGCAGAGCGCCCGTGGCGGCCGCCACACCGGGTACCCGCCGCGCAGTGGGAACCCCCGTCCGTCCCGCCTGCCACGCTGTCCGGCCTGGGCACACCCGCTGACCCGGCCGAACCGCCGGCGTGACCCCGGAGCCTTCTGCCGCAGGCCGCGGGCCGCGGGGCCGGCGGGCCGCGGGCTCAGCGGGCCGGCGGGGCCGGCGGGGTCAGCGGGGCCGGCGGGGTCAGCGCATCCGGGCCAGCCCGGTACTCAGGTCCGCCGGGGTGATAGCGCCGAAAACGCGCTGAACAATGCGGTGATCGGCGTTGAGGAAGAATGTCTGGGGAAGTGCTATGACCTCGTACTCCGAAGCGGTCACCGCCATGGGGTCGGCGCCTATCGGGTAACTGACGCCGGCATCGCCGACGAGGCTGAGTGCCGGTGCAGCGGTGTCAGACACGTCGATGCCGACGATGGGGACCTGCCCATGGTGAGCACGGTAGAACCGGGCCAGCATCGGTGTCTCCTTTCTGCAGACCGCACAGTAGGAGGCGAAGAAATTGACCAGGACGGGGCGACCCTCGTACTGGCTCAGGGATACCTCTCGCCCCGGACTCCCGAGGGCGTCCAGCCTGAAGTGTTTCGCGATGGGCGGGGGAGCGGCGGCCGGCGATGAACTGCGGGGCGGTCCGATGGCCATGAGCAACCCGATCAGCACGAGACAGCATGTGCCTATCGCGATGCCGATCTTGCGACGGCGCGTCATGCCGTGCAGCGTCACGACGTTCTTGACCATGCCCCCAGGCTAGCCAGGCGCGCCGCGCGCCGGCCGCGCCGGGACGGTCAGCGCGTTCCCGCTCGGGCCAGCGCGTCCTGCGCCTGCGCAATGAGGGCGCCGACAAGATCGGCGGCGGGCGGGAGGTCGTTGATGAGATCAACGGCCTCGCTGGCCCACACCGGCGCCGGGGGCAGATCGCCTCGGGCCACGCCATCGCGATACGCCCGCTTGGCATCGGCGTCCGCGGCGAGTTCATCTTCGCGGCCCCGCCATTGATCGAGGAACGGGTGGCCGAGCGTGCGGCCCGGGTATCTGGACGGCCACCGGGAGCCCCGGGCAATGTCAAGCACCGTGCTGCGCTCGGTGTCCTCCCCTCGTCCCTCGACGATCGCCTTGCTGATCGAGGGATCGACAAGTGCCTCGACAGTGGCCTGGAATCGAGTCCCGATGAGCGCCCCGGCGGCACCAAGAGCCAGTGCCGCTGCCACGCCCCGCCCATCGGCGATCCCGCCGGCGGCCAGCACTGGCGTCGGTGCTGCCAAGTCCACCACGACCGGCACGAACGGCAACGTAGATCGCCCGCGCCGCGCGCCATGCCCACCGCCTTCGGTCCCCTGCGCCACGATGACATCGGCGCCGAGGTCCACCGCTTGCCTGGCCTCATCGAGGTCGGTGACCTGGATGATCAACGCCGCGCCGGCGCGGCGAATAGGTCCTATGAATGCTCGGGGGTCACCGAAGGACAGCATCACTGCCCTCGGGTTTTGCTTCAGTACACGCTCGACCGTGTCGACGTCGATCGCCCAGCTCTGGAAACCGACGCCCCACGGCTTGTCAGTGCCATTCGCAACGATCGGCAGCTCGCGGGCCAGCCAGTCCAGATCCCCGTTTCCGCCGCCCAGCAGTCCCAGACCTCCGCCGTTAGAGACAGCCGCCGCCAACGCACCACCGGCCGATCCGCCCATAGGTGCCAGCGCAATTGGGTGCTGCAATGAGAAGAACTCCGTGAACGCCGTGGACAACATCATAACCGCCATCATCCCTCCTCCCGGAAGCCCTTCCAGTCCACCTCGGCTCCCTGGCGTGGCTGCATGAAGGTACCGACACGTGGTGGCCGGCGGCTGAAACCGCGGGTGCGGCGGACCGCCTGGCTAAGCTGACCAGGAAGCGAATCCGGACAAGCCATGAGACCGCCAGGCAGTTCCGTCCAACCCCAACTAGTTGAATAGCGGCGGCGATAAATACATAAAGTCCGCGCCCGCTCGGGCATCGCTCGTTTGGGATCTTGCCCTATTGTAGATCCATTGCCTTCGCGTATACAGCCACGATGGTCAGCAAAGGCATTACCACCACGCCAAGCCGCACGACATGTCCGATCTCACTGCGGTCCGAGCGAAGAAACCAGTGACACGCCGCCGTCGCTGATCCCATACGCGCTCTCACCAAGCATGTCCGGCCTGGCACCCTTTGATGAGTCAACTCGGAGCCTTGACATCCATCGTCTCAGCGTGTTCTATCGCGGATAGATGGGTCACGCAAGGAGCCGAGGTGGGTTATGAAACGTAACCGTTCGACCAAGCGCCGTGCCGATCAGGCCGAGCCGGGTTCGACCGACCGGAGGAGCTTCCTGCGCAAGGCCAGTCTGGGCAGTGTAGGAGCGCTGGCTCTAGCCAGCGTAGGAGACGTCCTCGCCTCTCCTGCGGCGAACGCCAGCTCGCGTAGGGCAGTAAGCCAGATGCCTAAAGGGCGGATGACCTTTTATGACACGGGGAAGCCTAAGCCCGGTATTTGCAGTGGGGAGTCCACCTGCTACCCGTGCGACGGCTGCTGCGGGTCGCCCTGCAAACCGACAGGCGTCGGGTACTGCTTCTACTGCGAAGGCACGTGCGGAAGTGGCCCAATCTGTTTGGATCACCCGCCGACTAAGTTCAGCAACTGCTGCCATTAGCCCGAAGGTGACTCCGCCGCAGGTGAGCTGCGCCGGGCGAGCCTACGGCATCTGGCCTGGCGATAGTCGGCAGGGACTGATGATCGCTCGAGTGCTCGTTCCCGTGCCATGACCGTGGTGGCCCTGTTGTTTCGTTTCACCCTGGCGGCTGTGTTTCTGCACGCCGGCGTGGTCAAAATGATCGACCTGGGAGAGTTCCGGTTGGCGGTACGCAATTACCGACTGGTGCCCGAGCGGCTCCTCGGTCCCCTCGTCCTCGCCCTTCCCCTGGCCGAACTGGCCTGCGCCGCCCTGCTGGTCGTCGGCATCGGCACCGGCCCGGTGGCGGCGCTGCTGGTGATCCTGCTGGCCGTTTTCGTGGGCGCCATCTCGGTTAACCTGCTCCGCGGCCGGACCTTCAGCTGCGGCTGCTCGGGAAGGACCTCGTCGGACATCACCTGGCGTCATGTGATCGTCAACGCCGTGCTGGCCGTAATGGCGGTCCAGGTGTCGTTCTGGGCGGCACAGCCGCTCACCGTGGCCGCCGGGTGGGGATTGCACGACAGTTCATCCCTCACCCCGGGCCAGGCTGCAGCCGTGCTGATGGCCGCTGCCACCACCGCCGTACTCGTCCTGCTGGTCCGCGAGACGCTCATCGTCCGGCGGGCCATATCCGCCAGGCGCAGACCTGTGGGCGATTCGGCCGGCCCGGTCGGCGAGGTGACCGGGTGAGCGCACCGTGGATCGCCGTCGTCGTGTGCCTTTGGGTCCTGTTCATCGCCTTGACTCTGGTCGTGGCAGGTGTCCTCCGGAAGGTTGCCGCCGCTCTGGAGTCCCTCCCTGCCGGCGGCTTCAGCAGCCGTCAGATGCCTATGGGGCCATCCCTAGGCAGCACCCTCCCCCCGCTGGAGGTGCGCCGGGCCGACGGCAGCCAGATGAGTCTGGCTGATCTGCCGGGCCCGTTCATCCTCGCCATCCTTACCTCGCACTGCTCTGTTTGCCTGACCATAGCCGACCGCCTGCGGGCCGAACCGGACACCCTGGCCAGCCTCGACGGCGTGGTGGTGGTCACCGACACAGAAGGGCCGGAGCGGCTGGGCCTGGGCCACCCCATCACGGTCCTGGTCGAGCCCCAGAATCAGGTCATATCCGCTCTGCAGCTCCCCGGCACGCCGTTCGTGATCGCCGTCAGTGCGGACGGCACTGTGCAGGCGGCTCAGATCCTGGCCGGGCCCGGGCAGCTAGTCAACCTGCTTGACACCGTCCGCCCCACCAGGGTCGAAACCCCCCACTACTAAGGCGCGCCGCCTAGATCTCCGACCGGACTGGTCTAGGTCGCCTTGGCTAAGTCATCCGCTGAACCTTCATGTCCTGGCCGATGCGGACGGGGGACGGGGGAGTGGGGACACTGCCGGGACGGATTCGGTCAGGCTGCGGTGAGGACGAGAGGTCCGTCGTTAGTGACGGCGATGGTGTGTTCGACGTGGGCGGCGCGGCTCGAGTCACCGCTGCGCAAGGTCCAGCCGTCGGGGTCGACGCGGTAGCTGTCCTGGCCGCCGCTAAGGAACCAGGGTTCGATGGCGATAGTCATCCCGGCTCTGAGTGTCATCCCGCGGCCCGGTCGTCCTTCGTTCGGTACCGAGGGCGCTTCGTGCATGGTGCGCCCGATGCCGTGGCCGCCGTAGTCGGTGTTGATGCCGTATCCGGCGGCGCGCCCGATGGTGCCGATCGCGGCGGAGATGTCGCCGAGCTTCGCACCGACGACCGCAGCCGCGATGCCGGCCCGCAATGCGCTCTCCGCGGTTTCGATCAAGCGCACATCGGCTTCTTGCGGTTCCCCGACTATGAGGGAGATCGCCGCGTCGCCGGTCCATCCGTGCAGGGTCGCACCGCAGTCGACGCTGAGTAGATCGCCCTCGGCGAGGCGGCGCCGGCCGGGGATTCCGTGCAGAGCAGCGTCGTTGACGGAGGTGCAGATGACTGCGGGGAACGGGCTAGATGCAAAGCTGGGCTGGTAGCCGAGAAATGGCGAGGTTGCCCCGGCCCTGGCGAGGACGTCTCGGGCAACCTGGTCCAGTTCGTTCAGCCGCACGCGAACGGCCGCGTGCTCACGCACGGCAGCCAGGGCGTCAGCCACGACCTTGCCTGCGGCGCGCATGGCATCGATCTCGCGCTGCGTCTTCAGTTCCACCATGATCGGCCCCCTTCTCGGCTTGCGGGATAACTATACCGGTATTATTATCATGGCATGGTCAGGCCAATGCTTACCCCCGAGGAGCGCGACCGTGGCCGTCGGCTCGGAGCGGTGCTGCGTTCGGCTCGCGGCGAGCGGAGCATGACCGAGGTGGCTGCCAGATCTGGGGTTTCCGTGGAGACCCTGCGGAAGATCGAGTCAGGACGCATCCCGACGCCCGCCTTCTTCACCGTCGTTGCGCTGGCCGCTGCCCTGCATCTACCCCTCAACGACCTTGCGGTCAATTGTTCGCCTCTATCGGGAGGCTTCGGCGCTACCCGCGTGGCCTGAGCGACGTGGGCTCCCCTCACAAGCCACTGGCCGGTCCGGATACGCTCACTCGTCGTGGGAAGCAGTACGCCGGGCGTATCGGTTCGCGAGGCGACCGCGGCGGACATCGATGGCCTGGTGGCCTCTGGCACTGCGCTGTTCATGGAAGACGGTGCGGCTCGTGACCGGTTGCGGAACTCCGGCTGGCCGAAGGCGCATGCCGCGGACTATGAGGCCGGGAATCTGGCCGACCCGGACATGCTCGTCCTGGTGGCTGAGCATGACGGGACCGTCATCGGGCACCTGACCGGAGGCTTTTACGCCGCCTCCGTGATGTGGACCGCGGCCAGGGCAGATCTGGTCAGCCTGCACGTCATGGCGCCGTGGCGCGGGCAGAACGTCGGAGCGCGGCTCGTCGGGCGTTTCAAGTCGTGGGCCAAGGACAGGGGCGCGGTCCAACTGCGAGTGACGGCCTACACCGCGAACCAGGACGCGATCCGCTTCTATCAACGGCAAGGCTTCGCCCCGCTTGAGAGCACATTCGCCCTCGACATCTAAGGACAAACCCCTGTGCGGGCCGGGGGAGGCGGACAGGTCATGACTGAGCAGAGCAAGGACGTGCCGACTGTGGCGCAACGCAGCACCGAGGCTGACTGGGTTTCCCATCTCGCGGACGAGGTCATCACTGAGGCGGAGGGTCGCCGGCTGGGTAAGCCCGTCGTCGTGGCATCGGGCCTGAGCCCGTCCGGGCCGATCCACCTGGGCAACCTGCGCGAGGTCATGATTCCGCACCTGGTGGCGGACGAGCTCAGGCGGCGCGATGTCGGCTGCGTGCACATCCTGTCCTGGGACGACTACGACCGGTTCCGCAAGGTCCCTGTCGGCGCCGATCCGTCGTGGTCGCAGCACATCGGCAAGCCGCTGACATCGGTACCCGCGCCGGCTGGCAGCCCCTACCCGAACTGGGCCGAGCACTTCAAGGCTCCGATGGTCGAGGCACTCGCCCGGCTCGGCGTCGAGTACCAGGGCATCAGCCAGACCGAGCAGTACACCTCCGGGGCCTACCGCGAGCAGATCCTCCTCGCCATGCGTGAGCGTGAGCGCATCGACGCGGTCCTCGGGCGTTACCGCACGAAGGCCAAGCCGGGTGCCGCTGCCAGGAAGCAGGGGTCCATCGGCGAACTTGAGGCGGCTGCCGCCGAGGCCGCAGCGGAAGGATCCGGGGCTGCCAGTGAGGACGACGGCGGCACGACCCGCGGCTACTTCCCCTATAAGCCCTACTGCTCGGCCTGCGAACGTGATCTCACCACCGTCACGGCCTACGACGACATCACCACCGCGCTCGCCTACACCTGTGCGTGCGGGCACGCCGAGACCGTCCGGCTCGCCGAGCACCATCGCGGCAAGCTGGTGTGGAAGGTCGACTGGCCCATGCGCTGGGCCTACGAGGGCGTGCTCTTCGAGCCATCCGGAGTAGACCACCAATCGCCAGGTTCCTCTTTCGTCATCGGCGGCAAGCTCGTCGAGGAGGTCTTCGGCGGCCAGCAGCCGATCGGCCCGATGTATGCCTTCGTCGGCATCAGCGGGATGGCGAAGATGTCCAGCTCCAAAGGCGGCGTGCCGACCCCGACCGACGCACTGCAGATCATGGAAGAGCCGCTGCTGCGCTGGCTGTACGTGCGCCGCAAGCCGCAGCAGTCCTTCACGATCGCCTTCGACCAGGAGATCCAGCGCCTCTACGACGAGTGGGACGCGCTGGAGCGCAGGGTCGCTGACGGTACCGCCAGCGCCGCTGATGCCAACTCGCACGACCGCGCCGTGCGCACGGCCGCACGCGAGCTGCCCCGCACTCCGCGCCCGCTGCCCTACCGCACCCTGGCTTCGGTCGCCGACATCACTACCGGCAACCAGGAGCAGACCCTGCGCATTCTCAGCGACCTGGACCCCGACCATCCGCTGGGCTCGCTGGACGAGCTCCGACCCCGCCTGGACCGCGCCCAGACCTGGGTGGACACTCAGCTGCCGGCCGATCAGCGTACCCGCCTGCGGGAACAGCCAGACACACAGATGCTGAGCTCGCTCAGTGATCCAGAGCGTAGGTCGCTGGATCTGCTGCTGGCCGGGCTCGACGCCCACTGGTCGCTGGACGGGCTGTCCAGCCTGGTCTACGCCGTGCCGAAGCTCCAAGCCGGCCTCGCAGCGGACGCGAAGCCAACGCCAGAGCTGAAGGCCGCTCAGCGGTCGTTCTTCGCGCGGGTCTACTGGCTCCTCATCGGCCGCGACACCGGACCGCGGCTGCCCACCCTGCTCCTCGCGGCCGGCCCGAGCCAGGTCCGCAAACTGCTGAGTAGCTGAACCCGGCTGCGAAAGGGAGCCTCCATGGCCTGTACAAGGCCACGAGCACGGGCGGCGTGCCGCCGGAGACGCTTGAGCTGGTCCACCTGCGGGCGAGCCAGATCAACGGCTGCAGCGCATGCGTGGACGCGGGCGCACGCGCCGCAAAGTAGGCGGGTGAGACCGACGAGCGGCTCTGGGCGGTAGCGGCCTGGCGGGAGTCGACGTACTTTACCGACGCCGAGCGGGCCGCGCTGGCGCTGGCCGAGGCCGCCACCCGGCTCAGCGACCGCGCAGATGCGGTGCCTGACGAGATCTGGGACGAGGCCGCCCGCCATTACGACGAGCAGGGGCTCGCAGCCGTCATCCTCATGATCGCCACGACCAGCCTCTTCAATCGGCTCAACGCCACCATCAAGGAGCCGGCCGGCGCTGGCTGGGGCTAAGAGCCTGTTTAAGAGCCTCATGCGGCTTGTAGCAGGGCTGGTGAGGGGCGGGCGGTCGCGCCCGGGACTGGCTGCGGGCGAGCCGGGCGGCCATGACATGGATCATGGGCCGGTAGATGTAGGTCTCGTCGTGCTCGGGGAGCGGCAAGCGCTACCGGCGGCTGTGGGCGCTGGCCGACTGCACGCTGTCTATCCCGGGCGGCACGTGGTGGGCCTGGTCGGCCCGAACGGTGCCGGGAACGCTGTCCGGAGGGCAGCGCGCCCAGCTCGCGCTGGCCATGCCCGCCGGCAAGCGGCCGTAACTGCTGATCCTGGACGAGCCGGTGGCCAGCCTCGACCCGCTGGCCCGGCGGGAGTTTCTGCAGGACCTGATGGAAGCCGTCGCCGAGCAGGGCCTGTCGGTGGTGCTGTCTTCCCACCTGGTCGCGGACCTGGAGCGGGTCTGCGACTACCTGGTCGTGCTGGTCGGCTCCCGGGTGCGGGTCGCCGGGCCGGTGGAGAAACTGCTGGCCACCCACCACCGGCTCACTGGCCCGCGCCGGGACCCGGACACCCTGCCGGCCGGGCAGCAGGTCATCTCGGCCAGCCACACCGATGTGCAGACCACGCTGCTGGTCCGCACCAGCGGCCCGGTGCTCGACCCCGCCTGGACGGTCTCCGGGGTCAGCATGGAAGACCTGGTCCTCGCCTACATGAGCCAGGCCGCCGGAGGCGGCCGCCGCAACCGCCACCTGGAGGTGCAGAAATGATCTGGCTGACCTGGCGGCAGTTCCGCGCCCAGGCCATCACCGGGGCCGCGGCGCTCGCCGCGTTCGCGATCCTGCTCGCGGCCACCGGGCCGCACCTGGCCAGCCTGTACGCCGCCGGCGGGATCACCGGCTGCCGCAGCGGCAGCTGCGGGGATACGGCCAGTGCCTTCCTCACCCGGCTGGCCGCTACCAGCCCCTACCCGGTCATCTACGTGGCCGGCGTCGTGATCGTCCTCATCGCGCCCGCGATCATCGGCATCTTCTGGGGCGCCCCGCTGATCGCCCGCGAGCTCGAGACCGGGACCTGCCGATGCTGGCTGTCGACGTGAGCAACTGGCTGCGCCCAGGGGCGGTCACCAGCCCGGAGCGGTTTTTCTGCCACGTCTGCGGGCGGGGCAAGGGGCAGGCGCAGATGATCCCGGGCTGGCCCTGCTCGGTGATCGCCGCGCTGGAACCGGGCCGCACCTCCTGGACCGCCGTGCTCGACGCGGCCCGGCCGGCCAGCTTGTGGGTGAATTCGGTGATGCGCTGGCGGCGGTAGGCGGTGACCAGGGGGATCGTTGGTGCACTTGATGGCTTCCGCGAGACCTGCATGGGATGGCGCTGACTGCTGGGGCTAGGGAGTTCGCGGGATCGCCTTTGCCGTGCCTGTCCTTTACTGCGTCGGCTGGGAGTGCCAGCCTGGACGGGTGATGTCGGCGATCAGGTACTGTGCCACGGCTGCGGGCCGCGTCGCGTACTCGACGGTGGGCGCCGGTCCGGCGCTGTTGTGCGATTCGGGCTGGGTTACCCATCTGCGCGGGCAGCTGGAGCTGTCGGCTGATGTCTGGCATCCCGACGAGGCGCTCGCAGAATCAGATGGCCATGTCCGGCCCGAGTTCTTGTGGGCAGCGCTCGACTGCGCGGGAGGCATCGGTGCCTTCGGGAACGCCGTTCCAAATGGCCCGCCATTCGTGCTGGGCCGGCGCTCAGCCCGCCAGCTCGGTCCAGTCAGGGCGAGGAAGCCATATATCGTGGTCGGCTGGCGCCTGGCGGAAGAGGGCCGCAAAATGCTAGCTGGCTCTGCGCTATTCACGACCGACGGACAAGCAGTTGGTGTCGCACGCGCCACCTGGATCCGTCTCGGGTGATCCGCCCGCGCGCACGTCTCATTGCGACGCGGCGGGTCGCGAATCAGGGATTCGTGTCACCTGATGGAGTCGTGGTGGATGCGGCGCTACCCGAGGACGGCCTGGGGCTCGAGGGCCCGGTAGATGGTCTGACGGCTGGCGCCGAGCAGCGCGGCGATCTGGGCCACGGTGTGATCGCCCGTCCGTGTACAGCTGGCGGCGTGCTGGATCTGGCTGGTGGTGAGCTTGGGCTTGCGGGCCGCTACGGGACCCGGCCAGCCTCAGCGGCGAAGACGTCTGCTGACCTTGGACGGCTGCCCGGCAGTTCGCTGCCGGGCAAGTCGGCGCGGCCGTCATTTCAGAAGCTGGCCTGCGCGTTTGATGAGCGGTGCGTCGCGCGTGAACTCCCGGAAGCCGACTCCGTAGTAGAGCCCCTTCGCTTTTGGATGCCCTGGAGCGCCGAGGCAGGCGACAGTCATCTCGCGGGCGCCGGCCTCGCGGGCGAGGAGCATCCCGTGTTGGAGGAGAGCACTGCCGATGCCTTGGCGTCGGTAGTCCCGGTGCGTGCCGACCGGTTCGAACTCGGCGGTGCGGTTCACCTCGTCGAGCCACATGATCGCTGACGCGACCATGGTCCCGTCCGGGGCTTGCACCAGGACGTGGAGGTCGCCGCGGTAGGTGGCCGTTTCGCAGGTGTCTTCCATCGCGGCGAGCGTGAACGTCGAGGGATGCCACGCGTCGATGTGGGCCTGGGCGGCATCCTCCGGTCCGGCCTCATCGGCGGTGCGGAAGCGGAAGCCTTCAGGCAGCGAGGGCGTCTGGAGTGTGTCAAGGTCCCGCCGGTTGAGCTGGGTCCAGAACCCGGTGTCGCCGAGCGACCCCGGATCCGTTTCGTAGCCGTGCGCCGCCCAGCGAGCCAGGGCGAACTCGTCGGCGGCCCCTGCCAGCACCGTCTGGTCGCTGCCGGGCGGGACGACGGCATCGAACCACTCGATGACCTCGTCGAGCAATTCTGGGCGCTCCGGGTGGACCTGGTATGCCTGGTAGGTGCCGGCGACGTGTTTCTCCGACCCGTCGCTGCGCCTGACCAGGTGCGGCAGGTACGCCCAGCCCCAGGCGACCAGCTCGCCATCGTCGAACCAGAGCTCGCGCCTCCAGGTCTGCCGATGGGCAGTTCGGCCGTGGCCCCAGATCCAGGCCAGTTCGCCGAACGTCGCGTCGGTGTTCACCAGCTCGGGCCAGGTGGCTGTCACCTTCTGGGCCAGACCCTGCATGAGAAGGACGTCGGCGGCCGATACGATCTCGACTTCACCCATGGTGCGCGACTCTCCCACGCCGCGCCGATTCTGGCGATCGATTTATACCATGGCGATGCTGGCTCCCGGGCCGCATGGACTCCGGTGGTGCCACAGCACCGTGACCTGGGAACGGGTTGACCAGCAGGCTCACCCACGCAGCGCGTGATTGATCCGTGCCGCCTGTCGTGTGAGGTGGTCACGTTCGGCGAGGTTGGGGGCGGACCGGGCGGCGTCGGCGTACAACCGTGCCGCGGTCAGCAGGTCGCCCGCCTTCTCGTGGAGGTACGCCGAGGCGGCAGAGTGGCGGGGCAGGCCAGGGTCCACGGTTGCCAGTGCCCCGAGGCCGGCCACGGGGCCATCGGCCTCGCCGATAGCGATGGCCCGGTTGAGCTGCACGATCGGGCTGCCGGTGAGCCGGAGCAGCTCGTCGTACCAGCCGACGATCTGCACCCAGTCGGTCCCCTCGGCGCGCGGCGCGTCGGCGTGCAGGGCGGCGATAGCGGCCTGTGCTTGGAACTCACCGAGTCGGTCGCGGCCCAGCGCTGTCTGCAGGACGTCGACGCCCTCGGCTATGAGCCGGGTGTTCCAGCGGGATCGGTCCTGCTCGGTCAGGGGGACCAGGCTGCCGTCGCGCCTGGTCCGCGCCGGGCGCCGAGCGTGGTGCAGCAGCATCAACGCCAGCAGCCCCGCGGTCTCCTCGTCATCGGTCATCGACGCCAACTGCCGGGTGAGCCGGATCGCCTCGGCCGCCAGGTCGACGTCGCCGGTGTAGCCCTCGTTGAAGACCAGGTAGAGCACCCGTAGCACCGTCGCCAGGTTGCCGGGCTCCTCGAACCGCACGTCACCGACCGTACGTTTGGCTCGGCTGATCCGCTGCGCCATTGTCGCCTCCGGCACGAGGTAGGCCTGGGCGATCTGCCGGGTGGTCAAGCCACCGACGGCGCGCAGCGTGAGGGCCACCGCGGAGGCCGGGGTCAGGGACGGGTGGGCGCACAGGAAGAACATTTGCAACGTGTCGTCTGCGGTCTCGGTCGGTCCGGGCGGTGGCTCGACCTGGGCCCGCTGCTCCCGGTCGCGACGCGAGGCCTCGGAGCGGTGGGCGTCGAGGAACTTGCGCCAGGCAACCGTGACCAGCCAGCCCTTCGGGTCGGCGGGCTGCCGGTCCGGCCAGGTCATCGCGGCCTGGATGAGCGCTTCCTGCACGGCGTCCTCGGCCGTCGCGAAGTCAACTCCGCGACGCACGAGGACGCCGATCACCGCAGGAGTCAGCTGCCTCAGCAGCAGTTCGTCCATCACCTGAGCTGCCCTGGCCGGTCCGGTCACTCGGTGACCGTCGGCGGTGCGCTCAGGAACGGGCGCACCTCGAGCCACTCGTGGATCGGCTTGCCGCCGGCTCCGGGGGCTGCCGACAACTCGCCGGCGAGCGCGAGCGCGCGCTCGTAGGTGTCGACGTCGATCACCATCCAGCCGGCGATGAGGTCCTTGGTCTCCGCGAAGGGCCCGTCGGTGACCGGCGGTCGGCCCTCCCCGTCGTACCGGACGAATGTGCCCTCGGGCGAGAGCGCCTGGCCGTCGACGTACTCTCCGGTGCCCTCAAGGCGGGTGGCGAAGTCGGCCATGAACTGCAGATGGTCCTCGATCTCCGCCGGGGTCCATTGGTCCATCGGGACGCAATTCACGGCCTCGGGGGCGCCGCGGTAGTGCTTGAGAAGCAGATACTTCGTCATGCTGGATCTCCTTGCTGTGGCGGCCATGGGGGCCGCGTCTGCACCTGGGACGGAGCTGCCGGGCCGGTCTCGACATCCTCGGCCACATTCTCTTCGAGCATCTCCTGACGCAGCCGGCCCGAGCCACATCGACGCGAGAAAGCGAAGCGAGGACCGATCCGTTGGACGGTCAGGTAAAGGCCGCTTGCTTCAGACTCGGCAGGGGCCCGTGCGGTATCCGAAGCGCGGGATGATCTCCTCAGTCGTTCCTGGTGCTGGACCTGACCCCACGGCGGCACCCCAGCTCGGGCTGACCACGGCCGTGCGGTTCGCGCCGATGCTGGTGTTCGGCCCGGTCGGCGGGCTGTTCGCGGACCGGATGAACAAGCGCCGAGTGCTCTACGTCACCCAGGCCGCCTCCGGCCTGCTGGCCGGGGCGTTCGCCGTCCTGACCGCGACCCACGATATGCGGCTGTGGGCGAACTACCTGCTCGCGGTCGCTACCTTCGCTCCACCCCCGAGCTGTTCATCCCGCTGCTGATGATCACCCTGGTCGGCACGCTCTCCTGGGAATTCCAGGTCACGCTGCCGAGGAGACCGGCGCCCGCTGGTCCCTTGCTGCCGAGCTCTTGCTGCCGAGCCCCTCGGCCGCCGAGCTCTCGGCGCCGAACCGAGCCCGCCGCAGAGCCGGTCACCGCGCCCGCCCAGCCCGAGCGCGCCGTGGCCACGGCCACGGCGCACGGCCACGGCCAACCTCCCAGATCATGGGCCAAGCTGGCGGCATACGCCGCGTACTACCCATGATCAAGCTATGACGACAAGTGTGCGATTCGATCGGCTGGAGACCGAACGGCTCATCATGCGACGCTGGCAGGAGTCCGACCGGGCACCGTTCGCCGAGCTGAACGCCGACCCCGAGACCATGCGGTTCTTCCCGAATACGCTGGACCGCGCGGCCAGCAACGCGCTGATCGAGATGATCGAGACGCGTTTCCACCGGCAAGGGTTCGGATTCTGGGCCCTGGAGGTAGCCGCGACCGGCACGTTCATCGGGTTCACCGGCCTCAACCCGCTGCCGGCGGCCATGCCCGGCGCCGGCGGCATGGAGGTCGGCTGGCGGCTGGCCAGGCACGCCTGGCACCACGGATACGCCACCGAGGCGGCCCGGGCCGCGCTCGGCGTCGCCTTCGACAACATGGGCCTGCCCGAGATCTGGTCCTTGACCGCGGTCCTCAACGAACCGTCCCAGGCCGTCATGCGCCGGCTGGGGCTGACGGAGACGACCCGGTTCGACCACCCCCGGATCCCGCCGGGCGATCCGCTCCGGCCGCAGGTGGCCTATCACGGCACCCGCCCGGCCTAGCAGTCGTCCAGGCGCGGGCGGCTCGATCTGTTCCTTTCGGGAACTGCGCCAGCAGTTCCTCGCGGACCCGCTCGGGTCGGCGCTCAGCGTGCGCCAGGTTGCCGGCTGTAGTGCTTCAGCACTGCTCTTCCGGCTGGCCAGCTGGTAGCACCGGACGAGCGCCGGCCGCGTGCGGGGCATGGGCGGTGGCAGCGCCGATGCCTGAGGTGGCGCCGGTGAGGATCACGGTGCGGCCCGTGCAGATCCTGTGCGCGGCTCAATCCTGCCGTCCTGCGGTTTCGGCTGCGGCCATGGGTAGGTGCTCGCGGAGGAAGCCGCCGGCCCGGGTCAGCGCGGCCTGGCCTTCGTCCAGCAGGGCGGCGAACGCCTGGAACACGTGCGGCACGCCGGGCACCACGTCCAGGGTGACCGCGACGTCGTCGTAGGCGGCCCGGGCGGCGAGCCGGATCGCGTCATCCAGGAGGATCTCATGCGATCCGGCCTGGATCAGCAGCGGCGGCAGGCCGGCCAGGCTGCCGTAGACCGGGCTCACCGCGGGGTCGGAGGCGCCGGCGCCGTTGAGATAGTCCTCGGCCCGCACGCGGATGGCGGCGGCGGTGATCACCGGGTCGACGCCGGCCTTGGTCTTGATGCTGTTCCCGGCGCCGGCCAGGTCGGCCCACGGCGACATCAAGACCGCCGACGTGGGCTGGGGCAGGCCGGCGCGCCCGATGGCCGCCAGGGTCACCACGGCCAGGTTGGCGCCGGAGGATTCCCCGGCGAGCGCGACCCGGGCGACGTCCTGGCCGCCCTCGAGCAGGGCCCGGTAGGCGGTCATGGCGTCGTGCTGCGCGGCCGGGTAGGGGTGCTCGGGTGCGAGCCGGTAGTCGACGGTCACCACCTGCATGCGCGCCTGGCGCGCCAGGTCTGAGGCCAGGCCGACCGAGGCCGCTGCCGAGCCGATGGCGAAGAACCCGCCGTGGAAGTACATGATGACGCCGTCGGTCGTGGTGGCGGGGATGTCGACGTAGATGACCGGCACGCCGCCCAGCTGCCCGCCGGTGGTGACGACGTCGCCGGGCAGCGGCGCGGCGGTGACCATCTTCTCGAACAACGGCCGCTGCTCACGCAGGTCGCCGGCCGGGTTGAACGGTGACGCGCGCAACATGCTCGCGATCGCCTCACGCTGCTGCTGGGTCATGAGTGTTTCTCCTGTCTCGTTCAGATGATTCCGCCGTTGACGCGGATGGTCTGGCCGTTGATCTAGTGGCCCTGGGGGCTGGTGAGGAAGGCGCGCTCAGCGGAGCGTGTTGATGCCGAGCCAGAAGTCGTGGCCGTTGACGGCTTCGCCGAGCGGGGCGACCATCAGCAGGCCCGCTCCCTCCAGCCAGTGCGCCATCTTCAGGCCGCCGGCATCCAGCGGGCGCAGGGCCAGGCTCTCGATGAACGATGACACGCGCGCCTTGGCCCCGGCGTCGTCGCCGGCGATGAACACGTCCAGCGGGCGGCCCTCGGCCCGATCCGCGGCCAGGACGTGGCCGAAGAGGGTGTTGAACGCCTTGACCTCGTGCGCGCCCGCGGGGGCGGCCTTGGCGGTCTGCTGTGCCGCGGAACTGCCGTCAGGGGTGACGAGGCCGGTGCGGGCCGGATCGAAGGCGTTGCTGATGTCGATGATGATCTTGCCGGCCAGCGCGTCCCCGTACTGGCTGACGACCGGTGCGGCGCTGGTGTACGGCACGGTGAGGATGACGATGTCGCCGGCTGGCGCGCTGCCGGTCGTTCCCGCGGTGGCGCCGCCGCCAAGCGCTCTGGCCAGGGCGGCCGCTTTGTCCGCGTCACGGCCCGATGACCTCGACGGTGTTGCCGCCGTCGAGCGCGCGGGTGCCCAGGATGCGGGCCATGGTTCCCGCGCCGATGATGCTGATGCTGCTCATGCTGAACAGCTCGCCAGCGCGGTCGGTGTCGCCGGCGAACTCGGGATGGGGACGGTCATGGCTCCTCCTGCTGCAAGCGATAGGTTGATGCCTCAACCATATGCTCTTTTGGTTGAGGCATCAACCAAAAGAGTAGAATGGGCGGATGCCGACGGAACCGGACTGGCTCGACCCCCGCGAAGACCGCGCCTGGCGGGCCTCCATGCACGTGCACCGCCAGCTCCGCCTGCGCCTGCGCCGGCACCTGCGCCATTGATGACGCAGCGCCCAGCACGTGCACAATGTCCGCGGCATTTCATCGACCTGTTCACCCCCGCCGAACTCGACACCTTTGCCGCCCTCAACGAACGAGTCCTGCGTCACCTCGCCGAGGAATCCCTCCCTGAGGAATCCACTCCGGCGAGCCCGCGCTCCCACACTGAGCGGCCTAGTCTGACCACCCAGCAGGAACGGGGGAACGGTCAGACACCAGGGCCAGGGCCAACCCCGCCGCCCCTCAGCTTCACCTCAGACGACACACCGTCATCTCGGGCGAGATAATTCCACGCAGACTGAGAAGGATCAGAACGACTCGTCGGCGGCAGCTAACTACACAAGTCCTCGCCCGGGGCTGATCGCGGTCAGCAGGCAGCCGTTGGATGGCTCACGAACCCAAGGACTATTGCTCACCCAACTGGGTGGCCGGGTCTCGGGACGATCGGCAAGGCATCCGTTCCCGCCACCGGAACGTCTCGTGGACAACGCGGTGGCCCGGCGAACATCATCGAGACATGTATCCCGCGCATCGCAGCGACGGCGAGATCCCCGCCACCGGGCTCAACCTCGACGACGGCGGCCTGAGCAGCGTCCACTGACGGCACGCGCCGGGGCGATCCCGGTGAGCCAGGAGGCAGGCGACAGTGAGCTACCAGGACCTGGGCGACGGCGAGAAGCGCGCACACATGCGAGCGCTGATCACCAGCTACTTCGATGCCTGCAACGAGGCCGACGTCGACCGCATCGAGGCATGCTTCGTTCCGGACGGCACCCACTACTTCCCGCCGGGCATGTACGGCGGGGCGTGGCGGGGCGCCCGTCTGATCGCCGAGAGATGGGCGAACTCGGTGGCAACCAAGGGCTCGGCATGGAGCGTCGACCGGATCGCCTGCGAGCCGGAATCGGACCAGGCGGTGATCGAGTGGACTCACTACAAGACCAGGGAAGGCACCGTCCTACGGGGGATCGAGTGGTACGTATTCGACCCCGGGACCGGCCAGATAGCCGAGATCCGCGCGTACTACGCTGCGCCGCAGGACCCGTCGCTGCAACGGCTCGAGCTAGACGGATTCGACTACGCGGGCCGCGGGTACCAGATGGAGTCCCCGGTGACCCGCTAGGGGACACTCAGCCCAGTTCGCAGACCCGCTCCTGCTACGGGCGAGGGCTGGCTTGCGGGCGGGACTGGACGCGCGGACGACCGGGGAGCTGCACCCCGTCCCCCGGGGGTATGGATGTGGCGTTGCCCCCCACCCAAGGGCGGCTACGCCACATTCACGCCGTGCGCGGGTCCAGATCAGGTCTCAACGGGTCAGTTCTCGACGATCTTGCCGTCTTCCAGCATCAGGACGGTGTCGGCAAGGTCGATGAGCATCGGATCGTGGGTGGCCACCAGCGCGGTTACGCCCTCTGACCTGACGACGGTCCGCAGCAGCCGCATGATCTGGTTGCCCGTCTCCGAGTCGAGCTGCCCGGTGGGCTCGTCGGCGATCAGCAGCTCAGGGCTGCCGGCCAGCGCCCTGGCGATGGCGACCCGCTGCTGCTGGCCGCCGGACAGCTCGCCCGGGCGCTGCCTGACGTGGTCGGCCAGGCCCACGATGTCGAGCATGAGCCGGACCCGCTCCTCCCGCGCGCGGGGCGCCATTGCGGCGATCCGCAGCGGAATCCCGACGTTCTCGGCAGCCGACAGGATCGGGATGAGGCCGAACGACTGGAAGATGAACGCGACCGACGTGCGGCGCAGCTTCATCCGCTCGCGCTCGCTCATCGCCGTGACGTCCCTGCCGCCGACACGGACGCGGCCGCCGTCGGGCGAGTCGAGCCCGCCGATGATGTTGAGGAGGGTGGTTTTTCCGGATCCGGACCGCCCGCGCAGGGCGACGAGCTGCCCCCTGGCGACGGTGAACGTCACGCCCCGCAGCGCGTGGGTCGCGGCTGAGCCGCTGCCGAAGGTACGTGTCACGTCGTGAGCGGCCACCATCGGCGCCTCGTGTTTGCCGCTCACGGTGCCCCGGCCGGCCAAGCTGGCTGCGGCGTCATCGGCGGACGCCTCGCGGCTGGTCCTTGGCGTGCTCATCCGTCGTCCCCGGTCGCCCCGTTGTCCCCGGTCTCCCCGTTGTCCCCTGGACGTGTACCCGGAGCATCGGGCCAGATGCCGATGTGGTCGGGTTCGGCCTCTAGCCTGACCCGGTCACGCATGCCGAGCGGCCCGGTCATCTCGCGCGGCAGCTGGAGGCGGCCCGCCCGGTCAAGAACCGCATATTCCACGGCGTGATCAGACAGCTGGCCGTCGGCGTCGGTCGTCGAATGGCGGAGCGTCTCGGTGCTGGTCCTGCCGTCCCTGATCGCGATGACGCGGCGCACCATCGAGGACACCGCCGGATCGTGGGTGACGATCAGTACCGTGACCCCCAGCTCAGTGTTCGCCTTCTGCAAGGCGCCGAACACGTCAGCCGCGGTCGCGGAGTCAAGTTCGCCGGTCGGCTCATCGGCGAGCAGCACTTTGGGAGCGTTGGCCAGCGCCACCGCGATGGCCGTCCGCTGCTGCTCGCCGCCGGACATCTGCTCCGGCTTACGGCCCGCGCAATAAGCGACCCCGAGGACGTCGAGCAGCTCCCCGGCGCGCTTGTGCCTCGCCCGCCTGCCGCTGCCGCCCAGCCGCATCGGCAGGGTCACATTCTGCTCGGCAGTCAGGTAGGGCAGCAGGTTACGCGAGGTCTGCTGCCAGATAAAGCCGACGGTGGTACGCCGGTAAGCCAGGCGCTGCCTAGTGCCCATCGCAGCCAGGTCATGGCCGGCGACGCGCACCGAGCCCGCTGTCGGAGTATCCAGCCCCGCCAGGATGTTCATCAGCGTTGACTTGCCGCTGCCCGACGCGCCCACCATCGCGGTGAGCTCGCCAGCCGTCACCAGCAGATCCAGGCCTTGCAGCGCCTGCACCTCGATCTTCTCGGCGGTGAAGATGCGCACCAGCCTGTCACAGGCGATCACTGCGTCGTCGCCGTAGGGGTCATGCGCCCGCGCGGCTTCCGCGCCAAGCTCGGCAAGCCCGGCTGCCATCCCCGTTACCCCCTTCGGTTCCGTCATTGCCCCAGCCTCAGCGCAGCCGTGACACCGCTGCGGTGTGCCGCCTGGATCTGGAAGAGCAGCGTGCCGACGGAGAGTGCCACCAGTCCGGCGACGGGGAGACCCAGCGCCGTGAAATCCGGCCGGACGGGCACACTCGCCGCAGACCCAGTAAATACGGCCAGATTCAGCACGGGCCCGGTCAGTGGTACCAGCGCCCACGCGCAGCCCGCTCCGGCCACCGCCGCGGCTAGCACGGCTGGCAAGGTCTCAAGCATGGTAAGCCGCCTTGCCTGCCCGGTTCCGAGCCCCATGGTGGCGAGCCTGGCCAGCGTCATTTCCCGTTCTCTCGCCCCGAGCGCCAGGTCCAGCAGCAAGACAGCCACGCTGAAGCCGGTGGCGCCGACGAGCCCGGCACCGAAGGCCAGGTAGGCACCGCGTGGCAGCGGCGAATCGCGAAGTGCTTTCACGTCCGCCGAACGGAACGTGATTTCCGCACCGGGAACCACCTGGCGCGCGATCGAGCTCAGACTCTTGTCGTCTAGCCGGGGGCCGGTGATCAGCATGAGGTTAGGCGGCAGCGACCCCTGCGCGGCGGGGGCCGCCCAGGATGGCATCAGGAGAAAGGAGCCTCCGGCGGGAAACGCTGGTGTGCTTGCCAGTACGCCCGCGACTCTTACCTGGGCAGAGCCCAGATTTGTCGACAGTTGCGCACTCCCAGCGCCTAGCACAGCGGCCACGGCCGGCGACGCGAGGACCGGCGCCGGCCCCGCAGCGGATCCGGCGGCCGGCTTGGCAAATTTCGCGACGGGGAACTTCGGCCATGGCGTACTCGCCACCAGCGCCGCATAGCTGGCCGGATTTACCACTATGACCGTGACTAGCTTGGTGTTGGGCATTGTCCAGGTCATCACGCTGGCGTCGGCGGCATGCTGCACGCCAGGCACGCCAGTGAGCGCTCGGACGGCAGCTGGTGACATCGGGCCGCCGTTGATGACGGCATCTGCCCCTGTTGCCTGCCAGGCCGCATTGGCTTCGCCCCGGGTTACCGTGTCGCGGACCATCCCCGCGAATGCGGCCAGGCTGAGCGCCAGCACCAGGGCGAACACGGGAAGGGTGCTGGCCGCCGAGGCACGGCCAGCACGGGCGGCGGCCAGGAAGCCCGTCACGCCCGCCCGCCGGGAGGACAGCCGGAGCATGCCCCGCAGGGCCAGCGGATATAGCCTCATCACGCATATGGCCGCCGGGATTGCGACCAGCACCGGCGCCGCGCTCGCGTAGACGTTGAACCCGCCAGCCGGCGGCAGGCCCTGTGAGCGCAGCACAACCAGTCCACCCACCGCGGCGGCGGTTATCGCGATCTCGGCCACCCAGCGGCGCAGCGACTGTCCCGACACCTTCGCTGTGCCCGCTGGGTGCCCGGTACCGGTCCCGTGCCCCGTACCGGTCCGGTGCCCCGTACCGGTACGGTGCCCGGTACCAGTCAGGTACCCGGTACCGGTCCGGTACCCGGTGCCTGCCAGGCCCCCATGGCGAACCGGACGATGCTGGATCGCGGCGGCCAGCGGAGGGCTGGCAAGGGCCACGAGCACGGTCACGCCCGCGAGCCACAGGGCGAGCGGCGCCGAACCGCCCGGTGTCAGCGTGACGGCGGCGGCTGCGCCGAGCAGCGCCGCGGGAACGACGGCGAATACGGTGTCGCGCAGCGTGAACGCGGTGAGCTGCCGCAGCGATGCGCCGCGCGCCCGCATCAGCGCGTACTCAGCCGCCCTGCGTGTCGTCACCATCTTGGCCGCGAGCAGCAACCCGACCGCGCCGATCACGGCTAGGCCCACGAACAGCATCGATAGCAAGGTGTTCACGGCGCCCTGCCCGAACAGGAAGGCTGATAGGACCTGGGTGGCGCCGGTCGCGGCGGTCAGGGTCGGCGCGGCGGGGCTCAGGTCCCCGCGGATTACCGGGGTCTGCACGGTGGTGCGATTCAGCAGCGCTTCCAGCGCTTGTGCATGATCAGCGTCAACATGGCCGAAGCCGAGCGGGAATTGCCACTGCATCTGCATGTCCAGCACGCCGAGTGCGCTCTGCACGGCGGCGATACCGCCTGCGCCGACGAAAACGGCGCCAACCCAGTACGAAGGCGACCGGGGGGACGGCGGATTGAGCGTTGGCGCGGCGGCGGTAGAGTCGGCCGCCCAGAACGTGGACCGCAGGTCGCGAGGGCGGATGACGCCCGTAACGTCAAGCCTGAGCGTGCCGTTGCTGGGCGTGGCCAGCGCCAGCCGGGAGCCTGGGCGGAGCGCGAATCGCGAAGCTGTCTGCTGGGTGACCACGACATCGACCGCGCGGCCGGCAGCAGGGCCGCCGCCCGGATAGCGGCCGGCTGTCAGTTGGGCATAGCGTCCGAGCGGATCCCGGTAGAGGATTTCCACCTTCGGCGGTGCCTCGGCTTGCGCGCTGGCCGCGGCTCTCGGGGCCGGGCTGAGGGCCGAGGTGAGGCTGGCCCAGGCTGCGGTGCGCGGGCCGAGTGGCAGGCCATCGGTAACGAGATCGTTCGCGAGCTGCTCTTTCAGGTCGCTCAGCTGCACCGACGTTGGAGTGGCGGCGAGCGCCGCGGTTGACAACGCCAGCGTGAATTCCTCCCAGTCTGCGCTCACGTTGAAGGTCTTGTCGGACCGCGGAGCGGCGGCGAACGCCTGCTGGAGGGCGCGGGTACGGATGTCCAGGCTTGCCCTCGGGCCCGCTACGGCGACGAACACGCAGCCGATCACGAGCAGCGCCAGGGCGGCGGTCGCGGACGCACCGGTGCCGCCGAGGGTGCCAGGACGCAGTCTCATGCTGGCTCCGCTGTGCTCATACGGACTCCGTCGCGCGCAGCCTGGCGGCGGGATCGGGGCGCCGCGCCGCGGTTGTGACCGCCACGAGTACCGGCACGATCGCAATGGCCAGAGCCAGCGGTACCGCCATCGGCCAGGCGAATTCGGTGACCGCCGGCGGAACGGGCCGGGTGGCATTCGCCGTGAGGGTGATGGCAGGCACGAGGAGCCTGCTGATGGCGGCACCTAGCGCCAGGCCGACGACGGCGCAGGGCAGGCTAAGCATGAATTCCTCCAGGCAGAGCTGGCTGGCCTGGGCGCGGCGCGTCACGCCAAGCGCGGATAGCAAAGCGCTCTGTGCCCGCCGCTCGCTGGTGTTCGCGGCGATGCTCACGCCGAACCCCGCCATCGCGAGCAGCGCCGCGGCCGCGGCGATAGCGAGTAGTGCCTGCTGCGGGACAGCCGACAGCGGATCGCCGAGCAGGGCAGCCGAT
The DNA here is from genome assembly GCA_003168255.1 of Actinomycetota bacterium. Classification (GTDB taxonomy): domain Bacteria; phylum Actinomycetota; class Actinomycetes; order Streptosporangiales; family Streptosporangiaceae; genus PALSA-505. The sequence goes on from PMSU01000035.1 coordinate 56,374, forward strand.
AGCCCGGCGGAGCTTGTCAGCGCCGAGCCTGCGGGCAGGCGGCCCGCCAGGTCAGCCGGATCGCGCGGCGTCGCCGTGGCCAGCCACCACTGTGTCACCGGCACAGGAGCCACCGACCTGCTCACCAGGGTGTCCTGAATCACCGCCAGGTCCGCGATGAGCGCGCCGCTGCCCCCTGAGACGGTCGGGAAGGTCGTCACGGCGGCCACGATCTTCACCGGCAGCATGAGGCCGGCTATCGGGACCTGCACGGTAGACCCGACGCTGGTGTTACTCGCGTCGAGGAAGGCGCGGGTTGCGATTGCGGAGACGGGCGTCTTGCTTGTCTGGCTCTCGACCAGCGCCAGCTGCCCGTAGACAGGACTGGGCGGCGCGCCTGGGGTCGGGCCTGCCGCCAAGCCGTACCCGGGAACGAAGGAGAGTTCCTGCGCGCCTCCCGCGGTGGTCTGCCATGAGGTGACCCCAGGCCGTCCCGAGGGTCCGGTCAGCCCATCGCTGGTCGCCTGGAGGCCGTCGAGCTCGCCGGATGACGCCGAAGCCGTCCATCCGCCGAGCGCAACGCCGCGAGCGAACCTGGCGGGCGATGACGGCGGACCGGCCTGGGACGCGCCGATGCCGAGCACGCTGAGCACGCCATCCTGGCTGGCGCGAGCCGTCAGCAGCGTGTAGTCCAGCGTCACCGCTGTCAGGCGCAGCGGGTAAGCGGCACCGACGGGGCGGCGCCCCGCCGCCAGGGCGGCTGTCAGGAGGTGGGTTTGACCGTCCGCCTTGAGCGTGCCCGCCGGCAGTTGGTAGACGTTGCCGTCGGAGTCCTGCACGGACACGATGACAGCGGCCGGCGCCAGCCGGAGCGATGCGGGGCCGAGCCTCAGGGTGATCCAGATCCCGGACGGATGGCCTGGCAGCGCAATGCCGGGTGCGGGGCCGGCGGGCGTGATCGCGCCAAACAGGGCCGGCGCCGCCAGCTTCGATTCGTCACCGCGCAGGAGGACCGTGTCAGCGGCCTCGCGCGGGTCAATCGCGAGAACCTCCGCGGAGCCGCCGGAGGGCACCGGGGCGGCTGCCATGGCCCGGCGCACCCCGGGCGCGGTGCCGATCGTGGCCGCCTGGCCCGGGGTGATCGCCGACGGGGTGTCTACCCGGACGTCCGCGCCTGCGGTGAATGCCGCCTGATCCTGCGCCGAACGTACCCAGCTCTGATGCTCCGACAGCGCCAGCGTCCCGGTAGCCACCGCCATGACCACGAGCAAGGCGACACTTGCCTGCCGGATCGGATGCCTGCTGATCTCCCAGCTCGCCAGCGAGAAGACCAGGCGGTTGCCGCCGGAGGCGAGCCTGTCGGCAGCCCTGGCCGCCATCGGCAGCAGGCGCAGCAAGATGATCGTCCCGCCGATGAGCGCGAGGGCGGGCGCCAGCGCCAGCACCGGGTCGATGCCGATCGCGCCGCTCGCCGACGGCGCGACGATCAGGGTGCGGTGCAGCTGCCAGACGGCCAGCGCGGCGAGTCCCAGCAGCGCGAGGTCAGCGCCGCTGCGCACCAGTCCTGCGATTGCCGTCTGCCTGCCGCGCCGCACCCGTGCGGCACCAGGCGCGACCGTGCGCAGTGCCGGGCTCAGCGTGATGAGGGTTGCGAACACGGCGGTCAGCGCGATAGCACCGGACACCTCCCAGCTAACCGCCGGCAGCCGCAGGCCCGCAGCGCGCAGCGGTCCCGTGTGGGCGAGAAACCCGGCCAGCCTGCCGCCGATCAGCCCGCCCACCGCGGCCGCCACGACGGCCAGCAGTATCGCCTCCGCGACGCTCAGCCTGGTCAGCTGCCAGCGCGAGCCGCCGCGAGCCGTCAGCAGGGCGAATTCGCCTTCGCGATCAGTGGCCAGCAGCCTGGCCACGCCGGCCAGCGTGACCGCGGCGAGCAACAGCAACAGGACAGCACCGATGACAAGCAGCGAACGGGCCACCACCAGGTTGCTTGCTATGCCGCTGAGCAAAGCAGGCAGCCCTGTCGTCATGTGCAGCCCGTCGAGGGACGCGTCGGCTGAGCTCGCCAGGGACTGCCGCTCGGCGGTGATCTTGGCGGCCAGCCTCGCGAGTCGGCCGGCCTGGATGTCCCCGGTCACCGGCTGGGCTACCCACGAGCCCTCGCTAACCGGAAGGGCTGAGCCAAAGGCCGCCGGGTTCACGATCAGCGGCCCGTAGGTGGTGAAGCCGCCCCCCGTGCTGGCGCCGCTCGCGCTGATCAGATTCAGGCCCCAGTACGCCGCCGCCGGACCTGATAGCGCGCGAGGCCGGAACACGCCGGTCAGCTTCACTCGCACCGGGCGCCCGGAGACCTGGTCGTGCAGTAGCAGGACATCCCCGACGGACAGGTGCAGCAGCGCAGCGGCGGTCGCGGGCAGCGCGGCGGTGATGGGCTGCCCGGGTCGGGGCGGGACGGGCCAGCTTCCGGATGCCAGCACCGCGTGCGTGCTGATCCCGTCAAGAGCCGCGCCCTGCGTCAGCGGAATGCTCGCCGTGGCGTATCGCGCCGGGAGGCGGAGCAGGCCTGACCAGTCAGCGCGGTAGAAGGCGAATCCGGCAGTGCCGAAGGCCGATCGCATGGCCGCGCGCAGTGTCGCGGTATCAGCGGTGGCCTGGCGCGTGTTCGCCGGGCCGCTGATCGCTATCGACGTAGCCGCCGCCGCGAGCTTACGGTGCACCGCCTGATGGAGCGCCTGCCCGGCGAAGGCGACGAGCGTTGCGATCAACGCGGAGGTGATCAGGATCGACACTGCGGCGGCAGCGAGCACGATCCGGTGCGCGCCCATCCGCCTGAGTGTGAGTGGCAACCTCGAAAATCGCATTAAGGCAACGATTGCGTGAATTTATTTCGCCATAAGCACGTGACGATCACGCACCGGACACGATGTCGCGGGCGATCAGGCGTGACCCTCGCGGGCGGACAGGCGTTGAATCGGGTTGTACACGTGGTGCCGCGCCCTTCATCAAGCCCCAGGAGTCCCGATGGCCACCTCAGACAGCCGCCCGGCCGGCCAGGCACGCAGCGCGCCCGCTCCGGGCAGGATGAACGTCGACTTCGAGGAGCGGGTGGACTTCGCCAGGCTGCGCGAGCACCGGCTGCGCCGTGCCGCGGCAGCGCTCGAGGCCACCGATCTCGGTGCCCTGCTGGTGTTCGACAACAACAACATCCGCTACCTGACCGGCGTCGCCATCGGCGAGTGGACCAGGGACAAGCTCTGCCGGTACGCGCTGTTCACCCGCACCGGCGAGCTGTTCCTCTGGGACTTCGGCTCCGCCGCCGTGCACCACCGGATGTACTGCCCGTGGCTGCAACCTGAGCACTGCTTCGCGGCGTACTCCACCATGCGCGGCGCCGCCCCGCCCGAGTCGAACCTGACCGAGCGTGCGGTCAGACAGATCAAGGGCAGGCTCGAGGACGCCGGCGTGGCCGGACTGCCCATCGGCGTGGACTTCACCGAGCTGCCTACCCTCTTCGAGCTACAGCGCAACAACATCGAGGTTCGCGACGGCCAGCAGGTCATGCTGGACGCCCGCCAGATCAAGTCCGCCGACGAGATCGCCCTGCTGTCCACCGCCGCCGCCCTGGTGGACGGGGTGTATCAGGACATCGCCGAGGCGCTGAAGCCCGGCATCAGGGAGAACGAGATCGTGGCGCTGGCCGCCAAGCGGCTCTACGACATGGGCTCAGACGACGTGGAGTCCATCAACGCGGTGTCCGGTGAGCGCTGCAACCCGCACCCGCACAACTTCTCCGACCGCATGATCAGGCCGGGCGAGCAGGCGTTCTTCGACATCATGCACTCCTACAACGGGTACCGGACCTGCTACTACCGCACGTTCAGCGTCGGCCGCGCCAGCCAGCCGCAACGGGACGCGTACAGCCGGGCGCGGGAGTGGATAGACGCCGCGATCGACGCCATCAAGCCGGGCGTGTCGACCGACCAGGTGGCGAGGCTCTGGCCGACCGCCCAGCAGATCGGGCTCGACGACGAGAAGACCGCCTTCGGTCTTCAGTTCGGGCATGGCCTGGGCCTGGCGCTGCACGAGCGGCCCATCATCAGCAGGCTCACCTCGCTCGATGCTCCGATGGAGATCGAGCAGGGCATGGTGTTCGCGCTGGAGACCTACTGCCCGGCGACTGACGGGGTGTCCGCGGCCCGGATCGAGGAGGAGGTCGTGGTCACCGCCGATGGCGTCGAGATCCTCACCAGGTTCCCCGCCGAAGAGCTTTTCGTGACGAACCAGTACTGACCCACCGCCGCGGAAGTCGACAAGGCGACAGAAGAGGCGAAGGCCGGGCCCGTGCCGAGGCCCGAGATCGCCGAACCAATCTGTGCAGCGACGGCACCAGCGGCTGGAGTAATTAAGACATGAATTTATCCGAACGGCGCGTGCCGACGCTGATCGCTAAAGGGCAGGCAGAGACGCGGCGGAGGAGTTCGGCCCGGTCAGAGCGGCTGTGGTCAGGGAGGGGACGGACGCCACCATCGTGGCGCTGGCTGCGATGGTTCCGCGTGCGGCGGCGGCCGCCGGGCTGCTCGCCGAGCGGCACGGCATCGAATGTAGCGTGGTGGACGTGCGCAGCCTGGTACCGCTCGACACCCGGATCATCCTGTCTCTGGAGGATGCGTGACAGCCAACCTGTCCACCCTGACCGGCATGGAAACCCCCACTGACCTGCTGATCGGCGGTGAATGGACCGGCGGGCGCGGCGGCGGCCGACTTCCGGTGATCGATCCTGCCACTGAGGACGTACTGGTCGAGGTGGCAGACGGCACGGCGCAGGACGCGCTTGACGCGGTGGCCGCCGCCCACCAGGCGCTGCCGCAGTGGTCGGCCACGCCGCCGCGGCAGCGGGCCGAGTGCCTGCGACGGGCCTTCGGCCTGATGACCGACCGAGCCGAATCGCTGGCCAGGCTGATGGTCCTGGAGAACGGCAAGGCGCTTCGTGACGCCCGCGCCGAGGCGCTGTACTCGGCCGAGTTCTTTCGCTGGTACGCGGAGGAGGCGGTCCGCATCGAGGGCTCGGTGCAGATCGCGCCGTCGGGGGCCAACCGGATCCTGGTCCAGCTTCAGCCGGTCGGGGTCAGCGTGCTCATCACGCCGTGGAACTTCCCGGCCGCCATGGCCACCCGCAAGATCGGGCCCGCGCTCGCGGCCGGCTGCACGGTGGTGCTAAAGCCGGCCGGGGAGACGCCGCTCACCGCGCTGGCGGTGGCGTCCATCCTTCAGGAGGCCGGGGTACCGGCCGGCGTGGTCAACGTGGTGCCGACCTCGTCGTCCGGGCCCGTTGTGTCGGCGATGATGGCCGACTCGCGGGTCAGGAAGTTGTCCTTTACCGGTTCCACCGAGGTGGGGCGCGTGCTGCTCCGCCAGGCCGCGCAGACCGTGACGAACTGCTCGATGGAGCTTGGCGGCAACGCGCCGTTCATCGTCTTCGAGGACGCCGACATCGAGGCCGCCGTGGAGGGCGCGCTGATCGCCAAGATGCGCAACGGGGGAGAGGCGTGCACCGCCGCGAACAGGTTCTACCTGCACGACGCGATCGCCGACGAGTTCACTGCGGCCTTCTCCGCCCGGCTGGCCAAGATGGCTGTGGGACCGGGCCTGGACGATGGCACCGATATCGGACCGCTGGTGAACTCCGACACCCGCTCGAAGGTCGCCGAACTGGTGGATAAGGCGGCCGCGGCCGGTGGCAAGGTGCTGATGGGCGGCAGCGCGCCGGACCGGCGTGGCTACTATTACCTGCCCACGGTCCTGGCCGACGTGCCCTCAGATGCCGGCATCCTGGCCGCCGAGATCTTTGGCCCGGTGGCACCGATGGTGCGTTTCACCGCGGAGGACGAGGTGATCGGCCTGGCCAACGACACCGAGTACGGGCTGGTCTCCTACCTGTACAGCGGCGACCTTCGCCGCTGCCTGCGGGTCGCCGAAGCGCTCGAGGCTGGCATGGTCGGGATCAACCGCGGCATCGTGTCAGACCCGGCGGCACCGTTCGGCGGAGTAAAGCAATCCGGGATCGGACGCGAGGGCGGGCACCACGGGCTGCTCGAATTCAGCGAGACCAAGTACATAGCGGTGGACTGGTGAGGCACGACAGGCCGTAGCCTTGCGGTGTGGATAGACGGATCTTTGGCCTGGAGAACGAGTACGGCGTCACCTGTACCTTTCACGGCCAGCGGCGGCTGTCGCCGGACGAGGTAGCCAGGTACCTATTCCGCCGGGTGGTGTCCTGGGGCCGGAGCAGCAACGTCTTCCTGCGCAACGGCGCACGGCTCTACCTGGACGTGGGCTCTCACCCGGAGTACGCGACGCCCGAGTGCGACGACGTGCTGGACCTCGTCGCGCACGACAAGGCGGGCGAGCGGATCCTGGAAGGGCTGCTGCTCGACGCCGACCGGCGGCTGCGCGAGGAAGGCATCGCCGGGGACATCTACCTGTTCAAGAACAACACGGACTCGGCCGGAAACTCCTACGGGTGCCATGAGAACTACCTGGTCGGACGGCACGGTGAGTTCGGCAGGCTGGCCGACATCCTGATCCCGTTCCTGGTCACCAGGCAGATCATCTGCGGCGCGGGCAAGGTGCTCCAGACGCCGCGCGGCGCGGTCTACTGCGTGAGCCAGCGGGCCGAGCACATCTGGGAAGGCGTGTCGTCCGCGACCACCAGGTCCCGGCCCATCATCAACACCCGCGACGAGCCGCACGCCGATGCCGAGCGGTTCCGGCGCCTGCACGTCATCGTGGGCGACTCCAACATGAGCGAGACCACCATGATGCTCAAGGTCGGCTCGACCGACCTGGTGCTGCGCATGATCGAGGCCGGCACGGTGATGCGGGACCTGAGCCTGGAGAACCCGATCAGGGCGATCAGGGAGGTCAGCCACGACATGACCGGGCGCCGCAAGGTGCGGCTGGCCAACGGCCGCGAGGTATGCGCGCTCGACATCCAGCGGGAGTACCTGGCCAAGGCCACCGACTTTACCGACCGGCGGGGCAGCGATGCGGTCTCCCGCAAGGTACTCGCCCTGTGGCGCCGGACGCTGGACGCGGTCGAATCGGGTGACCTCGGGCTGGTCGCCCGCGAGATCGACTGGGTCACCAAATACCAGCTGATCGAGCGATACCGAGCCAAGCATGACCTGCCGCTCTCGGCCCCCCGGGTGGCCCAGCTCGACCTCGCCTATCACGACGTGCACCGCGGCAGGGGGCTGTACTACCTGCTCCAGCGGCGCGGGATGGTCGAGCGCGCGGTCCGTGACCTCGACATCTTCCAGGCGAAATCCATCCCGCCGCAGACAACCCGGGCGCGGCTGCGCGGCGAGTTCATCAAGCGCGCGCAGGAAAGGCGGCGTGATTTCACCGTGGACTGGGTACACCTGAAGCTGAACGATCAGACGCAGCGGACCGTGCTGTGCAAGGACCCGTTCCGCTCGACGGACGAGCGGGTGGAGAAGTTGATCGCCGGAATGTAGGCGGCCGGAAGTACATCAAAGCCGCGCCACTCCGTCAACCCCGGTAGGCTGGCCGCGCCCATGTAGTCAAATCCGGGATGGTTATGCGACGCTTCGCTATTATTTTCGCTCCGCTTCTGCTTGCCTCCGTTGCCCTAGTGGGCTGCGGTAGCTCGTCGGGCGGAGCTGCCCCCGCCGCTGCGGTAACCGTCACCGGAACCTTTGGCAAAGCGCCGGCCGTCAAGATCCCCGCCGTGAAGGCGGGCAGCAAACTAGACGTGCAGACCCTGATCCACGGAACAGGGCCCACGCTGGCCAGCACGGACGCGTTCGTCGGCAACTACGTCGTCTACATCTGGAGCGGGACAACCAACAAGCTGGCGCAGAGCACATTCAAAACCGTGCCCGCCCTGTTCTCCGGCAAGCTGCTGCCTGGGCTCGAGGACGCCGTGAAGGGCCAGAAAATCGGCAGCCGGGTGCTCGCGGTGATCCCGCCGGCCGACGGGTACGGCAAGGCGGGGAACTCCCAAGGCGGGGTGAAGCCGACCGACACCCTGGTCTTCGTGGTGGACATGATCAAGGCCTTCGCCGCGGACGCGTCGGCCGCCGGGAAGTCCGTCTCCAGCGGCGGTAACGGGCTTCCGACGGTCACGGCCAGTGCGGCGGGCGCCGCGCCGACCATCACGATCCCGCACAGCGGCAAAGCGCCTTCCACCCTGGCCGCAAAGACGCTGATCCAGGGCACGGGTCCGGCGATCACCAAGGGCCAGTACGTCGTGGCGCAGTACGTCGGCGTCGTCTGGCGCACGGACAAGGTCTTCGACTCTTCGTGGTCAGACGGTGCTCCGTTCGGCTTCGTGATCGGCGCATCGCCGACCCAGGTCATCCCAGGGTGGAATACCGGCCTGCTCGGCAAAGCCGTGGGCAGCCGGATCATGCTTTCCATCCCGCCCAAGGACGGGTATGGATCCACCGGCAACTCGCAGGCCGGCATCAAGGGAACCGACACCCTCGTCTTCGTCATCGACATACTCGGGGCCTACAGCCCGCAAGCGTCTTGACCGGGGCCGCACTGGCGTGCGGCTGATCGCGGAGTCGCCGGGTCAGGCGCCGTCGCTCTTCCGGTCGGTGACCGCGTCCATGACCAGGCCGACGCCGATGGCGAGCATCCATACGTCCTTGGCGATCGGTATGCCCTGCTGCGTGGGCATCGGGCTGCCCTCCTTGTGCATTCCGGGCGTGCGGACGTAGAGCCCGAGCAGACCGGCTGAGAAGACGGTCAGCCCGGCGCCGGCCAGCACAGCGGGAACGACGGGCAGCAGCAGCGCCGCGCCCAGGGCGAGCTCGCTGGCCGACAGCAGCCGGGCGAAATCCTTTGGCCGCATCTTGGCCAGGAACGGGTACGTGCCCGCCGCCATGCCGTGCAGCCGGGCCGCGGTCTCGTCGTCGGCGGACCACTTGCCGATCCCCGAGTTGAGTATGAACGCGCCCGTCGCGAACCGGCCCGGCGTCCGGCGCACTTTTGCCGCAAATCCCACAAGTCCTCCTCGGCTTCGGTAATCCCTGAAGCCATTCTGGCCCCAGCCGCCGGACGGGCGTCGGACTGGGCCTACTTGGATGCCGGCCTGAGCTGCCTGGATGCCGGCCTGGG